>JAFKFJ010000128.1 GCA_017307335.1 Alphaproteobacteria bacterium | reverse complement strand
CGCCGCGACCGCGTCCGGGTCGAAGCCCTCTTCCTTCATGTGTTCGCCGAGTGTCCGGCCGCTCTCGAGCCGCCGCACCTGGAGCGCGGAGGCCGGCAACCGGCCGAGCGCCGCGCGGCTGCCGGGGAAACCCACGGGAAACCAGGAACCGCCCTCCTCGGCGCGGATCGCCAGCGCCACCACGTCGCAGCCGGGCCGGAAGCCGCCGGCGCGCATGCCGGCCAGCGCCGCGAGCGCCGCCAGCACGCCCGCCGCCCCGTCGTCGTTGCCGCCCTGGCGCACCGAATCGAGGTGGCTGCCCATCACCACCGCCGGCGCCGCGCGATCCCGGCCGGGCAGCGTCATCAACAGGTTGCCGGCCGGATCGACCACGATCTCCAGCCCCAGCCGCTCGGCCGCCGCGCGGACGATGGCGTGCGCCACCCGTTCGCCCCGGCCATAGGCCTCGCGCGTGATGCCGACGCCGTCATGCGTCGCCTCCCGCAGCGCGGTGAACAGCTCGGTGGCGAGGGCGATGTCGGGGGTCAGCGCGTTCCGCATGCTCAAAGGGTGGCGCGCCCAGGCCCCTTCCGCAACCGCGCTCGTCCGGTCATCATGCGACCCTCCACGTCGGGACCCTTCGATGCGACCGCGCCTGATCGTCACCCGCCAGATCCCGGCGGCCGTTGCCGTGCGGATCGGCGCCGAGTTCGACTGCCCGTGGCCCGAGGGCCGCGACATGGATGCGGAGGAGATGCTGCGCCAGCTTGCGGCGACAAAGGCTGACGCGTTGATGATTTCCTCGCACATGAAGTTCACCGGCGAAGTCATTGGCCGTATTCCCGATCATGTCCGGATCGCCGCCACCTGCAGCGTCGGCTTCGAGCATATGGACGTGGCGGCCGCCCGCGCCCGCGGCCTGCCGGTCACCAACACGCCCGACGTGCTGACCGAGTGCACCGCCGACCTCACCCTGATGCTCATTCTCACCGCCTGCCGCCGCGCGCATGAGTACGACGCGATCATGCGCGCCGGCTGGCGCCGCGGGTTCGGGCTGGGCGAGATGCTCGGCACCCGGGTCTGGGGCAAGCGGCTGGGAATCGTCGGGATGGGCCGGATCGGCCAGGCCGTCGCCCGCCGCGCCCGCGGCTTCGGCATGGACATCCGCTACACCGACCAGCAGCGGATGCGCCCCGAGATCGAGCAGGGGGCGACGTTCATTCCCGATCTCCATGCGTTGCTTCCCGAATGCGACGTGCTCACGCTGCATGCGCCGGGCGCTCCGGACGGCCGGCCGCTCATGAACGCGGACGCATTCGCGCGGCTGCCCAAGGGCGCGGTGTTCGTCAACGCCGCGCGCGGCGTGCTGGTGGACGAGGAGGCGCTGCTGGCCGCGCTGCGCTCGGGCCACCTCGCGGCCGCCGGCCTCGACGTGTTCCGCAACGAGCCGGCGTTCGACCGGCGCTTCGCGGAGCTGCCGAACGTGTTCCTGACGCCGCACATGGCCAGCGCCACCGTCGAGACGCGCACCGCCATGGGGATGCGCGCGCTGGATAACATTGCCGCCGTTCTGGCCGGCCGCCCGCCGATTGACCCGCTGTGGATATGAGGAAAGCCGCTGATGGCGAAACCCGTACTGCTCATCACCCGCCACCTGCCGCCCGCGATCGAGGCGCGCGCCGCCCGCGACTATGATGCGCGCCTCAATCCCGAGGATACGCCCCGCGTCGCCGCCGACATCCTGCGCCTCGCGCAGGGCGCGGACGCAGTGCTGTGCTGCCCGGCGGAAAAGCTCGACGGCGCCACCATCGGCGCCCTGCCGGCGACGGTGAAGGTGCTGGGCACGTTCTCGGTCGGCTATGACCACATCGACATCGCCGCCTGCCGCGCGCGCGGCCTGCCGGTGGTGAACACGCCCGACGTGCTCTCGGTCGCCACGGCCGAATGCTGCATGCTGCTGATCCTCGCCGCCGCGCGCCGCGCCAACGAAGGCGAGCGGCTGGTGCGCAGCGGCACCTGGACCGGCTGGGCGCCGACGCAGCTTCTCGGCACCCTGGTTTCCGGCCGGCGCCTCGGCGTCTTCGGCTTCGGCCGCATCGGCCGCGAGGTCGCGCGCATGGCGCGGGCATTCGGGATGGAGGTGCACTACCGCGACGTCGCGCGCGTCTCCGCCGAACTCGAGGATGGTGCGATCTGGCACGAGGACGACGACAGCTTCCTGGCCGCGAGCGAGATGCTCTCGCTCAATGCGCCCGGCGGCAATGCGACGCGGCAATGGCTGAATGCCGAGCGCATCGCCAAGCTGCCGGCAGGGGCGGTGGTCGCCAACGGCGCCCGCGGCACGCTCGTGGACGACGAGGCGCTGATCGCGGCGCTGCGCGACGGGCACCTCGCCGCCGCCGGCCTCGATGTCTACGACGGCGAGCCCAATCTCAATCCCGGCTATCTCAAGCTGGAAAACGTCGTGCTGCTGCCGCATCTCGGCAGCGCCACGCGCGAGACGCGCGATGCGATGGGGAATATCGTGCTCGACGGGATCGACGCGGTGCTGGCCGGTCGCGAGCCACGGAACCTCGTGCGCTAGCAGTACGCTCGGCCGCCGGGCGCCTGCCCTGCGGCGGGGCGGGCGCTCGCGGCGCGAGCGCAGGCCGGTTCTGCCCGCATCTCACGGCTGCGCGATTTTCCTGATGTCAACGCCTTGTGATCATTGCGAAGTTGCCGGCTTGTCTACCGGCATATCCACAGAACTATCCCGCGAATTGTGGATAGTTTATTTTCCCTGAAGTTAGGTGTGCCTTGTTGTCCCAGTTGACGCGCCCGAACGGCCGCCGGCTGGACACCGGCGGAGCGACTGCGCAGTGTGGCGCGCCTTCCGGAGCGCCGCGCATGCTGTTCGACTTCGCCGATCTCTCATCCCAGGACCGATACAAGCTGCTGATCTCGACGATCGTGCCGCGGCCGATCGCGTGGGTGACGTCGCTCGACGTGCACGGCCGGCTCAACGCCGCACCCTTCTCGTTCTTCAACGCCTTTGTGGGCGATCCTCCGATCGTCGGCATCGGCGTCGGCGGGCGGCGGGAGGAGGACCATCCGGGGACCTGGAAAGACACCGGCGCCAATATCCGCGCGACCGGCCAGTTCGTGGTCAACCTCGTGCCCTATGCGCTGCGTGAGGCGATGAACGTGACGGCGATCGAGTTCGGTGCCCATGTGGACGAGCTGGCCGAGGCCGGGCTGACGACGGCGCCGAGCGCGAAGGTGCGCCCGCCGCGCATCGCCGAGAGCCCGGTCTCGATCGAATGCGAGCGGTTCGTGGTGCTGGACGTGAATGTCGACCGCGCGATCGTGCTCGGCCGCGTGGTCGCAATGCACGTGCACGACGCCGCGGTGCTCGATCCGGCGCGATGCTACATCGACACGCCGGCGCTCGACCTCATCGGCCGGATGCACGGGGCCGGCTGGTACGCGCGCACGACCGACCGCTTCGAGATGCCGCGCATCGCGCGTTCGGCGTGGCCCGAACGGTAGCGCGGCGCACGCCACAGGCACGCCACAGGTAGTCCGCGACAACGGAGCAGCCATGCCGGCGGGCGGCTTTACTGGCGCCCAAGCGGGGCTGCTAGCGTCCGCCGGTCATTCAGGGCCCGGAGCAGGAACCATGGAGCGTGTCAGCCTCGACGAGAAGTTCAGTCGTTTCTCCGAGCATTGGCGGCCGAAGATCGCCGCCGACCTCAATGGCCAGGAGATGCGGCTGGTCAAGATCAAGGGCACGTTTCCCTGGCATCAGCACGACGACGGCGACGAGATGTTTCTGTGCTGGCGCGGCCGGTTCCGGCTCGACTATCAGGGCGGCTCCGCGGAGCTGAATGCCGGCGAGTTCTTCGTCGTACCGCGCGGCGTGCAGCATCGGCCGGTCGCCGAGGAGGAGGCGGAGATCATCCTGTTCGTCCCCGCCGGCATCCGCAACACCGGCAACATCGTGGACGCGGTCTACACGGCGCCCACCGGGGTACACGTCTGAGACGGCGCGAAACGGCGCAGCAAGGGAGTCCGAGCCGCCGGCAAGCCGTGCTAGGAAGCGGGCGATGGATCCCCCGCCGCCCTCCCTGACCGTTTCCATGGCCTGACCGCGCCCGCATGCGCCGCGCCCTTCGCCTGCTTCGCCGGGTGCTCGTGGTTCTCGGCACGCTGGTTCTGCTCGCCGCGGCGGTGGTGGCCGGGCTCGTCTGGCTCTCGCTGCCGGGCGGCGATCTCGCCGCCGCCATTCCGGGCCTCAGTGCCCCGGTCGCGGTCACGCTCGATGCGGACGGCATTCCCCGCATCCGCGCCGCGACCGAGGTCGATGCCGCCGCGGCGCTCGGGTTTCTGCATGCGCGCGAGCGGATGTTCCAGATGGAGCTGATGCGCCGCTCGGCATCCGGCGAACTGTCGGAGCTGTTCGGCCCGGCGACGCTGCCGCTCGACCGGATGATGCGCACGCTCGGCCTGCGCCAGCGCGTGGTCGCCGACCTGCCGCGCCTGCCGCCGGATACGCGGGCGCTGCTCGACGCCTATGCGCGCGGCGTGAACGCCTGGATCGCGCTGCGCGGCCGCTTCGCCGCCCCCGAGTTCATCGCCTTCGGCGCGCCGCGGCCATGGAGCGCGGTGGACAGCCTGCTCTGGGGCAAGACGATGTCGCTCTACCTCGCCGGCAACTGGCGGGTGGAGCGGGCGCGGCTGGTGCTGGACGCGATCATGCCGCCGGCGACCGTGGACGCGCTCTGGCCGCCGGCCGGCGGCGGGCAGCCGGAGGCGCGCGCGGCCGACCCGGCGCTCGCCCGCGTGGCCGCCCGGCTCGCCGCCGCCATCCCGACCTTCCCCGCGCCGTTCACGCTGCCGGACACCGCCAGCAACGCCTGGGCGGTGGACGGGCGCCACACCGCGACCGGCGCCCCGCTGCTCGCCGGCGACCCCCATCTGGGCTTCGGCTTCCCGAGCATCTGGTACCTCGTGCGCATCGACACGCCGGGCCACGTGCTGGCCGGCGCGACGGCGCCGGGCGTGCCGCTGGTGATCCTCGGCCGCAACGACCACATCGCCTGGACGTTCACCAACAATGGCGCCGACGTGCAGGACCTGTTCGTCGAGACGCCGGTGGGCAAGGACCAGTATGCGACCCCCGATGGGCCGCGCCCGTTCATCCTGCGCGAGGAGCACATCCGGGTGCGCGGCGCGCCCGACGAGGTGCTGATGGTGCGCGAGACGCGGCACGGGCCGGTGATCAGCGACCTGGTCGATCCGCACGGCCCCATCCTCGCCCTCGCGGCGGCCGAACTCGCGCCGGGCGACACCGCGGCCGTGGGCCTCCTCGCGCTCAACCGCGCCGATGATGTCGAGGCGGCGGGCCAGGCGGCGGCGCAGATCACCAGCCCGGTGCAGAACCTGACGGTCGCCGACCGGTCGAAGATCGCGCTGTTCGTCACCGGCCGGGTGCCGGTCC
>JAFKFJ010000190.1 GCA_017307335.1 Alphaproteobacteria bacterium | reverse complement strand
GGTCACCCCCGAACGCGCCCGCGCGGACGCCGCGCGTGCCGACGAAGAGTTGCGCCGCGGCATCGACCGCGGGCCGCTGCACGGGATTCCGTATGGGCTCAAGGACATCTACGACACCGCCGGCATCCGCACGACCTGCCACTCCCATCTGCGGGCGGACGTGGTGCCGGAGGCCGACAGCGCGGTCGCGGCGCGGCTGGCGGAGGGCGGGGGCGTGCTGCTCGGCAAGCTCGCGACGCATGAGTTCGCCCTTGGCGGCCCGAGTTTCGACCTGCCGTTCCCGCCGGCGCGCAACCCGTGGAACCTGGACCATATGCCGGGTGGCTCCTCCTCCGGCTCCGCCGCGGCGGTGGCCGCCGGCATCCTCCGCATGGCAACGGGCTCCGACACCGGCGGGTCGATCCGCGGTCCCGCGTGCTATTGCGGCATCGTCGGGCTCAAGCCGACCTATGGCCGCGTCTCCCGCCGCGGCGTGTTCCCCCTCTCGTACAGCCTCGATCACTGCGGCCCGATCGCGAAGACGGTGGAGGATGCCGCGCTGACCATGCAGGTCATCGCCGGTCACGACCCGCTCGACCCGATGAGCGCCCGCGTGCCGGTGCCGGACTTCACGGCGGCGCTTGGCCGCGGCCTGGCCGGCCTGCGCCTTGCCTATCCCCGCCGCTTCTTCGCCGACAATCCCGCGACCACCGCCGAGGCGCTCGCCGCGATCGACGCGGCGGCCGAGACCCTGGCCGGGCTCGGCGCGCAGGTGGAGCCGGTCGATCTACCCAGCTACAGCCTGTTCGAGGCAGCCGGGCGCGTGATCCTGACCGCCGAGGCCTACGCGATCCATGAGGCGGACCTGAAGACCCGCCCGCGCGCCTATGGCCGCTACACCTACCAGCGCATCGCCGCCGGCGCGGTGCTGTCGGCGGCCGACCTGATGCAGGCGTTCCGGCTGCGCATGGAGCTGTCGGCGGCCGTGAACGCGGTTCTGGAGCGCCACGACGGCATCATCGCCGCCACTGGCGTCGCCACCGCTCCCCGCTTCGACAGCTTCGGCCCCGATGCCACGCGCTGGGCCGGCATGCTGACGATCCCGTTCAACGTCACCGGCCATCCCGCGCTGGCGCTGCCGATCGGCTTCGCGGCCGACGGATTGCCGCTCGGCATGCAGATCGTCGGCCGGCTGTTCGACGAGCCGACCGTGCTGCGCATCGGCGGCGCCTATGAGGCGGCGACCGGATGGCACAAGGCCATGCCGGCGCTCGCCGCCTCCTGACCCGCGGGGATTCCATGGACCTGCATTTCCGCCCGATCGCCGAGCTCGCGCCCGACATCCGCGCGCGGCGCCTTTCTCCCGTCGAGCTCACGCGGCACATGCTTGCGCGCATCGAGCGGCTCGATCCGGCCCTGCACAGCTTCACCACGGTCACCGCCGACCGCGCGCTGGCGGAGGCGCAGCGGGCCGAGGAAGAAGTCGGCCGCGGGTTCTGGCGCGGCCCCCTGCATGGCATCCCGATCGCGGTGAAGGACCTCTGCTACACCGCGGGCATTCCGACGACGGCGGGAATGACGATCCTGTCCGAGTTCCGGCCGGACCACGACGCCACCGTAGTGACGCGGCTGGGTGCTGCCGGCGCGGTTCTGCTCGGCAAGCTGCACATGACCGAGGGCGCCACGCTGGAACACCACCCCGCGCTGCCGCAGCCGGTCAATCCGTGGCAGGCGCGGCTCTGGACCGGCGTGTCCTCCTCCGGGTCCGGCGTGGCGACGGCGGCGGGGCTGTGTTTCGGCAGCCTCGGGTCGGATACCGGCGGGTCGATCCGGTTCCCCTCGGCCGCGAACGCGCTGACCGGCGTGAAGCCGACCTGGGGACGGGTGAGCCGCCACGGCATCTGCGACCTCGCCCCGTCGTACGACACGATCGGGCCGATGGCGCGCTCGGCCGCCGATGCAGCCATCCTGCTGCGCACGATCGCGGGCTTCGATGCCGAGGATGCGACGACGCTGACCGCCCCGGTGCCCGACTATGTGCACGACCTCGGCGACCAGCCTGGCGCGCGCGGGTTGCGCGTCGGCATCGACCCGGCCTTCATCCGGCTCGGCACCAGCGCCGAGGCGGTCGCCTGCATCGAAGCGGCCGCCGCCGCCTTTGCGGCCCTCGGCGCGGCGGTGCAGGAAATCGTATGGCCGGACCCGCGGCCGCTGTTCGCGCACCTGATCGACCTGCAACTCGCGGAACTCGCGGTCGTGCACGAGCCGTGGTTCCCGGCGCAGGCCGACCGCTATGGGCCGTGGATCCGCGACGGGATCGAGCGGGGCAGGGCGGCGAGCCCGCTGGCGCTGGCGCGCGGCACGATCGAGCGCGACAAGTTCCGCGGCCGGCTGGCCCGGCTGTTCGAGCACGTGGACGTGGTGCTGAGCCCGGTCTTCGTGACTGGCACGCCGACCTGGGAGGAGGTGCGCGCGATGATCGCGGACGACTTCGAGACGTTCATGCGCTTCACCGCGCCGCTGAACGCGGCCGGCAGCCCGACCGTGACGCTGCCCTGCGGCTTCACCTCCGACGGCCGCCCGGTCGGGTTTCAACTGATCGGGCCGCATCTGTCGGAGGCGCGCCTGCTGCGTGCCGCGCACGCCTATCAGCAGGCGACCGACTGGCACACGCGCCGGCCGCCGGTCGGCTGAACCGACCGGCCGCCGGCCGCGGCGCTATGCGAGATCGGGGTGGCGCGTGTGGTGGTCGGTGATGCTCTGGAAGGCGTGCCCGGCACGCAGCAGCAGCGCCTCCGACAGGTGCTTGCCGACCAACTGAAAGCCGATCGGCGCGCCGCGCTTGTCGAACCCGCCGGCGAGCGTGATCGTTGGCATGCCGGTGAAATCGAACTCGGCCGTGAAGCGCAGCAGGTCGGTGATGTCGCCCGCCGCCATCTCCATCCATTCCGCGGCCCCCGGGGTCGGGCGCTGCATGACCGGGATCAGCAGCACGTCGATATCCTCGAACGCCGCGGCCACCTGGCCCTTGAACTTGCCGCGCGTGATCTGCGCCTTGCCCAGATCCATGGCACTCACCCGGGCGGCGCTGTCGATGAATCCGGCAAGGCCCGGACCGTAGTCGGCGGCACGGCTGGGGTAGGTCGGCTCGTGCGCGATCGCGGTTTCCACCGAGCAGAGCTGCGTCCACGCGCGGGCAGCCGCCTCGATCGAGGGAAATTCGACCGGGACGAAGCGTGCCCCGAGTTCCAAGAGCGCCTCCTTCGCCGCATCGAGCGTTGCCAGAACCTCGGGGTCGAGCCCGTCGAAGGCGTAGCCCTGCGCGATGCCCACACGAAGGCCGCGGATGCCGCCGGCGAGTTCGCCGAGATAGTCGGGCACCGGGGCGAGCAGCGCCGTCGGATCGTTCGGATCGGCGCCCGCGATGGCGGCGAGCACCGCCGCACAATCCGCGGCCGTGCGCGTCATCGGGCCGATGTGGTCGAGCGATTCCGACAGATGGCAGATGCCGTGGCGGCTCACGCGGCCCCAGGTCGGCTTGACGCCGGTCAGGCCGCAGGCGGCGGAGGGAAAGCGGATCGAGCCGCCAGTGTCGGACCCGAGCGAGGCATAGCACAGTCCGGCAGCGGTCGCTGCGCCGGAGCCGCTGGACGAGGCCCCGGTCCAGACGCCCTCGTTCCACGGATTGACCGGCGTCCGCATCTTAGGATGGTGCGTTGCGAACGCGCCCTCGGTCATCGAAAGCTTGCCAAGCAGGATGGCGCCGGCGCGCTCCAGCCGCTCGACCACCGTCGCGCTGAACGGCGGCACGAAATCCTTGTGGATGTACATGCCGGCGGAGGTCGGCGCGAAGTCGGTGTAGCAGAGATCCTTCACCGCGATCGGCACGCCATGCAGCGGCCCGCGCCAAAGCCCGCGTGCGATCTCGTCACCCGCGGCGCGCGCCCGCGCGATCGCGCGGTCGGCGAGAACGGTCGTGTAGGATTTCAGCATGCCGTCGTGGCGCTCGATGCGCGCCAGCAATGCTTCGGTGATCGCCAGCGGCGTGACCGCGCCGGCCTTGATCTGCGCCGAGAGTGCCAGAAGACTCTGATAGTGCAACGGCTCGGCCGGCATGGTCGCTGCTCCTTCGCTGCGCACGGTCACATTCGCCGCGCGAAATACCATCATCTTGGATTGATGCTACGTTAAGTAACGGCGTGCAAGGCGGCAGCGGCGTCCAGCGCGCGATCACCCTCCGGCGGCGGAGCGCAGCGGGCGTGCCGGCGGAAGACGCCACAGGCTGCCTGCAGCCCAAGCCGCAGATGCCGCCCGTCGATAGCGGCAATTCTTGCGACGACGCCAGCGTTGTTCGGAAGCGGGGAAGCAGCGGCGTAGAGGCCGGGGTGGTGCGACAGGGCCGTCGTCGCATCCTCGCTCACCGCTTCGAGCCACACAGCGCGCCGGCATGTGGCGAGCACGAGCGAACCGTGCGCCTGAAATGGCGCGCGACGCCCGCGGCTGCGCGGCGGCGCGGCGAGGTCGATCCGCTCCGCTGCCAACATCGTGCCGCCCGGCCCCTGCACGGTAAGCGTCGCTTCCAGGCGCCGGAACGGGCGCGCCTCGGCCGCCGGGTCGTGCAGGACGAACCCGTCGGCGAGCAGCGCCATGGCGCCCTCCGCGATCCGCACGCACATGTGCTGCTCCAGGTTCGCGTCGGGGAACAGGATGCGGAGTTCCGGCAGATATTCGAGCATGCCGCCGGGTTCGACCTGAAGCGTCACCGCGTCGCGCGACGCCAGGCCGGCCGCGGCGCGGTGGATGGGGGTGGCGCCCTGCGTCACGACCCGTGCCGCCGCCCCGGCGCCGACATGGATGCGCTGGCTGAGGCGATCCTCGGCCTGGATGGCGCCGCTGACCGTCTGCACGATCAGCATGAGCATGTGCGCCGGCCCGCCCTCGGCGCGGAACGCGCGCGAAAGCGCGTAGGGCCATCGGAATCGACGCCGGTCGAGCCAGGTCCCGTGCACCGGGTGATGGCGGAACACGATGTCGAGCTGGGGTGAGGTGGCGGCACCGCTCATTGGCGGAACAGCACCTCCCGCTCCAACTGCTGCACGATCGCGTCCACGCCCTCGCCGGTGCGGCAATTCGTCGTCAGCACCGGCCGCCCCCCGCGCACCGCGCGCGCCTCTGCCAGCATGCGCGGGAGGTCGACGCCGACATAGGGCGCGAGATCGACCTTGTTGACGACCAGCAGGTCCGAGCGGATCACGCCCGGCCCGCGCTTGCGCGGAATGTCGTCGCCACCGGCGACGTCGATCACGAACATCCAGAAGTCAGTGAGGTCGCGCGAGAAGGTCGAGGCCAGGTTGTCGCCGCCGCTTTCCAGCAGGATCAGCTCCACGCCCGGGAACTGTCGTTCCAGCGCGGCGGCGGCCTCGATGTTCAGCGTCGGGTCCTCGCGGATGACGGTGTGCGGGCACGCCCCGGCCTCCACCGCCGCGACGCGCGCCGGGTCGATCAGTCCCGAGCGCCGCACACGCTCCGCATCCTCGGCGGTGACGAGATCGTTGGTGATCACCGCGAGATCGACCCCGCGCCGCATCAGCGCGGGGATCAGCCGTTCCACGAGCGCGGTCTTGCCCGATCCGACCGGGCCGCCGATGCCCACGCGTGCGGCGGGCCGGGTACTCACCGCGCTCACCGCACCATGTAGCGGCGCGCCAGCGGCACGCGCGTCGGCGGCTCGGCCATCAACAGGCGGCCATCGGCGCGCACCTCGAATGTCTGCGGATCGACCTCGATATGCGGCATCGCGGTGTTGCGGATCATGTCCGACTTGCGCAGGCCGCGCACGCTCTTGATCTGCACCATCGGCTTGACGAGCCCGAGCTTGTCCCGCACGCCGGCCTCGATCGCGAGGCGCGAGGCGAACACGACGCCCAGGTTCTGCGGCGCCGACCCGAGCGCGCCCCACATCTTGCGCTGCACGATCGGCTGCGACAGCGGCATGGACCCGTTACCGTCGCCCATCGCCGCCCAGGCGACGAAACCGCTCTTCAGCACCATCCACGGCTTGATGCCGAACGACGCTCGCGGCCACAGCACCAGGTCGGCGAGCTTGCCCGGCGCGATGGAGCCGACATGCGCGTCGATGCCGACGGCGATCGCCGGGTTGATGGTGAGTTTCGCGACGTACCGCTTGATGCGTTCGTTGTCGGCGCGCGCCGTCGTCTCCTCCGGCAGGCGCCCGACGCGATCCTTCATGACGCTGGCGAGCTGCCAGCACTTCGCGACGTTCTCGGCCAGCCGCCCCATTCCCTGCGTGTCGGTGCCGAAGATCGAGATCGCGCCCATGTCGTGCAGGAAATCCTCGGCGAGCATCGACTGCGCACGGATGCGCGCCTCGGCGAAGGCCACGTCCTCGGGCGCGTTGTAGTTGAGCTGGTGGCAGATCATCGTCATCGGCACCCCCTCCTCCAGCCCGTACGCGGTGAACGGGTTGGTGGGGTTGGTCGATGAGGGGATCACGTTGGGATAGGAATTGACCTTCAGGAGGTCGGGCGCGTGACCGCCGCCGGCGCCCTCCACGTGATACATGTGGATCGTTCGGCCGGCGATGGCCGCGAGCGTATCCTCGCAATAGCCGAACTCGTTGATCGAGTCCGTGTGCAGGTGGACGGCGAAGTCGTTGCGGTCGGCGGCGATCAGCGAGCCGTCGATCACGGCGGGCGAGGCGCCGAAATCCTCGTGCACCTTCACCGCCATCGCACCGGCGGCGACCGATTCCTCGACCGCCGCCGGGTCGGAGCCGCCCTTGCCGAACAATGCGTAGTTCAGCGGCGAGTGCTCGGTGCCTTGCAGGAACCGCGCGAAGGTGGTGGTGCTGCCGCTGCCGACCTCGAATACCGGCCCGGGGCTGCCGCCGATCAGGGTCGTGGTGCCGCCGGCAAGCGCATGCTCGGACTGCTCGGGCGACTGGATATGCGCGTGGCACTCGATCGCGCCGGCGGTCACGATGAACGCGGCGCCGGAAATGCCCGTCGTCGTGTGGCCCACCAGCAGGTCCGGATGCACGCCCGGCATCACGTCGGGGTTGCCCGCCTTGCCGACGCCGACGATGCGCCCGTCGCGGATGCCGATATCGCCCTTCACGATGCCGAGCTCGGCGTCGATGATCGTCGCGTTCTGAATGACGAAATCCAGGGCGCGATCGGAGTAGCGGGCGCGGGCGTTGATCCCCTCGCTGTCGCGCAGCGTCTTGCCGGCGCCGACGACGAGCTCGTGGCCCGGCACCGAGTAGTCGTGCTCGATCTCGGCGAGCAGGCTGGTGTCGCCGAGCCGCACGAGGTCGCCCTTGGTCGGCCCGTACAGCTCCGCGTACGCCCGGCGACTGATTGCCACCATGTTCCGCCCCTATGCCCCGAGATAGCCGCGCGTCCGGGCGAGCGCCAGCGCGGCATCGCGCGCGCCGGCCGCGTCGAGCGGACCGTTTGCCAGTCCCGCCTGCCCCACGACGACGCGCAGGCCCTGGATGGGCACCAGCCGGACGGACTTCGCGATGCCCGGCTCGAACCGGACGCCGCCGCCGGCGGGCACGTCGAGCTTGTGGCCCCAGGCGGCCGCACGGTCGAAGCGCAGCGCACGGTTGGCCTCGAAGAAATGCGCGTGGCTGCGCACCTGGATGTCACGGTCGCCCGTGTTCAGCACGTCCACTTCGACCGCGTCGGCACCGCCGAGAAGCTCGATGTCTTCATCGGGCGCGATGATCTCGCCCGGCACGACATGATCGGCCGCGAGCGCCGTCTCCTCCCCCGGCCGGATCGGATCGAAGATCGCGATCAGCTTCGTGCCCTCGGCAAACCCGGCCTCGAGGCAGATCAGCGGGATCATCTCCGCGACCCCGGCCATGACGTCGTTGGTGGTGAGCAGCCGGCCCGCAAGGTCGCGGACGTCGTCATACGGCAGGTCGCGCCGCGCCGCGGTCAGCACCTCGTCGCAGATGAGCGCGACCGCTTCCGGCCGGCTCAGCCGGATACCGGCGGCGCGGTAGCGGCGCGCCAGCTCCGCCGCGGTGAAGATGGTCAGCCGGTCCATCTCGGTCGGCGTCAGGTTCATCGGCGGCCTCCGCCCGTCACGTCGCGAACATTCTCAGATCACGACGGTGGTTGCGCATGACGGCGATATCGGCAAGCGGCGTGAAGCTCGCAGGCAGTTCCGCGGGCCGGGCAGGGGCGGCAAGCAGGTCCGCAAGCGCCGCACGCAGCGCCGTCGTGATCCGCAGCGCCTCGACATGGCCGATGACGCCCAGCCGAACCGCCGCGCTGCTAAAGCCGCTGATCAGCGACCAGCCGCTCACCAGTTCCGCCATCGGGCATGTCATGCCGGCCGCACGATAGACGATCCCCTGCACGACGGCGAGATGGCCCAGCCGCGCGTCGTCCGCCGCCAGCGCCTGATAGGCGGTGGCCGCCGGCAGGCCGAGCCGTGCACACACGCCGAGCAGCGCGCGGCCGGCGCGCCGCGATCCGGCCCGCATCGGGGCGGAGAATGTGACGGCCTCGGCGAGGCGGTCGACCGCAACCTGCGTCGCCGCATCGTTCGCGGCGTGCGCCCGGACGAGCAGGACGCGATCCATGCTCTGCCAGCGCAGCGTGAGCTGCTGCGCGACGACGTCCGCCACATCGTCGGCATCGGTGACGAGCCCATCGGCGACGAGCCCTTCAAGGCCCCACGAGAACGCAAACCCGCCGGCTGGGAATGCGCTGTCGGCGAATTGCAGCGCGAGCAGCAGCGCCGCGGCATCAGCCATCGCCGCCATCCTCGACAAGTCCGGCGTCGAGCAACGCCGCCAGCCTTGCACGGTATTCGGCGAGCGGCCCATCCAGCAGCACCAGCAGCATGTCGCCGTCGAAGCGGACCCGCCAGTGCAGATTGCCGGCGTGCCAGCCGAGCTGCAGGGCCGCGCCGGCATCGCGGGCGCGCAGCCGCCACGCCTTCGCCACCCCGACGCGCAGCACGATCGCGCGGCCCGGTTCCAGCAGCAGCACGGCGCCTTCAGAGAGATCCTCGGCGCGATCCACGCTGATCGCGCAGTCGGTGCCCTTGTCGGAGGTGAGGCGGATTCGGCGCCGGCCGAGATCCGCCTCCTCCATCGTCACGCGTTCGAGCGCCCCGGCGTGTTCCAGCGCATGCAGCCGTTGATGCAGCTCCGCGTCGTCGGCGCGTCCGACAATGCCATGCAGGCGCAGCATTGGCCCGCTATGGCTCGACCACGATCGGCGTCAGGTCCTGAAACCAGCTCTGCGCCTGCACGAAACCCTTCAGCTTGGGCGACAGGGCGCGCGGATTGAGGTCGTGCACGATGAACACCTCATAGGCATCCGCCACGAGCTTTTCATGCATGTGGGCAATGATGGCGTTGCGCTTCGTGACATCGAACTCACTGAGCGCCGCTTGGCCCAGCTTGTCAACGTCCGGATCGGAGAAATAGCCCCAGTTCAGGCCGTTCGGCGGCCAGTACTGCGTCATTCCGTTCTTCATGATGCCCTGCTCAGGCTCGATCGAGGAAAGGCTGAAGTTGATCGCATCCAGCGTCGGGTTCTTCCCGGCGCCGGAAAAATAGACGTCGATCAGCGAGTTCCAGTCCATCGGCTTGAGCGTGACCTTGAACCCGACCGCCTCGAGCTGCTCCTTGACGAGCTCGTTCATCGGCAGCGGCTGCATCTGCCCTGAGCCCGAGGTCGAAATGCCCACGGTGAAGGCACAGGGCAGGCAGCCGGCGGCCTTCAGCAGGGCCTTGGCCTTTTCGGGGTTGTATTCGTACTTGATCGGATGACCGTAGTACGGCTGCGACTCGATGAACTTGCCGTAGCCGGGCGTCGCCACGCCCTGCAGCATGTCCACCATTTCGGCCCGGTTGATTGCGTAGTTGGCGGCCTGGCGGACGCGGATATCCTTGAACGGCGGGCGATCGACCCGGAGCTGATAGTCCCAGTTGTGCGGGTATGGGACCAGGAAGATCTGCATTCCGGCCGCCTTCAGCTTCGGAATGGAATCCGGAGAGGGCGCCTCGATGAAGTTCACTTGGCCGGAGAGCAGCGCGGCCGCCCGCGTGGTCGCTTCCGGCATCGGCAGCAGCACCAGGCGATCCTGCTTGGGAATGCGCTTCTTGTCCCAGTAGTCGGGGTTCTTCACCAGCTCCAGCCGCTCGTGCGGCACGAGTTTGTCGAATTTGTACGGCCCGGTTCCGGATGGGGCCTTTGCGAATTCCGTGTAGTCGTTGTGGAGCTTGCTCACGGCGCAATTCGAGATCTGATAGTAGACGGCGATCTCGTAGGGCAGAAGCGAGTCGACCATCTTGGTCGTCAGCGCCACGGTATAGTCGTCGATCTTCTCGAAGCCGGCGACGTTGATGACCGTCCAGCTCTGCATGGCGTGGTGCCGTGCATTGTACTGCGGCGCCGAGGAGTCCATGACGCGCCGGAAATTCCAGACCGCCGAGTCCGCGTTCCAGGGGCAGCCGTCGTGGAACTTGACGCCCTTCCGCAGGTGGAAGATCCAGCGCTTGGGATCCTTCGGATCGACCTCCCAGCTCTCGGCAAGCCCCGGGCGGATGTCAGCGGCAACGTCAGAGCGCGAGAGATCCCACTCGACCATGGAGTCGTAGAGTGAGAAGCCGACAAAGCGGTATCCCTCGTACCCCTGGTCGGGTGCGCCGGTCCAATCGGGGATGTCGCCCGCGGTCATCGCGACACGCAGCACGGATTCCGCGTGCGCGGTTGTCACCGTCGGGAGACAGAGCGCAACCCCGAGGCACGCCGCCCACCATGTCGCCCGCTTCCGTGCTCGCATCGGCATCCCTGCATCCTCATGCCATGATCTCGGTCCGGCGCGGCAA
Source organism: Alphaproteobacteria bacterium (assembly GCA_017307335.1). Taxonomy (GTDB): domain Bacteria; phylum Pseudomonadota; class Alphaproteobacteria; order Acetobacterales; family Acetobacteraceae; genus JAFKFJ01. The sequence goes on along the minus strand of JAFKFJ010000190.1, from coordinate 29,546 downwards.
CGCAGATCGTGCCGCCTGCTGCGGAGGATGCAAGCCGGGTGCCATATATTCGCGGATGCGATAGTCCATGTGGAAAGAATTGCGAAGGTGACGCCGACGAGTGCACAGTTCTCTCTGCCGTACAGTTCGCAGGCGTTCGCCCAGAAAATGGGCGCGGCCTTTTGATGCGCCGTTGGGCCGGGGTGTGGCGTGGCGCGGCCTCGACCGGGGGCGCAGAGCCCGGGCCCGTCGCGCCGGCAGCGCCGGCCATTCGTGCCTTGCCAGCGACGGGGTCCTGGCCCATTATGGAACGAGCATATTAAAACGCGGTTCCCTTGAGCACTCGGTCGCCTGGCCTGGGAAGGGCCGCGGAGCGGCGGGATGATCGGGGGATGCCGCGCTGGGACCGGCGCCACGGCGCTTGGTGGCCGCACCGTTGCCTCGTCGACTGAAGGAAATCCTGATGATCCGCTTCTATTTCCACCCCACGCCCAACCCGGCGAAGATCGCGCTCTTTCTGGAGGAGGCCGGCCTGCGCTACGAGACGATTCCGGTCGACACCAGCAAGGGCGAGCAACACCTTCCCGCCTTCCGTGCGATCAATCCGAACGGCAAGGTGCCGGCGATCGTCGACACGGAAGGGCCGGGCGGCAAGGCGGCGCGGGTCTTCGATTCCACCGCCATTCTCCTCTATCTCGCCGAAAAGACCGGCAAGTTCCTCGGAGCGCCGGAAGATCGCCCGGAGCTGCTGTCCTGGCTTCTTTTCATCGCCTCCGGCCTGGGGCCGTTCTCGGGTCAGGCGGTGCATTTCCAGTTCGCTGCGCCCGAGGGCATCGCCTATGCGGTGAACCGCTACCGGCGCGAGGCCCAGCGCCACTATCAGGTGCTGAACGACCATCTCGCCGGACGCGAGTACATCGTTGGCGACACGCTCACGATCGCCGACATGTCGGCCTGGGGCTGGCTCGATCGGGCCTCGCGCGTGATGAAGGGCGCGGACGACCCGCTCGCCGCCTATCCCCACCTGAAGCGCCTGTTCCAGACGGTCGATGCCCGTCCGGCCGTCGCGCGGGCGCGCGCGGTGGGGGCGGACCACGCCTTCAAGAAGGTCAACGACGAGGAGACCAAGCGGGCCCTGTTCCCGTCGAATTATCCGCCGGCGGCATGAGGGGGGTCGTTTCCCCGCGCGCCGCGCACATATCGGCTCCGTTGATCGCTTTTCCCTTGAAGGTGCCGTACCGCCCATGACGAACGCGTCCGATTACGTCCCGCCGAAGGTCTGGACCTGGAACAAGCCCAGCGGCGGCCATTTCGCGAACATCAACCGCCCGATCGCCGGGGCGACGCACGATGAGGCGCTGCCGGTCGGCCGTCATCCCCTGCAGCTCTATTCGCTCGCGACCCCGAACGGCCAGAAGATCACCATCATGCTGGAGGAGCTGCTGGCGCTGGGGCACAGCGGCGCCGAATACGATGCCTGGCTGATCAGGATCGGCGACGGCGATCAGTTCAGCAGCGGGTTCGTGGCGGTGAACCCGAACTCCAAGATACCCGCGCTCATGGACCGCAGCGGCCCGGCGCCGATCCGCGTGTTCGAGTCCGGTGCGATCTTGCTCTATCTGGCCGGGAAATTCGGCGCGTTCCTGCCCACGGACGCCGCTGCGCGCGCCGAGTGCCTGTCATGGCTGTTCTGGCAGATGGGCAGCGCGCCCTATCTCGGGGGCGGCTTCGGGCACTTTTACACCTACGCGCCAACCAAGATCGAATACGCAATCGATCGCTTCGCCATGGAGGTGAAGCGCCAGCTCGACGTGCTCGACCGCCGCCTGGCCGAGCACGAGTACGTGGCCGGCAGCAGCTACACCATCGCCGACATGGCGATCTTCCCCTGGTATGGCGGGCTCGCGAAGGGCTGGCTTTACGGCGCGGCGGAGTTCCTGAGCGTGCAGGACTATCGGCACGTCCAACGTTGGGCGGACGCGCTGCTCACGCGGCCGGCCGTGCAGCGCGGCCGCATGGTCAATCGCATCTCCGGCGAGCGGTCGAGCCAGCTGCACGAGCGCCATGACGCGAGCGACTTCGAGACGAAGACGCAGGACAAGCTCGCTGCGGAAACGTAAGCGTTGGCGGCATCCCGACCGCCGCTGATTTCGATCCGCGGCCGGCCCGGGCATCGCTTATGCTGGGAAGATGGACATCCGACTGGTAGCCCGCGTGTTCTTCGCCCCGCCCGATGCCGCCGGTGCGGCGCGGCCGGCGGCCGTCGTCTGAAATGCCCGGGGCGCTCACTGGCCTTTCGATTCTCATCCCGGAGAGCCGCGAGCTCGACCTGTTCGCCACCATGCTGGAAGCGGAGGGCGCGACCGCCGTGCGCTGTCCGCTGGTGCAGATCCTCGATCTCGACGACGCCGCCGAAGCCGAAGCCTGGATTGCGCGGCTCGTCGCGGGGTCCTTCCAGGACGTGATCTGGCTGACGGGTGAAGGGCTGCGCCGGCTCATGAGCATCGCCGAGCGGCGCGGCGGGCGTGCGGCATTTGTCGGGGCGCTCGGGCGCGTGCGCAGCATCACGCGCGGGCCCAAGCCGGCGCGGGCGTTGCGCGAGCTGGGGATCGCGCCGGGGCTCGCGGCCCCCACGCCGACGACGCCGGGCGTGCTCGCCGCGCTCGCAAACGACGACATTGCCGGGCGCGTGATCGGGGTGCAGCTATATCCGGGCGACGGCGCCCTGCCGCTGCTCGCCGCGCTGCGCGCGCGGGGTGCGGCCGTGTTTCCGGTAACGCCCTACCGCTACGCGTCACAGGCCGAGACCGATCAGGTGGCGGCGGCGATCCGGGAGCTGGCCCAAGGGCGGATCGGGATGATCGCGTTCACGAGCTCGCCGCAGGTGGAGCGACTGATCGACGTCGCCCGCGCAAGCGGGCTCGAAGCAACCTTGCTCGCCGCCCTGACGCGCCGGGACGCCGTTGCCGCGATCGGGCCCGTGGTGGAGGAGGCCTTGCGCCAGCACGGCATCGTCCGCGTCATCCGCCCCGACGCGAGCTTCCATCTCAAGCCGCTGGTGCGCGCCATCGCCGCCGCCTGGGGCGCGCGGCGCGCATAGTTCGCCGCCAGTGCCGTCGAGGTGGGGAGGCCCCAATCAGGCGTCGATCGCCGCGGCCTCGAACACCGTGGTCAGGATGCCGAGCCGGCTTTCCATAAGGTTTCGTCCCAGGTTGGCGGCAAGCGCCGGAAAGTCCGGCCCCATCGCCGCGCCAAGATTTCGGTGACGGCGGAGGTCCCGAGGAATCGCGGACGAGCTCGTGGCGGTGCGGAGGCAGCACGGGCCGGGCCAGCGCAAGGACCTGCTCAGCGTCATGCTCGCCGCGCGATCCCGTCACTGGCGAGACGCTCGGCGAGGTCAGCATCCGCAATCAGATCGTAACGTTTCTGGCGACTGGCCACGAGACGACAAGCGGCCTGCTCTCTTTTGCCCTTCATTTCTCGCTCGAGAATCCAGACGTTCTCGCCCGGGCGCGTGCTCAAGTTCGTGCAGGATCGGCTCTGGCACGACCGCGCGGACGTGATGCCGCTGATCGCGCAGGAAGCACGCATCTATGTCTGCGGCAACGGCAAGCAGATGCGGCTGCGGTACGCACCGCGTTCGGTCGCATGTATCAGGAGATGACTGGCGCGCCACCACCGAGGTCGAGGCTTGGTTGCGCGAGCTCGACAGGAGCATGCGCAACGTTCATGACGTCTTCGGCGGTCGCCCGTCCATCGCAGGGAAAAGCCGGGCATTCGTCCGGGCTGCGCGCGAAAGGTCACGAATGCAAGCCCGCCTGCGCGTGTAGGCGCCGCCGCCAGTTCGTTGCGTGATGCGCAACTGCCAAGCACGACGAGAGAATTACTCCCAGCCGAGTGCCAGGCCCCCGCGGTGGTCAACCGCACGCCCGAGGCTCTCGGCGTAGCTGCGCAGGCAGGCGAGGTCGTAGGTCGGGCGGGCGTCGATCTGACGCACTTGTACCCCGATATGCGCCGCGACGGTGCTGGCGGCGTGGTGCGGGGCGAATGCGCGCGGGTGAAGGTCGAGCGGCAGCAGCCGTGCGAGAAGGTCACGACTCCCCGGCCCGGACAGGCGCAGCACTGCCCGCGCGTCCGAGACGTCGATCGCGGCGCCATGTTCGGCTGCCGCCGCAACCAGTGCTGGCAGCAGATCGTGCCGGCCGACGCGTTCGATCTGCCAGTGATCGGGGGCCAGCCAGACGCAGACCAGCCCGTCTGCCTGCGTCCAGCGCCCGGGCGCGGCCAGGTCCAGTGCAAAGCGCGCCCGCAGCCGTGCGGCGAGCGCCGGCGCTTCGCCGGGCCACGCGGCGAGCGAGACGGCCGTGATCGGCGCGATCCAGCGCGCGGTGCAATCAGCCACGCAGGCGCAGTCCTTCCGGGTCGACGAAGCAGGGCTCCACGACATCCACCTCCGTCTCGCCGTCGCGCACCGGGTCGTGGGCGCGCAGGCGTTCGCCATGCCGCGCCGGACCGTTCGTCAGCAGCGCGAGAGCGATCGGGTGCCCCAGCGTGGGCGAAAAGGCGGCGGAGGTGATCCAGCCCTGGTCGTGTTCGATGCGCGCGGGCGCATCGCGCGGCAGCAGATGGGCCCCGGCCCGCAGCCGCGTCCGCCGATCGGCCGGACGCAGCCCGACCAGTGTGGGCCGCGCCGGGTCCAGCAACGCCGGGCGCAACGCCATCGCGCGCCCGATGAAGTCCTTGCGGGCCGACAGCAGCCGACCCAGGCCGAGGTCGCGCGCGGTGGTCTGCCCGTTCAGCTCGCCGCCGGCGGGATGTCCCTTCTCGATTCGCAGCACGCCCAGCGCCTCCAGCCCATACGGCACCGCGCCGGCCGCGACGATGCGGCGGACCAGCGCATCCCCTTCGCGCGCCGGAACGGCAATCTCGTAGGCCAGTTCGCCGGAAAACGAGATGCGGAACAGCCGCGCGCTCCCGAACGTCCCGCAGGCCATGGCGGGGAACGCGGCGTCCGGGATGGCGTGCTCAAGCACGGCCTGGATCACCTCGCGCGCCCGCTTCCCGGCGACGGCATATTGCGCCCAGCGATCGGTGACGGAGACGAAGGCGACGCGCAGGTTCGGGCGCAGAACCTGATGCGCGAACTCCATATGCGCCAGCACCCGCGCGGCATTGGCGGTCGTGGTGGTGATGACCCACCGTTCAGCCTCCAGCCGCGCCACCGTGCCGTCGTCGAGGACAAACCCGTCCTCGCGCAGCATGGCGCCGTAGCGCACGCGCCCCACCGGCAGCGTCGAGAGCATGTTGATGTAGAGGAAGTCGAGAAAAGCGCCGCCGTCCGGACCTGCGAGCTCAATCTTGCCGAGCGTGGAGACGTCGCTGACGCCAACGCCGTTGCGCACCGCAAGGACCTCGCGGTCGACCGATTGCTGCCACTCGGTCTCGCCCGCGCGGGGGAACCATTGCGCCCGCAGCCACACGCCGCTTTCGACGAAGGACGCGCCCTGTTCGGCGGCCCAGGCATGGCCCGGTGTCAGCCGCGTGGGCCGAAAGTCCTTGCCGCGATGGCGCCCCGCCAGTGCGCCGATGGCGACCGGTGTGCTAGGCGGGCGGTGCAGGGTGGTGCCGGTCTCCGCCATGCTCCGCCCGGTCAGCGCCGCCATCGCCGCCATGCCGAGCACGCCGCCGGTCTTCCCCTGGTCGGTCGCCATGCCGTGCGTGGTGTAGCGCTTGAAGTGCTCGACGGCGCGGAAGCCTTCGCGATGGGCGAGGGCGATGTCGTCCATCGTCACGTCGTGCTGCAGATCGACGAACGCCTTCCTGCCCGGCATGAGCCAGATGGGGGTTGCGGGCGTGTCGTCGTCCGGCGCGCTCGGCGGCTCTGGCGCCGTGGTCGCGAAGCCAGCCGCGACGGCCGCGTCGCTGCCGGCCCGCGTGCCGTCGCGCAGGCTCTCGCCCAGGCCGAAGCGGCCGGCGGCGGCACCCGCCACCTCCATGCCCGGCGGCGGCGTGGTGGGGGGCAGGAAGGCCGCGCGGGTTTCGTCCCACACCGGCCGCCCGCCGAGATGGCAGGCGAGCTGCACCTGCGGGTTCCACCCGCCGGCCACGGCCAGCAGATCGGCGGTGAGCCGCTGCGCCCCGCCGGTTGCACCTTCCACGATAACGGTGCGCAGGTTGGTTGCACCTCGGGTTGCACCGATCCGCGCCCCGGCGAACAGCCGCGCGCCGATCCGCTGCGCCAGCGCCGCCTGCGCCGGCGGCACCTCGGCGCGGCGATCCACCACCGCCGCGACGCGGATGCCGCGCGCGGCCAGGGCTTCCACCGTGCGCCAGCCCTCCGCGCCGCCGGTGGCGACGACGGCGGTCTGCCCGGGTGCAACCGCGTAGCGGTTCAGGTAGCATCGCACCGCGCCGGCCAGCATCACGCCTGGCCGGTCGTTGCCGGGAAACGCCACGAGGCGCTCGACCGCGCCTGCCGCCAGCACCGTACGTTTCGCCACGATCCGCCACACGCGCTCGCGGGGCTGGTGGGCGTCCGGGAAGGGCTGGTGGTCGGCGAGTCGTTCCACCGCCGCATAGGTGCCGTGATCGTAAGCGCCGAACACCGTCGTGCGCGTCAGGACGCGCAGTTCCGGGAAGGCGCGCAGCGTCGCCTCGGTCGACGTGGCCCACGCCGCACCGGGCTGGCCGTCGATTTCGCAGGTCTCCGCTAGCAGCCTTCCGCCGAGCCGCGCGTCGGCCTCGCACAGCACGACGCGCGCGCCGCTCCGCCCCGCCGCCAGCGCCGCCGCAAGACCGGCAGGGCCGGCACCGATGATCAGCACGTCGCAGAACAGATGCGCGCGGTCATAGGTGTCCGGGTCGGGCAGGCCCGACGCGCGGCCGAGGCCGGCGGCGCGGCGGATCAGCGGCTCGTAGACACGCTCCCACCACCCTGCGGGCCACATGAAGGTCTTGTAGTAGAATCCCGCGGCGAGCAGCGGCGCGAGCCAGCCGTTCGCCGCCATCAGGTCGAAGCGGAGGCTCGGGAAGCGGTTCTGGCTCTGTGCCTCCAGCCCGTCGAACAGCTCTACGGCGGTGGCAGGCGTGTTCGGTTCGCGGCGCGCGCCCGTGCGCAGCTCCACCAGGGCGCACGGATCTTCCGGCCCTGCCGTCATGATGCCGCGCGGGCGATGATATTTGAACGAGCGTCCCAGCAGCCGCACGCCGTTGGCAAGCAGTGCGGAGGCCAGCGTGTCGCCCGGATGGCCGGTATACACCCGCCCGTCGAAGGCGAATCGCACACTCCGGCTGCGGTCGATCAGGCCACCGGCGGCGAGCCGCATCATGCGCGAGGATCCACGCAGGCAGCGATCGCATGCGTGCGCGTGTCGCGCGTGACGATCAGCCAGCGCCGGCAGCCATGCACGTGATGCCAGAACTCGCGCAGGTTGCCCGCCGGATTGTCGCGCAGAAAGACGTACGCGTGCCAGGCTTCGGCGGTCGCATCCGGCGGCGGGCGCAGGGGATCAGCGGCACCGAGGTACGAAAACTCCTCGCTGGCGCGCTCGCCGCAATGCGGGCAGGGAATGCGCATCAGTGAAGGTTCGGCTGTGCGCCGACACCTTTCTCATCCAACACGGCCCCGGTGACGAAGCGATCGAGCCGGAACGCATCGCCCGCCGGATGCGGCGCGTCGTGGGCGATCAGGTGCGCAAAGCACCACCCCGACGCCGGCGTTGCCTTGAAACCGCCATAGCACCAGCCGGCATTGAGATAGAGGCCCGCAATCGGCGTGCGGTCGATGATCGGCGAGCCATCCATGCTCATGTCCATGATGCCACCCCACTGCCGCAGCACCCGCAGGCGGCCGAGCATCGGCAGAACCGCCATGCCGCCCTCCATCACGTCCTCCACCACCGGCAGGCTGCCACGCTGAGCGTAGCTGCTGTAGCCGTCGATATCCCCGCCGAACACCAGCCCGCCCTTGTCGGATTGGCTGATGTAGAAATGCCCGGCTCCGAATGTGATGACGCCGTCGATCAGCGGCTTGATCGCTTCCGAGACGAAGGCCTGCAGTACGTGGCTTTCGATGGGCAGGCGCAGGCCAGCGAGCGACGCCACGCGCGATGAGTTGCCGGCGCAGGCGAGCGCCACCTTGTTCGCCACGATGTCGCCGCGCGTGGTGCGCACGCCGCGCACCTTGCCGTTCACGACGTCGATGCCGACAACCTCGCAGTTCTGCACGATATCGACGCCACGCCGATCGGCGCCGCGTGCATAGCCCCACACCACCGCATCGTGCCGCGCCGTGCCGCCGCGGCGTTGCAGCAAGCCGCCGCGGATCGGAAAGCGTGCATTGTCGAAGTCGAGATATGGATGCCGCGCACGTACCTGCGCCGCATCCAGCAGATCGGCGTCGACGCCGTGCAGCCGCATGCCATTTCCACGCCGCGCATAGGCGTCGCGCTGGGCGTCGGAATGATAGAGGTTCAGCACGCCGCGCTGGCTGACCATCGTGTTGTAGTTCAGCTCCTGCTCCAGCCCCTCCCACAACTTCATCGACCATTCGTAGAAACGCTCGTTGCCGGGCAGCAGGTAGTTGGAGCGGATGATGGTGGTGTTGCGCCCGGCATTGCCGGAGCCGATCCAGGACTTCTCCAGCACCGCCACGTTGGCGAGGCCATGTTCCTTCGCGAGGTAATAGGCGGTGGCGAGCCCGTGCCCGCCACCACCGACCACCACCGCGTCGTAGCCGGGCTTCGGCGCGGCGTCGCGCCATGCCGGCTTCCAGCCGACTTGGCCGCGCAGCGCCTCGCGCGCCAGCCTGAAGACCGAATAGGACATCAGCAGTCGAGCGTTGTCTCGCGCTCCCACGCCGTCAATTGCCCGGCGTAGTCGTGCCAGTCCTGCGTTCTCATGGTGACATAGGCACGGGCAAATTCCTCACCGAGCGCCGCGCGCAGTGGTGCCGACGCCGCAAAGGCGCGCAGCGCGTCAAGCAGGTTGAGCGGCAGGCGGCGCGCGTCGGTGACGGTGTGGCCGTGCGTGTACATGTTGATGTCCAGTCGCGGCCCCGGATCGCGCCGCCCGCTGATACCGTCGAGCCCGGCGGCGAGCAGGCCGGCCTGCAGCAGATACGGGTTGGCCGCGCCGTCGGCCAGGCGGAACTCGAAGCGCCCATCGTCGGGAATGCGAATCATGTGGGTGCGGTTGTTGCCGCCGTAGGTCACGGCGTTCGGCGCCCAGGTCGCGCCCGAGGCGGTCACCGGCGCGTTGATCCGCTTGTAGCTGTTCACCGTCGGATTGGTCAGCGCGCACAGCGCCTCGGCATGCGCCATGACGCCGCCGATGAAGTGGTAGCCAAGCTGCGACAGGCCGAGCGCGCCGGCCGCGTCGGCGAACGCGTTGCGCCCCTGCTGCCAGAGCGAGATATGCACGTGACACCCCGAGCCGGTGAGATCGAGAAACGGCTTGGGCATGAAGGTCGCGCGCAGGCCGTGTTTCTCGGCGATCGACTTGGCCATGAACTTGAAGAACACATGGCGGTCGGCCGTGACGAGTGCCGGCGCGTGGCACCAGTTCATCTCGAACTGGCCGTTGGCGTCTTCATGGTCGTTCTGATAGGCGCCCCAGCCGAGGGTGAGCATCGCGTCGCAGATCTCGCTGATGACGTCGTAGCGTCGCATGAGCGCGGATTGGTCGTAGCAGGGCTTCTTCTGGCGGTCGGCGGGATCGGCGATGGCGGTGCCGTCGGACGCCAGCAGGAAGAACTCGCACTCCACGCCGGACTGCATCTCCCAGCCCTGCGCGGCGGCGGCCTCGGCGACGCGCTTCAGCACGAGGCGCGGCGCCTGCGCGACCGGCTTGCCCGCCATCCACGGATCGGCGGCGAGCCAACCCACCTCCGGCTTCCAGGGCAACTGGATCAGGCTGCCGGGATCGGGGATCGCCATCACGTCGGGATCGGCGGGCGTCATGTCGAGCCAGGCGGCGAAGCCGGCGAAGCCCGCGCCGGCGCGTGCCATCTCGGCAATTGCCGCGGCCGGCACCAGCTTCGCGCGCTGCGTGCCGAACAGGTCGGTGAACGAGATCAGGAAGTACGTGATGCCGCGCTCACGCGCCGCCGCCGCCAAGTCGATCGCCATCGGCCGCCCGCCCCCTCTTCAAACCCGCAAGCCCAGCCGCCCCAGGGATTCCCGAGACTTCCCCTGTCACTTTGCCGAAGCGGCGATGTAAGCCTCCGGCATCAGCCCCCTCCTTGCCCCGGAATCCACTCCGTGCCGACCAGGGGCACACGTGCGATCGCCGCCGCCTCGATGGTCAGCGCCACGAGGTCCTCGGGCTCGAGGTTGTGCAGGTGGCTCTTGCCGCAGGCGCGCGCGATCGCCTGCGCCTCCAGCGTCATCACCGCGAGGTAGTTGGCAAGCCGGCGCCCGCCGAGCAGCGGATCGAGCCGGGCGGTCAACGCCGGGTCCTGTGTCGTGATGCCCGCCGGATCGCGGCCTTCCTGCCAGTCGTCATAGGCGCCCGCGACGGTGCCGAGTGCGGCGTAGTCCGCTTCATGGGCCGGGTCATTGTCGCCGAGGGCCACCAGCGCCGCGGTGCCGATGGAAACCGCGTCGGCCCCCAGCGCCAGCGCCTTCGCCACGTCGGCACCGCTGCGCACGCCGCCCGAGACGACGAGTTGGACCTTCCGGTGCAGGCCAAGTTCCTGCAATGCCGCCACCGCCGGCCGGATCGCGGCCAGCGTGGGGATGCCGACATGCTCGATGAACACGTCCTGCGTCGCCGCGGTACCGCCCTGCATGCCGTCGATCACCACGACGTCGGCGCCGGCCTTCACCGCCAGGGCGGTATCGTAGTAGGGGCGCGAAGCGCCGACCTTGACGTAGATCGGCTTCTCCCAGTCGGTGATCTCGCGCAGCTCCTCGATCTTGATCTGCAGGTCGTCCGGCCCGGTCCAGTCCGGATGGCGACAGGCCGAGCGCTGGTCGATCCCCTCCGGCAGCGTGCGCATCGCGGCGATGCGCGGCGAGATTTTCTGGCCCAGCAGCATCCCGCCACCACCGGGCTTGGCGCCCTGGCCGACGACGATCTCGATCGCGTCGGCGCGGCGCAGGTCGTCGGGGTTCATGCCGTAGCGCGACGGAAGCACCTGATAGACGAGTTTCTCCGAGTGCTCCCGCTCCTCCGCCGTCATGCCGCCGTCGCCGGTGGTGGTGGAACTGCCGGCGAGCGTCGCGCCGCGCCCCAACGCCTCCTTGGCGGGTGCCGAGAGCGCGCCGAAGCTCATGCCGGCGATGGTGATAGGGATCTTCAGCTCCAGCGGCTTCTTCGCAAAGCGCGTGCCGAGCACGACATGGGTCTCGCAACGCTCGCGATAGCCCTCGAGCGGGTAGCGGCTGACGGACGCGCCGAGGAACAGCAGGTCGTCGAAATGCGGCAGCCTGCGCTTCGCGCCGCCGCCACGGATGTCGTAGATGCCGGTCGCGGCAGCGCGACGGATCTCGGCCAGCGTGTGCGGATCGAAGGTTGCCGAAAAGCGCGGCGGCGTGCGCGGGGTCGCGTCCATCAGTAGGCTGCCGCGTTGTCCACATGGAAGGTATAGAGCCGGCGCGCCGAGCCGTAGCGGCGGAAGTCGCCGATATCGACCTCGCCCGCCAGCCCGGCGGCCGCGAGCTTCGCGTGCAGTTCGGCCCGGTGCGGCTCGTGCATCTCCTTCGGCACGCAGTCGGCGCCGAGGCCGGCGACGCGACCGCGCACATAGAGGTGCGCCTCGTAGATCGAGTCGCCCAGGCTCTCGCCCGCATCGCCCAGCACGACCAGCGTTCCGGCCTGCGCCATGAACGCGGAGAGATGGCCCACCGAACCTTTCACGACGATGTCCGCGCCCTTCAGCGAGATGCCGCAGCGGGCCGCCGCGTTGCCGTCGATCAGCAGCATGCCGCCATGCGCCGAGGCGCCGGCCGACTGGCTGGCATCGCCGCGCACATGCACGAAGCCCGACATCATGTTCTCGGCCACCCCGGTGGAGGCATTTCCGCCCACGATCACCCGCGCATGCTGGTTCATTCCCGCACAATAGTAGCCGGCATGGCCTGCGATCTCGACGGTGACGGGCTGCGCCAGCCCGACCGCGAGCGCGTGACGCGCGGCCGGGTTCAGCACGCGCCACTGCGTGCGATTGTCCTCGGGGCCGAGTGCGTGCAGCACTGCATTCAGCTCACGCACGCTCTGCCGCGCCAGATCGACCACCGCCGCGGCATCGCATGCCTGCGCCACGCTCAACGCCCGAGCTGCCATGCGTATACCGTGGCCGGCTCCGGCTCCCACACGCGTGCCGTGGCGATGCCGGGCAAATCGGCGAGCGCGCGGTACTCGGTGGCGAATGCGACATAGCGGTTGGTCTCGGCCATCACCGCGGGTTTGCAGGCAATCGGGTCACGGAGCACGGCGAAGCCGGTCGCCGTGCCGACGACGAACGTGAAGAACCCGTCGAGCTCCACCAGCGCGGCGCGCAGCGCCGCATCCAGCGGCGTTCCTTCCTGCATGCGCGCGGACAGCCAGACGGCGGCGACTTCCGTGTCGTTCTCCGTGGCGAAGGCGAAGCCGCGGCGCCGCAGCGTGCGGCGCACCGCGTTGTGGTTGGAGAGCGAGCCGTTGTGCACGAGGCACTGGTCCGGCCCGGTCGAGAACGGATGCGCGCCGTCGGTGGTGACGGCGGACTCGGTGGCCATGCGCGTATGGCCGATGCCGTGGGTGCCGCGCATGGTCGCGAGTGCGAATTGGTGCGCGACGTCCGCGGGGCGGCCCACTTCCTTGTAAAGCTCCATGCGCTCCCCGGCGCCGACCAGCACGGTCTGCGGAACAAGCTGTGCCAACGCGGCGCGCGCCTGCTCCTGCGCCGCGCGCGGCACGCTCAGGACGGCATGGGTGCCACGCGGCGCGATGGCGCTGCCGGGGATGCCGAGGCGGGCCAGCAACGCGTCGGAGTCGGTGGCCGGCGGCGGCCGCAGCGTCAGCTTCACGGTATCAGGGCGGCCCGCCGTGTAGACGGCGAAGCCGGCGCTGTCCGGGCCGCGATCTTCCATCGCCGTCAACATGGTGGCCAGGTGCGCGCCCAGCTCGGCCTCGATCCCCGCATCCTTGGCGAACAGCCCGACGATCCCGCACATGAAGGGCCCTGCAACCCATGACGGAAGGAGGCTACATGAGGCGGCCGGGCTGTCAATGAGAGGAAGCAGGATTTCCTGCCACGAAGTCACGGCTGGCGCGTGTAGACGATGATCGAGAGATACGTCATCGGCAGCTCGATCAGCGTCTCCGGCCCATGTGCGGCGCTGGCGTCGAACATCAGGGTATCGCCGGGGGCGAGATCGTAGGTGCGGTCGGCGTGGCGGTAGGCGACGCGGCCGGTGAGCATGTGGATCAGCTCGATGCCGGCATGCTGGAAGGCGGTATAGGGCACCGCTTCCTGCGACAGGGTGATGAGATAGGGTTCCACCACGAGGTCGCCGGCGAGCGAATGGCCGAGCAGGCGGTACTGGTGGCCCGCCTTGGTGCCGCGCCGCTCGATCACGACCCCTTCGCCGGCGCGCACATGGGAGCAGTCGCGCGGCTCCTCCACGGCCGAGAACAGCACGGCGATCGGCACGTTGAGCGCGCCGGCCACCGCCTGCAGTGTCGCCAGCGAGGGTGAGACCTGCCCGGTCTCGATCTTCGACATGAGACTGCCGGAAATGCCCGCGGCCGCGGCAAGGTCGGCGGATTTCAGCCCGCGCCGCGTGCGCTGCGCACGCACCTGCGCACCGATCGCCTGCTCGAGGCTGCGTTGCCCCGGCAACGGCGCGCCGGAGCCGGTGACGTAGTGCTCCTCGGGACTGCTCGGTCCAGCCGCGCCGCCCGACCCGGTCTGGGCCATGCTCGCCCTCATCCCATTCCCGGCCCGGTCCGTGGCGGCCGGCCAAACTCAGAACGCCACCCGGCCTGGTTTGTCGTACCAGCGAGCCGTAGGCGACCCGCGCATCATCGGTCAGCGCAGGGTCGTGGGTCATCGCAATGATCTTACGTCGACCGGGCGGCCGAGCCACCTCCTCATACGGAGGATCGTCGCCGGCTCGCGCCGGCTTCGTCCGGCGACGGCGCGTGGCGAGCGGCCCTCACGCGGGGGCAGCGGCGAGTGCGCTGGCCAGCGCGAGCAGGGTGGTGTCCGAGCCGCGGGCCGACATCACCGAAAGCGCGAGCGGACAGCCGTCGAGGCGGGCCAGCGGCAGGGAGATCTGCGGCAGACCAGCATGCCCGGCGGGGCAGAGCAGCGCCAGCGCCTCCGCACGAACGCGCTCCAACTCTTCCGGCGGCGCGCTGCGCAGCGGCGCGATCTCCGGCGCGCCGGGCACGGCCAGGACGGTGCCCGGCACGAGCAGGTCATCGAGGCGCTGGCGCACCTCCAAGCGCAGGCGCCGCGCCGCTGCCACCTCTGCGGGAGCGAGGCGGGAGGCGGCCAGGAACCGGTCGCGGATGCCGGGGCCGAGCGCGGGCGCGGTCTCCGTGACCCACGCGCCGTGGACGGACCAGACCTCCGCGGACTGAATCAGCCGGAACGCCTCGCGCCACGCGGGCAGGGCGTCCCCGGCCAGGATCACCGGCTGGGCCGTGCCAAGCAGGCGCTGCAGCCCCGCCAAGGCTGGCTCCAATGCCGCGCGCACCGGTGGCGCAAGCCGGGCGACCAGATCGGTGGCGATCAGCAGCCGCGCCGGAGCCGCGGCCGGCGCAGGGTCCGCCAGCAATATCCGCCCCACCGCCGCGAGCCGCGACGCCTCGCGCGCGAACCAGCCGACGGTGTCGAAGCTTGGCGCGAGCGGGACCGCACCCTCGATCGGGATACGCCCGTGGCTTGGCCGCATGCCGTAGATGCCGCAGTAGCTCGCCGGGAGACGGACGGAGCCGCCGGTGTCCGAGCCGACGGCGAAGTCGACCAGACCCGCCGCGACTGCTGCGGCCGATCCGCTCGACGATCCGCCCGGAATGCGTTCCGGCGCCGCCGCGTTGATCGGTGTTCCGTAGTGCGCGTTCTGGCCGTTGAGGCTCCAGGCCAGCTCGTCGGTCTGCGTCTTGCCGAGGAGCGTGGCGCCGGCATCGAGCAGCCGCTGAACCGCCGGCGCCGTCCGGGACGGGCGCGGATGCGTGCGGAGCCATTCCGGGCTGCCGGCGCCCGTCGGCAACCCGGCGACGTCGAACAGGTCCTTGACGCCAAACGTCCAGCCGGCAAGCGGGCCGGCGCCGACGGGCCGCATGTTGTACCAGCCATGCGCGCAGAAGGCGCCGACCGGGTCGGGAATCGGCGTGTCGGCGGCGGCCATGCTTGTGCCCCCGGTCATGCGACGCGATGCAGAATCGGGGCGGGGCGGGTGAAAGTCCGTCGCCCCGCCCTGAAACCGGCCACGGGCGGCGCAAGCTCGGCCACGGCACTGGCCTTCGAGTCGCAATCGAGAATGACGAAATCCGCGGGACGCCCGGGCGCGATCCCGTAATCCTTCAGGTTCATCAGCCGCGCGGACTGGATGCTCACCATGTCCAGGCACGCGGCCATGCCCTCCGGCGTGCCGACCTGCGCGATATTCGCGTAGAGATTGGCAATACGGATCAGGGAGCAGTCGCCGAACGGCGTGAACGGGTTGAGGACGTTGTTGGTGGACAGCGAGCAGGTGACGCCCCGGTCGAGGAAGCGATGCGCCGGCGTCACTCCGCGCGGCACGTCGTGGTCGTGATCGCGCCCGGTGAGAAAAAGATCGGTGGAGGGCAGCACGGTGACGGCGACCCCGGCATCGGCCAGGCGGCCGGCGACCGCGGCGAAGCGCGACGGCGGCAGGGAGGAGAATTTCGTGACATGGCCCACCGCCACGCGCCCGCCCCAACCGGTCGCCTCCGTCAGCCGACAGACCTCCTCGATATCGAGGTGGCCGGGGTCGAGCCCGAAATCGAGATGGAAGTCGATATCGACGCCGAATCGCTGCGCCAGGGCGAAGATGCGCGCGATCTGGCCATGTGAATCGCGATCCATGTAGGGCGCGCCACCCACGACGTCCGCCCCTTCCTGGAGTGCCGCGATGAGAACGTCCTCGCAGCCCGGATCGTCCAGCAGTCCCTCCTGCGGGAAGACGCAGATCTCGATGTCGATCGCCCAGGCGTACTCGCGCTTGAGCCGCAGCAGCGCGCGCAGGCTGGTCAGTCCGATGCGGGGATCGACCTCGACATGCGTGCGCATCCGCATCGTGCCGTGCAGCAACGCACGCTCCAGCGTGCGGCTGGCGCGCGCGTAGACGTCCTCGTCCGTGAAGTCGCGCTTCGCGGCTGCAACAAGCCCTACGGCCTCGTCCAGCGTGCCCTTCTGGCAGACACAGCGGCCGAGCAGGCAGGACTTGTCGAGATGGATGTGCGTCTCGACCAGGCCAGGCAGCACGAGCCGCCCGCTCACCTGCTCCTCCGGCCCGTCCGCGGGCAGCGTGGGACCGATGGCGGCGACGCGGCCATCGCGCACGGCGATGTCGAGCAGGCTCCCGTCCGGGCCGCCGAGTTGTGCCTGACGAAGAATCAGATCGAACTGCATGCCTCGCTCCCGGCGGATCTCGGCCACACCCACGCGGTCGCGTGGCGCGCCGGCAATGCACCGGGGGCAATCTGCGTGCCAGTGCTCGGCGCAGCCAACCCGTTGCGATCCCTGCGCCGATGCATCCGCGCTGCCGGACCGCGTGGCAATTGCGTTCGGGTTGTGCCCATTGACTGGGCACAAAATTCTACTCAGATTGTATACGATCTGTCAGCGCGTCAGGTGGGGGCGGCGTAAACGGCCAGGATGTCCCACAGGCTCGGTTCGCTGCGCGCGCCGCCGCCTTTCAGTCCACGGGTGAGCACCGCGCGCAGGTGCGCGGCCATGAGGCGTCGGCACTGCTCGACGTCGCCCGCGATCAGCGCGGCGATCAGCGCGTGGTGCTCGTGAACGTTGCAGTCTTCCCAGTCGGGACGCCCGTGCAGCCGCAGGACCAGGGCGCTGCGCCAGACGAGCTGCCGCAGGTAGCGCCGCAGCATCGGGCTTTCGGTCATGTCCGCCAGAATGACATGAAATTCCCCGGACAGGCGGATATAGTCCCGACGACGCTGCAGATGCGCTTCCTGCTCACCCGCCACCGCCGATTTCAGGCGCTCGATCTGCGCCGCCGTCAGCCGGCCGCAGAGGCGTCGGACGACGACGTCCTCGAGTTCCATGCGGATCTCGAACAGGTCGCGTGCTTCCTCCAGCGTGGGCGCCACCACCGATGCGCCGCGGTTGGGCTGCATCGCGACCAGTTCCTCGGCCGCAAGCCGTTCCAGCGCGCGCCGGACGATCGTGCGGCTGACGCCGAAACGCTCGCCGATGGCGTCCTCCGGCAGCTTGGCACCGGGCTCGAGCGCCTGTTCCACGATCGCGCGCCGAAGCGCCTGGTGGACAATTTCGACGCGGGACCCCTGGACCATGGCCAAATCGCTTGCTGCTCGTTCCAGTGCGACCGGCCAAAAGCCTCGCTCGGGGCGCCTCACCGGGCTTCCGGCTATTGCATGGCGCGCGCCGAGATTCAACGTGGTGTCGCTACGAAACTTGCCGCGGGCGACGCCGTCCGTCGGTCTCGATCTGGCACGCAGCTTGCTGAGAAAATTCCCGAACTCGTGACTTCGCCGCCCGTCCCTCCGTGGTGGAGATGCCGCAGCCCGGTGTCCCGCCGGTTCGCTGTCACAGCCGGCCGCCCCGTCACGTTTGACGCCGCGGCCGTCAGGAGCAAAGAGGAAAGCAATGCCTGAACACTCCAAGCAGAGCGCGGCGTTGCATCGTCGCGACGTTCTGAAGGCGGGCTCCGGGCTCGCCGCCAGCGCCCTCGTGCCCGCGGCGTTGACGACAACGCGGGCCGAGGCGGCGACCAGCAGCACGCTCGTCATCGCGGCGCCCGCCACGCCGCAAAGTCTCGACAGCAACTTCGACGTGAGCCTCGGGACGTTCGAGGCGGTCGCCGCGCTCTACGACAATCTGCTCGAGTTCAAGAAGATCCCGGATCCGAAGGTGCCCGGCGCGTCTCGCGAGGACATTGCGGATCACCCCAACCTGCCTGCGGGCCTCGCCATCCAGGGCAAGCTCGCACAGAGCTTCGAGCTCGATCCGGCCGGCCGGTTCATCCGCTTTCAACTGCGCCCGGGCGTGAAGAGCAACTGGGGCAACGAGCTGACCGCCGACGACGTGAAGTGGACGTGGGATCGCAAATTCGGCCTGAAGGCGATCGGCGGATTCTATCTTTCGACGCTCGGCCTGGAGAAGCCCGAAGGGGTGAAGGTCGAGGGCAAATACACGGTCTCGATCAATCTCGACCATCCCAACCCGCTGCTCGCCAAGCTGCAGCCGAACCTGTACGCACCGATCTACGACAGCAAGAAGTGCAAGGAAGTCGCCACGGCCGACGATCCGTGGGCGCGAAAGTTCATTGAGAACAACTCGGCCGGCTTCGGCCCCTACCGCCTGGAGCAGCTGCAGCGCGGCCAGCAGGCGGTGTTCAAGGCCCGCCAGGACTACTACCTCGGCAAGCCGGCCATGGAGACGGTGATCTTCCGCGAAGTGCCGACCTCGGCAACGCGCGCCGCGCTGCTGCAAGGCGGTGCGGTCGATATCGCGCAGTATCTGCAGCCGCTGGAGATCGTGCGCCTGCGGCAGCAACCGGGCGTCAAGATCGACTCGGTCGACGCATCCTTCATGATCTGGATGGAACTGAACGCCAAGGTCGCGCCGTTCGACAACGTCAAGGTGCGTCAGGCGATGAACTTCGCCTTCCCGCAGGAGCAGGTGCTGAAGACGGTCTTCCAGGGCCTCGCGCAGCCCCTGCATGGCTGCATGCCGAACATCTATGCCGGCTACACGGACAAGTTCTGGAAGTACAACTACGATCCGGCGATGGCGAAGTCGCTGCTGAAGGAGGCCGGGTTTCCATCCGGCTTCAAGACCAGCCTCGCCTACAACGCGGGCGACCCGGTTCAGGAACCGATCGCGATCCTGTACCAGACGGCGCTGCGCCAGATCGGCGTCGAGTTGGAACTGAAGAAGGTCCCCGCTGCCACGTTCTACAACGCCGTGTCCGAGCGGAAGCAGCCGATGATCTTCTATGTCGACAGCCCGTGGTGCCCGGATGTCGGCTACTCCATGACGCTCTACTTCAATTCCCAATCTTTCATTGACTACAGCAACTACAAGAATGACGAGGTCGACAAGCTGCTGCGGGACACTGCCCGGACCGCCGACCAGGCGGCACGGCTGGAGATGATGACGAAGGCGCAGGAGATCGTGATGTCCGAGGCGCCCTGGGTGTTCATCGCATTCCCAGGCTACCACTTCGCGCATCGTGCCAATCTGCAGGGCTTCACGTACTACACCGCGAACAACATCCGCTTCCAGGATTTCTCCCGGGCAGCATGAGCACGGCCGTGGCATCGCGCGGACCGGCGGGGGTGGGCGCGGCCGACCCCGCCGGTTCGCGCTGGCTTCGTCGCCTGCGCTTCTTTGCCGCGGTGCTGCGGCAGCGCCCGACCTTCGCGATCGGATATGCCATCGTCGCGGTCGTCATTGTCACCGCCCTGCTCGCGCCCTGGATCGTTCCCTATGGGCCGATGGTGGCAGACCCGACCGTATACCTCCTGCCGCCCGGCCGCGGCCACCTGCTCGGCACGGACGGGACCGGCATGGATATCCTCAGCCGCGTGCTCTACGCCCCGCGCGTCGACCTCGCCATCGCCGGCATCGGCACCCTCGTCTCCGCCAGCATCGGGTCGTGCATCGGCGCGATCGTTGGCTACTATGAGGGCCAGCGTAGCTGGCGCCGTGCGGTGAGCGCGTCGGTGATGCGCTCCGCGGACGTCCTGCAGGCGTTCCCGGTCTTCGTCTTTGCGATTGCGCTGGTCGCGGTGTTTGGCCAGAGCGTGCGCAGCATCGTCGTCGCCATCGCGTTCGTGAATGCGCCGATCTACCTGCGCCTGATGCGCACGCAGGTTCTTTCGATCCGGCGTCTCCGCTATGTCGAGGCGGCCTACGTCGCCGGAGCCTCGGATCTGTCGATCCTGGCGCGGCACGTGATCCCGAATGCGATGGCGCCGGTGCTCGCGCAGCTCTCCGTCAACATCGGCTGGGCGGTGCTGCTCACGGCAGGGCTCAGTTTCGTGGGCGCCGGCGTGGTCGCGCCGACGCCCGAATGGGGCAGCATGATCGCCATGGGCTTCCAGAACGTCGTGACGGGCCAATGGTGGCCCTCGGTCTTCCCCGGCATCGCGCTCGGCGTCACCGTGTTCGGCTTCGCTTTGGTGGGCGCAAGCGTCGAAGTGCTGGCAGACCCGGTGCGGCGGCGAATCCTCTCCGGCTCGCTGGGCTGACGGGAAGACGCATGCCGATCCTTCGCTATATCGGGCGGCGGGTGCTGTTCGTCATTCCGCAGCTCTTCGGCATCATTCTCGTCAGCTTCTTCTTGGTGAAGCTCATTCCCGGCGACCCGGCCGTGATGATGCTGGGTCCGACGGCCTCGACGCAGAGCATCGCGGAACTGCGCGACAAGCTCGGCCTGAGCAAGCCGCTCATCACGCAGTTCGGACGCTATCTGCACGATGTGGCCCGCGGCGATCTCGGCACGTCATGGCAGACCACGCGGCCGGTGACCGAGGACCTGTTTCAGCGCTTCCCGGCAACGCTGGAACTCATCACGCTCGGCCTGCTCGTCGCCCTTGCGATCGGCTTTCCGCTTGGCGTGGCGGCGGCGCGGCGGCGCCGCGGACCCATCCGCAAGTTCGCCGACTACTACGGCCTGCTGGCGGGCGCGCTGCCGGATTTCTGGCTGGCGCTGGTCCTGATCTACGTCTTCTACACCGCCCTGGGCTGGATACCCGCGCCGCTGGGGCGGATCGACATGGCGGTGGTGCCGCCACCCACCGTCACCGGCAGCCTGGTGATCGACAGCCTGATCGCCGGCAACCTCGCGGCGCTCGCATCGTCGCTCGGGCATCTTCTGCTGCCGGTACTGACGCTCGGTCTGATCAACGCCGGTCCGATCCTGAAGATGACCCAGTCGACGGTGGAGCGCACGCTCAGCTCCGACTTCATCCGCTATGCGGAGATGTGCGGGCTGCCGCGCCGCGTCGTGCTGCGGCAGGCCGTGCGCGCCGCGCTGCCGTCGGTGCTGACGATCGTCAGCGTGCTCTACGGGTTCCTGATCGGCGGCGCGGTGCTGGTGGAGATCGTGTTCTCCTGGGGCGGCGCCGGGCAGTACGCCGTGCAGGGCGTGCTCAACGCGGATGTGAATCCCGTGCTGGGCTTCGTCGTGTTCTCCGCCGTTCTCTCGCTCGTCATCTACCTCGTGGTCGACCTGCTGTACTTCGCGCTCGACCCCCGGATGCGAGGCTAGGGGCATGAGCGGCGAAGACCTGATCCTGGACGTGGCGGATCTCTGGGTGGCGTTCCCCAGCTACCGCGCGGCGCCCGTGCACGCACTCAAGGGCGTGGACCTGCAGATCGCGCCCGGCGCGATGATCGGGCTGGTCGGCGAGTCCGGCTCCGGCAAGACCACGCTCGCGCGTGCCATCATGGGCCTTGTTCCGCCGCCGGGCGTCGTCGAGCGCGGGCGGGTGCTGTTCGCCGGCAAGGATCTGCGCCGGATGGACGCGGAGGCGCGTCGCCATCTGCTCGGACGCGAGATCGCAATGGTGATCCCGAACCCACGCGCGGAGCTGAACCCCGTCATTCCGGTGGGCCGGCAGATCGCGAACGTCGTGTTTCACCATCTCGGCGTCAGTCGCAAGGAGGCGACGGGCGTTGCGCTCGACATGCTGCGCGCGGTGCGCATCCCCGACCCGGAAAGGCGTCTCAACGCGTATCCGCACGAATTGTCCGGCGGCATGGCGCAACGCGTCGTGATTGCGATTGCCCTGGCATGCTCGCCGAAGCTGGTGATCTCGGACGATGCCACCAGCGGGCTCGATGTCACCGTGCAGGCGCAGGTGCTCGATCTGCTGCGGTCCATGGTGCAGGAGAAGGGTGCGGCGACGCTGTTCATCACGCGTGACGTTGCCATCACGGCGCATTTCTGCACGCGCATTGCCGTGATCTATGCGGGCCAGTTGGTGGAGATGGCGGATACGCGGGCGTTCTTCGCACGCCCCGCGCATCCCTACAGCATCATGCTGCTCGCTGCCTTCTCACACAACCCCGCCTTGCGCGCGCGCTGGACCCGCGCGGCCGGGGAGATCGCAGACGCCGCCGGAGAGGGTTGCGCGTTCGCGCAGCGATGCGTCCGCCGTCAGCCGCGCTGTCTGACGGACATCCCGACCCTGCGAGCGATCGCGCCGGGCCACCTCGCACGATGCCACTACCCGGTGGAGGAACGGCAATGACCGCTCTTCTGGAGGTCAACGACCTCGTCAAGCGGTTTCCGATCCCCGGCTCCGGGAAGGTCGTGCAGGCGGTCAACGACGTGAGCCTCACGATCGAGCGCGGCGAGACACTGTCGCTGGTCGGCGAGTCAGGATCGGGCAAGACGACGATCGGCCGCTGCGTGCTCGGCCTGATCGATCCCACCGCCGGCCAGATCCGCTTCGATGGCCGCGCGATGGGGCGCGGGCGCAGCATCCGTGCACGCGACCTGCGCGGGCGGATCCAGCTCGTGTTCCAGGAGCCGGCGGAATCCCTCGATCCACGGATGCAGATGGGCGAGACGCTGGCGGAGCCGCTGCGCTATCTCGGCATGAACCGGGCCGATCGCGAGCAGCGGGTGCGCGAGGTCGCCGAGCATCTCGGCCTGTCCGAGCGCATGCTCGCATTGTACCCGACGGAGCTGAGCGCGGGGCTGCAGCAACGCGTGGGCATTGGCCGTGCCATCGTCACGCGGCCGGAGCTGATCGTTCTCGACGAACCGACTTCGGCGCTCGATCCCACCGCGCGCGCCGAGATCGTCGATCTGCTGATCCGCCTGCAAGGCGAGCTCGGTACTGCGTATCTGCTGATCTCCCACGATCTCAGCACCGTCCGCTTCATCAGCCACCGCGTCGCCGTCCTCTATCTCGGCACGATCGTCGAGGAGGCGGAGTCGGAACGCCTGTTCGCGCGCCCGCTGCACCCGTACTCGATCGGCCTGCTCGCCTCCGTGCTGCTGCCCGATCCGGAGTTGAAGCGCAGCAGCAGCATCAGCCTGGAAGGTGAGATCCCGAGTCCCATCGACCTGCCGCCGGGATGCCCGCTCGCCGGGCGCTGCCCCTTCGCGGACGCGCGTTGCCACAAGGAGCGACCGCCGGTCGTGTCGGTCGGGCCGCGCCATCTCGTCGGCTGTTTCCACCATGATCGCGTCGCCGCGCTGGACCAGACGATCGACCAGTTCGCGCGGTTCCAGGAGGAGTCGAACCGCCTCCTCAGCGTCGGCGCAGACTGACTGTTGTTCTCGGCCATTCAACGCGGAGGAGTGAACGCATGGGCAAGCTGAGCGGCAAGGTCGCACTGGTGACCGGTGGTGCGGGTGGAATCGGGCGTGCAAGCGTGCTCGCGCTGGCGGCGGAGGGTGCCGCCGTCGGTATCGTCGATCGCAATCTCGCCGGCGCGGAGGCCGTGGCCGCGGAGGCGGCAAAACTCGGCGTGCCGGCCGCCGCCGCGGCGGCAGATGTCGGAGATGAGGGGGAGGTCGGCGAGGCATTCGGCAGGGTTGTGGAGAAGCTTGGCGAGATCGACATCCTGTTCAACAACGCCGGCATCGACACCATCAGCATCCTTGCCGACATGCCGACGGCGATGTGGGATGAGATGATGCGCGTGAATCTGCGCAGCATCTTCCTCTGCACCCGTCAGGTGCTGCCGGCGATGCAGCGCCGGAAATGGGGCCGCATCATCAACACCGCGTCGCAGCTCGGCCACAAGGGCGGGCCGCGCATGGTGCACTACTGCGCGGCAAAGGCCGGGGTGATCGGATTCACCCGCAGCCTCGCCTATGAAGTGGCGCGCGACGGAATCACCGTGAACGCGATCTGCCCGGGGCCGATCGAGACGCCTCTGCTGCGCGGCATCCCGCAGGACTGGCTGGACCAGAAGCGGCTGGAACTCCCCATCGGCCGCTTCGGCCGGCCGGAGGAAGTCGCGCCGACCGTCGTGCTGCTGGCCTCGGATGAAGGCTCCTACTACATCGGGGCCACGATGAACATGAATGGGGGCGACTACATGATCTGACGCCGGCGGACACGATGGCCGCACGTCGTCCCGCTGCCGCGCATCGAGATCAGTGTCGCCGGTGCCGCAAGTGGCGCGGGCGGCGGGACCAGCGATCCCGATTTGTGCAGTGCGACAATCCGCCTTGACACTAGGACATGCTGGGGGTTCCATCGCTCGGTCTTGATGCCGGCTGAGGCGTCGCGCGGCAGCGTCGCCGCACAAATCCGGGCGGTGCAGCCCTCGATATGACTTCGCGTGACCCGCGTCGCCGGGCCGCCTGGAGCCGTGTCGGGGGTTTTGTGTGCGCCGCCCAGCATCCGTGTGGGGGATAGTCATGGGCCAGAGCGCTGTCCGCGTCGCGTGCATCCAGATGGAGCCGGTCGTCGGCGCCAAGGACACGAATGTCCGCCATTCGCTGGATCGCATCGCCGCCGCTGCCGACCATGGCGCGCGGCTCATCGTGCTGCCGGAACTCGCCAACTCCGGCTATGTCTTCGAGACGCGGGAGGAGGCGTTCGCGCTGGCCGAGACGTTGTCGGACTCTCCCACGCTGCGCGCATGGGCGGAGGCGGCGGCGCGACACGGCGCGCACATCGTTGCCGGCATCGCCGAGCGCGCCGGCCCGGTCCTCTACAACGCGGCCGTGCTGATCGGGCCGCAGGGCCATGTCGGCACGTTCCGCAAGGTGCATCTCTGGGCCGCGGAGAATCTGTTCTTCGAGCCGGGCGATCTCGGCTTCCCGGTGTTCCGCACGCCGCTCGGGCGGATCGGCATGGCGATCTGCTACGATGCGTGGTTCCCCGAGACCTTCCGCCTCGCCGCGCTGCAAGGGGCGGATGTGGTGTGCGTGCCGACGAACTGGGTGCCGATCCCGGGCCAGGACCCGAAGCGCGAGGCGATGGCCAACATCCTGGTGATGGCCGCGGCCCACAGCAACTCGCTGTTCATCGCCTGCGCCGACCGCATCGGCACCGAACGCGGCCAGCCGTTCGAGGGGCAGAGCCTCGTTGTCGGTTGCACCGGCTGGCCGGTCGCCGGCCCGGCGAGCCGCGACCGCGAAGAGATCGTGTACGCCGATGTCGACCTCGCCGATGCGCGGCGCGCGCGCAACTGGAACACCTTCAATCAGGTCCTGCGCGACCGGCGCAGCGACGTCTACGACGAGATGCTGGGCAGCGGTGCCAAGCCCGGCTGGTACTGAACGAAAGTCAAAACGAACGAGGAGGCTCTACATGAACCGCACGCTCCTTGCCGCGGTCGCCGCGATGGCGCTCGCCGCGGTGCCGGCGTTCGCCGCCGATCCGATCGCGATCGGGATTCCCGTCGGTCTGTCCGGCGCCAACAGCGTCGTCGCTCCGTCGGTGGTGCAGGCGGCGGAACTCGCCGTGGATGAGATCAACGCGGCGGGCGGGGTGCTCGGCCGCAAGCTTGTGCTCGACGTTGCCGACGACGGCAGCGGCGCGGTCGGCGCGCAGCGCGCGTTCGACTCGCTGATTTACCAGAAGAAGGTCAACGTGCTGATCTCGATGGAGACATCAGCCGCCCGCAACGCCGGCCTGCCGGCAGTGAACCGCTCGCGCACGCCGTACATCTACACCTCGTTCTACGAGGGGCATTCCTGCAGCCCGAACATGTATGTCGATGCCTGGGTGCCGGAGCAGCAGGTGCCGCCGATCGTCGACGACTTCATGGCGCAGTATCACGCGAAGAAGTTCTTCCTCATCGGGAGCGACTATGCGTTCGGCCGCGGCATGCTCGGCTTCACGCGCCACTACATCGAGAAGAAGGGCGGGCGGATCGTCGGCGAGGAATACCTCGCGATGGACGGCACCGACTGGACGCCGATCCTCAGCAAGCTGCGCAGCTCGGGCGCCGATGCGCTGATCACCTCCACCGCCGGCGGCGCGCCGAACGTGACGCTGACCAAGCAGCTGCGCGCGGCTGGCATCAACCTGCCGTACGGCAATCTCGCGGTTGACGAAGGGACCGCCAAGAGCATGGGCAAGGACGCCACCGGCATCTTCATCTCCGCCTCCTACGTCACCGGCATCAACAGCCCCGAGAACAAGGCCTTCCTCGCCGCGATGGCAAAGAAGTTCGGCGCCGACCTCAAGACGCCGAACGACCTCTCGGTGCCGGAATACGAGGCCGTGTATCTCTACAAGCTCGCGGTGGAAAAA
This sequence comes from Alphaproteobacteria bacterium, assembly GCA_017307335.1. Taxonomy (GTDB): domain Bacteria; phylum Pseudomonadota; class Alphaproteobacteria; order Acetobacterales; family Acetobacteraceae; genus JAFKFJ01. Next base: position 3,167 of record JAFKFJ010000190.1, on the reverse strand, counting down.
GCAGGTTCCACGGATCCGAAGAAGGTGCTGACGGAGCTCGGCACCGTCTCGTTCAAGGGGCCGCGCGGTGTGATCCGCATGAATGTGCAGCACCACGCGCCGCTGACCATGTATCTGGGCCAGGTTCAGGACGACGGAAGCGTGAAGGTGATCCGCAGCTTTTCGGACGTCGATCCCGGCGCGCAGTGCCCGCACCTGAAGTGAGCACGACGCTCGGAGTATCATTGGAGCAGCCATCGTCGTGACGCTCGTTCTCGACATCGTCACGACGGCAGCGATCCTGTTCGCCGTCTCGGCCGGGTTGCTGGTCGTGTTCGGCGTGATGAAGATCATCAACTTCGCGCACGGTGCCTTCATCACGCTCGGCGCCTATGCCGGGCTGCTGGTCACGCAGGCCGGGCTTTCCCCGTGGCTCGGCCTGCCGCTCGCCTTCATTGCGGGCGCAGCGTGCGGCGCGGTGGTGGAGCGGATCGTGGTGCGGCCGCTCTACACCCGCGCGCTGGACGCCATCCTGGCCACGTGGGGTCTCGGCATCATCATCGGCCAACTGCTCACGCTTGGCTTCGGGCGCGAGGTGCAGTTCGTCCAGAGCCCGATCACCGGAACGCTCACAGTCTTCGGCGAGGCGTATTCGGCCTACCGGCTGTTCCTCGTCCTTGCCGCGCTGGCGGTCGGCGGCGGGTTCGCGCTGCTGCTCGAGGGCACGCGACTCGGGCTGAACACCCGCGCCGTCATCATGAACGAGGATCTCGCCCGCGGACTCGGCATCGATTCCGTGCGGGTGCGCTTCATCACCTTTGCCCTCGGCAGCGGGCTGGCGGGGCTTGCCGGCGCGCTGATCACGCCGCTCTCCAGCGTCGATCCGGCGATGGGCGTGCCGTGGCTGCTCAATGCGTTCATGCTGGTGATCGTGTCCGGCGCGTCGCTGCTGACGCTCGCGCTGGCGACGCTGCTGCTCGGCGGCGCGCAGGTGCTGGTCAGCACGCTGGTGAGCCCGATCCTGGGCGGCCTGACGATCGTCGTGCTGGCGGCAATCGTGCTGCGCCTGCGGCCCGCCGGTTTCGCGCGATGAAGCGGATGGCGGCGGCGGCCCTGGCGGGGGCGCTGGTGGTGGCGATCGCGCCCTTCGTGCTCGACGGCTACACCGCGAACGTCCTCGTGCGCAGCCTGCTGTTCGGCGTGCTCGCGCTCAGTGTCGACCTGCTGTGGGGTTTTACGGGTTTCCTGACCTTCGGCCAGTCGGCGTTCTTCGGCGTAGGCGCCTACGCCTACGCGCTGACCGCAACACAGCTCGGCGTGGATGGGTTTCTGCTGCCGGTCTCGCTGCTGCTGGGGTTGCTCGCGCCGGCGGTGCTGGCGCTGCTGCAAGGTTGGCTCTCCTTCTACCACCGTGCCACGCCGCTCTATGCGTCGGTGGTCTCGCTGGTGGTGCCGGTGGTGGTGACACAGGTGCTGTATTCGGGCGGCACCTTCACCGGCTCCTCGAGCGGCCTCACCGGGTACGACATGCCCGATCTATCTGTGCCGCAGTGGCTGTGGCTGTGCGGCGGGCTCCTCGTGCTGCTTACCGCGGCTGCGGCGGTGTTCGTGCGCAGCGATGCCGGGCGGCTGCTCGTGGCGCTGCGTGACAACGAGATGCGCTGTGCCTTCCTGGGCATTCCGACGACGCGGCTGCGCATCGGATTGCTGATCGCGATGGCCGCCGTTGCCGGCCTCGCGGGCTGGCTTTACGCCGCCTACAGCGGCGTCGTCGCACCGGAACTCGCGGGGTTCGACCTGGGCACGCAGGCGGTGATCTGGGTGGCGCTCGGCGGGCGCGGAACGCTGGTGGGGCCGGTGCTCGGCGCGATCGGCATCGACCTCACCAGCGCGTATCTCTCGGGCAGCCTGCCCTTCCTGTGGCGGCTGCTGGTCGGGCTCGCCTTCATCCTGGTGATTGTGCTTTTGCCGCAGGGGCTGTTCCCGGCCATCGGCAGGCTGATCCTGCACCGCCGCCGCGCGGCGCCCGTGGCGCCGCCGGCGCTCGTGCCGGCCGCGACTGCCACCGCGCGTGCGCGTGGCGAGGCGTTGGCGGTGAGCGACGTTGCCAGGCACTTCGGCGCGCTGCCGGTGCTCAGCGGCGTGTCGCTGCGCGCGGCGGCGGGCGAGCTGCTCAGCCTCGTCGGGCCGAACGGTGCGGGCAAGACGACACTGATCCGCTGCCTCAGCGACGGGACCGAGCGCAGCGGCGGCACCGTGCACATCCTCGGCCAGCGTCTCGGCTCGCTGCCGCCGCATCGCTGCGTCGCCCTCGGGCTCGGCCGCAAGTTCCAGACCGCGAATGTCTTCGACTCGCTCACCGTCGCGGAGTGCCTGCGCATCGCCCGCGCGACCATCGACCGGCCGTCGCCCTGGCGCCGCGCCGGCACGCTCGCGCTGCCGGATGCGGCGATGGAGGTGGTGCAGGCAACCGGGCTCGACCGCCTGCTGGGCGAGGAGGCACGCCTGCTGGCGCACGGGCAGAAGCAGGCGTTGGAATTGGCGATGGTGCTGGCGCTCGACCCGGCGCTGGTGTTGCTCGACGAGCCGACGGCGGGGCTGACGCGCAGCGAGCGGCTGCAGATCGGCGGCATCCTGCGGCGGCTCGCGCAGGATCACGGCATGTGCCTGCTGCTGGTCGAGCACGACCTCGACTTCGTGCGCGAGATCTCCACGCGCATGGTGGTGCTGCACCAGGGACGCATGGTGCTGGACGGCACCGTGGAGGAGGTGGCGGCCTCCGACCTCGTGCGGACGATCTATGCCGGAGAGCCGCATTGAAGGAGGTCGCGGCGCTGCAGATCGAAGGCCTCTCCAGCGGCTACGGCGCATCGCTGGTGGTGCGCGGCCTGTCGCTGGAGGTTGCGCCCGGCGAGATCGTGGCGCTGCTCGGCAAGAACGGCATGGGCAAGACGACCCTGCTGCGCACCGTCATGGGCTATCTGCAGGCGCGCACCGGGCACGTGCGGATGTTCGGCGCCGACATGCACGACCGGCCGGTGCATGCACGCAGCCGCGCCGGTGTTGGCTATGTGCCGCAGGAGCAGGCGCTGTTCCAGGATTTGCCGGTGCGTGACAACCTGCGCCTCGGGCTTGCCGACGATCGCCAGATGCAGGGCGCCGTGACGCGGATCGGCGCGCTGTTCCCG
>JAFKFJ010000189.1 GCA_017307335.1 Alphaproteobacteria bacterium | reverse complement strand
GTTGGGGCTCATCGCGGCGCCTGAAAGGGTCATGGCGGTGGCGAGCGTCATCCCTTCGCCCTCGTCCGGCCGCCCGGACTCGCGCTCGTCGCCGGCATAGGTAGCGGTGGGCACGAAGGCGCCCGGCGGCGGCTCGGCGCCCGCGTCTTGCATCGCCGCAAGGTCGGCCGCGCCGCAGGCGAGCGGCGTGAACGTGAATGACGCCGCCTTGCGCTCCGCCCAGGCGAGCCGCGTGCCGGAGGTGAGGTTGAGCGTGGCGTTGATCACGTGCACCGGTCGCGCGCCCGGCGGCGGGCGAAGCTTCGCGAGCCGCACGTTGTCATCGGGATCGAAGGTCGTGAAGGGATCGCCCCGGCGCTCGCCCGCGCGCACGGTGCCCAGGAAGGCGCGGGTCAGCCGGTTGCGATAGACGCCGTGCATCGAGAAGCGATTGACCGGAATCCATCGCGCCGCCACGCACAGCAGCGCGGCCAGAACGATGAACAGCGCGAACTGAAGCGGGATCGGCGCGTTTTCGTACCAGCGATCGGCAAGCATGCGCTGCGTCTGCGCCTCCGGGGGTCCGATCGGGACGGAGATGCAGTTGCCGGCGCCAAGGCGCTCCGCCAGCCCGCTGACCGAGCAAGGCCAGGACGCGATGGCGAGCTGCAGCCAGCCCAGCACGAACTGCAGCACGCGGCCGAAGCTCGTGAGCAGCGCGGCCCCAAACACCACGGCGAGCGCAGGCAGCAGGAGCGCCATCATGCGATCGCTCGGCCGCGGCGCCTGGATCAGCGCCTCCACGCGCGTGAGCCCCTGCTTGCCGAGCCAGGCGGCGGCGGGGCCGGACACGAGGCTGGTGGCAGCCGCGAACCAGACCTGGCGCGAATCCGCCTCCCAGAGGATGCGTTGCAGCGACAGGCAGCAGAACGCGAAGGCGGACCACAACACGGCCGGTGCGAGTTTCGCGGCGCTTAGCCGGGCGAGCCATTCGCGATCAAGCTCGCCGAACCGCGTGCCGTGGCGCAATCCGGCATGCAGCAGCGCCTGCAACCCGCTGGCGACGATCAGCCAGAGCGGCCCCACGACCGCCAGCATCTCCGGCCTCTCGGTGTCGGCGACCTCGCGCCCGAGCCGGATGCCGAGCCACAGCACCGTCGCCGAGGTCAGCGTCGCCAGCAGCCAGGCGCCGAAGTTGCGGCCGTAGAGTCCCCACTCCCACCGCCAGATCGCGGCGAGCAGGTAGCCGCCGAGCATGGCGGCCGCATAGGTCACCGGCAGGGCGAGGCCCGTGCCGATGCCGGCATGATACCAGTGCACCAGCGTGAGCGGCGCCACGATCGCCCAGATCAGCGCCGGCGCGACGACGAACAGCGAAATGCCGCGCACCGAAGCGTAGTCGGTCGCATCCCGCCCCTCGGCCGTCGGCGTCGCCGCGAACAGGCGCAGCAGCCGCGCCTGCCACGGCGGGGGCAGCGGGCGAAGCGGCCAAGGTGGCGGGGCGGGGCCGCGCGGGCGATGGCTGGGCAGATCGAGGCACGCCCGCATGGTGCCGAGCATCAGCACGATCGTCGCGACGCAGAGTGCCCCCAGGCCCGCGCCGCTGCTGGTGAGCTCCCCGAGCAGCGTCCGGTAGAACACCGCCAGCAGCACGCACAGCGCAAACAGCGGGGCGAAGATCAGCCAGTTGAGCAGGACGTTGCGCAGGTACAGCACGGCCGCGGCCCAGGTATCGAGCGAGAGCAGGCCGATCCGGGGCGTAAGGTAGTTCGTATAGTCGCGCAGGCAGCGCACCTGCTGCGGCGGCGTCTCCTGCCGCAACATGTCCTGCACTGCGCCCACGCCGGCCCGATGCGCCAGCGCATCCAGCCAGCCGCCGATGAACCCGCCGCCGGAGACGGTGGAGAGATAGTCGAACCGGTCGAGCAGCCCGCGCCGGGCAAGACCCTGGATGACGCCGAGAGAGAAGGCGGCACTGCGGATGCCGCCGCCGGACAGGCACAGCGCCGACAGCTCCGCCCGCCCTGCCGCCGCCGCGTAGGCCGCCGCGTCCGCGACGGGCGGCCGCGCCTCCGGGCGCAGGAGCGCCAGTTCCTCCGCGAGGGCCTGCACGGTCGACAGTCGCGGCGGCGGAGGAGTGCGCATTGCCGCCCCTCTCTAGCTGAATGCAAGGGCGCAACACGCAACATTTGGGTGCAATTGCGCGTGAGCATGCCCGCACCTGCCGGGCGGCCAGGCCTGGGGGGCAAGCGTGCCCCGCATGCAACACCCCCGTAAATCGTATAACGCGGCGCTTGAAGGTCAGCCTCTCTGCCCGATATGCTGCACCGCAACAAGACCGATTGACTGAAAGGAGGGCCCTATGGGCTCACATGTGTTGCACGACGCCGCCGGCTTTGCCCCCGGCTCCGTCGCGAGCCGCTGGACGAAGCTCAGCCGGCGGATCGCCGACTGGCGCGAGCGGCGGCGGCGGCGGGCGCAGATCACCCGCGAACTGCTCAGCTACACCGATCGCGAGCTGTTCGACCTCGGGATCACCCGCGGCGATATCCCGGCGGTCATCAACGGCACCTACCGCCGGTCGTAACCCGGTGCGACCCCAGGCCCGGCGCAAGCCGGGTCCGGGGCCCGCGCAATCCCCGCTCAGGCGGGATCGGGCAACCGGCGGGCGCTGCGCGCGGGCGCATCCCCGGCGCCCACGACCTGCTGGTCGAAGTCGATCACCGCGCCGGTCATCAGCCCGCTTTCCTCGCTCGCGAGATACGCGACCGCCCGCGCCACCTCGTCGGGCTTGATCAGCCGGCCGAAAGGCTGCGCCGCCTCGGCCTCCGCGAGCCAGGTGTCCTTGGCACCGTGAAACGTCTGCTGAATGTGGTGCTCGCCGGGGCTGTCCATCCAGCCGATGTTCAGCCCGTGCACGCGAATCCGGTCCGGCATCACCGCCGCCGCGACGTTCCTGGTCAGCGTGGCGAGCGCGCCCTTCGACGCGGAGTAGGCGGTGAGGAAGCCCTGCCCGCCATGCGCCGACATGCTCTGGATATTGACGATGCTGCCGGCGATCTTCTCCCGCCGCATCAGCTTCACCGCGTCCTGCATCAGGAAGAACGGCGCGCGCACGTTCACCGCGAATATCCGGTCGAACAGGGCGGGCGAGGTGTCCAGGATCGTGCCGCGATCCGTGATCGCCGCCGCGTTGACCAGCACGTGCAGCCGCCCGAACGCGGCATCCGCCGCCGCGATCACGCGCCGGCAGGCGACGACGTCCGCAAGGTCGGCCGGGACGAACTGCGTGGGGCAGTTCTGTGCGGAGAGCGCCTCGGCCACGCTGGTCCCGCGCGCGGCGTTGCGCCCGCAGATCACCAGGCCGGCGGCACCGCGGGCAGCAAGCAGCCGCGCCACCGCCTCGCCCAGCCCCTGCGTGCCGCCGGTGACCACGGCGATCTTGCCGGCAAACTGCTGCGCGTCGGGCATCGCCACCTCCCTGTCGTCAATCCCTGGGATCAATCCCTGATCGTGAACCCCGCACCCTCGAACGCGGCGGCGAGATGGCGCCGGCCCTTCAGCGCGTATTCGTATGCGGGTGCCTTGGCAGGGTCCTGCTCCGCCTCCACCACCACCCACCCGGAATAGCCGATCTTCTTCAGCGCGCGCGCAAATGCACCGTAGTCGATGAACCCGTCGCCGGGCACGGTGAAGACGCCGGCCAGGATCGCATCGAGGAAGCTCAGGTCGCGAGCCCGCGCCGTCTTGAGAATTTCGGGGCGAATGTCCTTGCAGTGCACATGCACGACGCGGCTCGCATGCCGCGCCGTCATCGCGAGCCAGTCGCCGCCCGCGTAGCAGCTATGGCCGGTATCCACGAGCAGGCCGACCTCCGGCCCCGTCGCCGCCATCAACTGGTCGATCTCTTCATCCGTCTCCACCACCGTCGCCATGTGGTGATGGTAGGCCATGCGCACGCCCCGCGCCCGCATGTGGCGCGCGAGGTCCGTCATCCTTGCGCCCAGCGTCTTGAACTCCTCGGTCGAAAGCCGCCGCCGCGCGCTCACCGGCAGGTCGCGCCGCGCCTGCACGCTGCCGGTGGTCTCGGCATAGACCAGCACCGGGGCGCCCAGGGCCGCGAACGTCGCAAGCTGCTGCTCGATCCGGGCCTTCTCCTCGGCGACGCTGAGTTCCAGCAGGCGCCCTGAAAACCAGCCCGACACGAGGGCCAGTTGGTGCCGCGCGAGGATCGGCCGCAGTGCGGCCGCGTCCATGGGGAACTTCACCCCCGTCTCGGTGCCCGAATATCCGGCGGCGCGGCTCTCGCTGAGGCAGGTCTCCAGCGTCGTCGCCCCGCCCAGTTCGGGCAGGTCGCTGTTGCTCCAGGCGATCGGCGCCACGCCCAGCCTGATTTCCGATGCGGGCCCGATTTCCGGCGCTACCATGTGGTATCGCTCCCCCCATCGGGCACTACGGCCCGCTTGGCGCGCACTCTACGCGCGGGCAAGATGGGCGCAAGGGTTGCACGGCAACGACTGCAAGGGAGGTGGCGATGATTGGTTTCGCATTGTTCGGGGCCGGTCGGATCGGAGCGATGCACGCGGCGAACGTCGCCACCAACCCGCGATCCCGCCTGCACTGCGTGTTCGACGTGCACACCGCCACCGCCGAACAGGTTGCCGCGGCGCATGGCGCGAAGGTCGCGCCGAGCGTGGCGGCGGCGCTCGGCGATCCCGCCGTCGACGCGGTGCTGATCGCCTCCTCCACCGACACGCATGTCGAGCTCATCACGGCCGCAGCAAAGGCCGGCAAGCCGGTGCTGTGCGAGAAGCCGATCGACCTCGACGTCAAACGGGTGGAACAGTGCCGGCGCGACATCGCCGGCACCGGCGTGCCAGTGCAGCTCGGCTTCAACCGCCGCTACGACGCCAGCCACCGCGCCGTCCGTGACGCGGTGCGGCGCGGTGATGTCGGGGCGTTGCAGCTTGTCGTCATCACCAGCCGCGACCCGGCGATCGCGCCGATGGAATACATGAAGGTCTCCGGCGGCATCTTCCGCGACATGACGATCCACGACTTCGACTATGCCCGCTTCGTGCTCGGCGAGGACCCGGTGGAGGTTTTTGCCACCGGCAGTGTGATGATCGAACCGGCGCTGAGCGCGATCGGTGACGTTGACACGGCGATGGTGGTGCTGAAGGCCCCCTCCGGCGCGCTTGTGCACATCAACAATTCGCGCACGGCAGTCTATGGCTACGACCAGCGCATGGAAGCCTTCGGGTCGAAGGGGATGGTGCAGTCGGAGAACTGGCGCCCCACCAGCCTGCGCCGCTGGACGCATGCGGCAACGGCGGCGCAGGACCCGCTGCTGCACTTTTTCATCCAGCGCTACGCGCAGGCCTATGTCGATGAGCTGAATGCATTCATCGACGTCGTGACCAGCAAGGGCAAGCCGGAAGTGGATTTCGAGGATGGACGCAAGGCGCTGATCATCGCCGATGCCGCGTGGGAGTCCGTGCGCACCGGCCGGAGCGTGAAGGTGACCTATGGATAACACGCCTGCCGCCACCTCGGCCCTCAGTGACGCGCTGGCCGAAGCACGCGCGCGCTACGTCGCGCGCAATCCGCTGAGCCGCGCGCAGCACGAACGCGCCGCCGACGTGATGCCCGGCGGCAATACGCGCACCGTGCTGTTCCACGATCCGTTCCCGCTCACCATCGCGCGTGGCGAGGGCTGCCGGCTGTGGGACGCCGACGGGCACACGTATATCGACCTCCTCGGCGAATTTACTGCCGGGATCTATGGCCACTCGCACCCGGCGATCCGCGCCGCGATCGTGGGCGCCCTCGACCGCGGCCTCAATCTCGCCGGCCATACCGCGATGGAGGCCGAGCTCGCGCGCCTCGTCTGCGACCGCTTCGCGTCGATCGAGCTGGTGCGCTTCACCAACTCCGGCACCGAGGCGAACCTGATGGCGCTCGCGCTTGCCGTCGCGGCGACCGGGCGGCGGAAGATCATGGTATTCTCCGGCGCCTATCACGGTGGGCTGCTGACCTTCCCCGGTGGCCGCTCGCCGGTGAACGTCCCGCACGACTTCGTCGTCGCTCCCTACAACGATGCCGAAGGCGCGGTGCAGCTCATCACCGACGATCTGGCGGCGATCCTGGTCGAGCCGATGATGGGCTCGGCCGGCTGCATCCCGGGCGATCCTGCGTTTCTCGCCGCGCTGCGCGAGGCCGCTAGCCGCGTCGGTGCCCTGTTGATCTTCGACGAGGTGATGACCTCCCGCCTGGCGCCGGGCGGGCGGCAGCAGTCGCTGGGCATCGCGCCCGATCTCACGACCCTCGGCAAGTATGTCGGCGGCGGCATGTCCTTCGGCGCGTTCGGCGGCCGGCGCGACCTGATGTCACGCTTCGATCCCCGCACCCCCAACGCGCTGCCGCATGCCGGCACGTTCAACAACAACGTGCTGACCATGGCGGCCGGCGTGGCGGGACTGACCCAGGCCTATACGCCGGAGGCCGCCATCGCGCTGAATGCGCGCGGGGATGCCCTGCGCGAACGGCTGAACGCGCGGTGCCGCGGATCGGGCGCGAAATTCTCCTTCACCGGCGTCGGCTCCATGCTGTGCGCGCACGCGACCGACGCGCCGATCCATGGACCCGCCGACGTTCCGGCCGACACGCGCCGGCGCGACCTGTTCTTCTTCGACATGCTGGAGCGGGGGATCTATCTCGCCCGCCGCGGCTTCATCGCCCTGGCGCTGCCGGTGGGCGATGCGGAGATCGAACAGTTCGAGGGCGCGGTCGCCGCCTTCCTCGACACCCATCGCGCGGTGCTGCGCGACTGACGCGCGCTGCCGCCCCCTCCCGCCCGCGCGGCGGGAGGGTGGCCGGCGCTGGCGCTACTTGCCGCCCATCTTCTCCCACACCACGTGGGTCCATGCACCCTCAGGCGTTTTCGTGATCACCGGCTCCGACGCGCCGCCCATCAGCACCTTCACGGTGCGCTCATAGGCGGCCGGATCGAGATAGCCCATCCCGTGACCGTTGTTGCCGGCCGTGACGAGTTTCGCGACCTCGTTCATCTGGTGCTTCTGATGCACGGCGGTCTGCGCCCCGGTGGTGTCCGCTTCGAGGGTGATCTTGACCGCTTCGTCCTGGTGGTCGATCGCGTACTGCCAGCCGCGCAGCGAAGCTTTCACGAAACGCGCGAGCCGCGCGACCATCGCCGGGTCCTTGAGCTTCGACTCGACGGTGTAGAGTCCGTCCTCCAGCGTCGCCACGCCCTCGTCCTCGTACTTGAAGACGACGAGCTGGGCCGGCTTCATCCCCGCCTCGATGAGCTGCCAGTATTCGTTGTAGGTCATCGTGGAGATGCAGGCCGCCTGCTTCTGCAGCAGCGGGTCGACGTTGAAGCCCTGCTTCAGCACCGTCACACCGTTCGCTCCGCCGGTGGTCTTGTAGCCGAGCTTGGCCATCCAGGCGAGGAAGGGGTACTCGTTGCCGGCGAACCACACGCCGAGCGTCTTGCCCTTGAAGTCGGCGGGAGTGCGGATGCCGCTGTCCTTGCGGCAGGTAAGCTCAAGGCCCGAACGCTCGAACACCTGGGCGATGTTGACGAGCGGCACGCCCTTTTCGCGCGCGGCGAGCGCCGCCGGCATCCAATCCACGATCACGTCGGCGCCGCCGCCCGCGATCACCTGCTCGGGCGCGATGTCGGGCCCGCCGGGCTTGATCGTCACATCGAGCCCGGCCTCCTTGTAGAAGCCCTTGGCCTGGGCGACGAAGTAGCCAGCAAACTGCGCCTGCGCCACCCATTTGAGCTGGATCGTCACCGGGTCGGCCGCACGCGCCTTGCCCTGTGCGAGCAATCCGATGGCCGCCACGGCGGCCAACAACCATTTTCTCATCCCTCTCCCCTCTCCCACGTGCCGTCGCCCTATGATCGGAACGACGGATGCCAGAATGTCACCGCGCGCTCAACCAGTGCGAGCGCCGCGAAACTCGCCGAGCCGACCGCCGCCGCCATGGCGATCTCCGCCCACACGACATCGAGATTCATCCGCGCCGCTTCAGTCGAGATGCGGAAGCCCATGCCCACGATCGGCGTACCGAAGAACTCCGCCACGATCGCGCCGATCAGCGCGAGGGTGGAGTTCAGCTTGAGCGCATTGAAGATGAACGGCAACGCGTTCGGCAGGCGCAGCTTGAGCAGCGACTGCGGATAGCTCGCGCCGTACGAGCGCAGCAGGTCGCGCTCCATCGCCCCGGTGCTGTCCAGCCCGGCGACCGCGTTGATCAGCATCGGGAAGAACGTCATCACCACGACCACGGCCGCCTTCGACTGCCAGTCGAACCCGAACCACATCACCATGATCGGCGCGATGCCGACGATGGGCATAGCGGAGGCAAGGCTGCCGAGCGGCAGCACGCCCCGGCGCAGGAACGGCGAGCGGTCCAGCGCAATGGCAGCGAGCAGACCGGCGCCGCAGCCGATCAGCCAGCCCGGCAGCACCGAGCGCAGCACGGTCTGCATGAAGTCGGCGGCCAGCACGGGCAGGCTGCGCGCGATCGCGGCGGCGATCGCCGAGGGCGCCGGCAGCAGGATGCGCGGCACGCCGTAGCCCCGGCAGAAGACCTCCCATGCCGCCAGCACCAGCGCCCCGAACGCGAGCGGGGTCGCGACCGCCGACACCCGGTCTGGCCCGCGCGCGAGCAGCACGAGCACCAACACGCCGCCGAGCGCCAGCGCAAGCAGTCCCAGGCCGGCGCTCACAGCCGCCCCCCGCGCGCCCGCAGCATCGCCAGCCGCGCCCCGTCGATCACGCCCACCGCCAGCAGCGCGAGCAGTGACGCCATGATCAGCGCCGCCCAGATCTGCTGTGTCTGGCCATAGTATGAGCCGGTCAGCAGCCGCGCCCCCAACCCGGCCTGCGCGCCGGTCGGCAGCTCCGCCACAATCGCCCCGACCAGCGCCAGCGTTGCCGCCACCTTCAGGCTCGGGAACAGGAACGCCATCGCCGCCGGCCAGCGCAGCTTGCGGAACACCTGCGCGCCGCTGGCGCTGTACGTGCGCATCAGGTCGCGCTGCATCGGGTCGGGTGATCGCAGTCCCTTCACCATGCCGGTGCTGATCGGAAAGAAGCTCAGATACCCGGCGATCAGCGCCTTCGGCAGCAGGCCGGTCAGCCCGACATTGCCGAGCACGACCACCACCATCGGCGCGATCGCCAGCACCGGCACGGTCTGGCTGGTGATGATCCAGAGCATCAGCGAGCGCTCCAGCGTGCGCACATGGACGATGCCGATGGCAAGCGCGATGCCGAGGACAAAGGCAAAGACGAAGCCGACGCCGGCGGCGAAGGCGGTGACGGCGGCGTGGTAGACGAGGCTCTTCGGGCTGTTCACCGGGTGCATGAACACGCTCTCGAACAGCTCCGTCGCCACCTGGTGCGGTGCCGGCAGCACCGGCCGGCCCTGGCTCATCGTCGCCGCGGCAATGTCCCAGGTCGTCGCGTTCTCATCCGCGAGGTTGCGCGCCACATCGAAGTTCAGCAGCAGTGCGCCGGCATACCAGAGCACCACCACCACCGCGAGCACCACGAGCACCGGCACGGCATGATGGCGCATGCGCGGGTCCTAGTCGTAGCTGTGACCGGCGCGCAGCGCCTCGCGCACCCGATGCGCCACCTTCAGGAACGCTGGCGTCTCGCGCAGATCCAGGTCGCGCTCGGCCGGCAGATCGACTTCGATCTCCTCGATCACCCGCCCGGGCCGCGGCGACATGACGACGATGCGCGAGGATAGGAACACCGCCTCCGGGATCGAATGGGTCACGAACACGACCGTCATGCCTGCGCTGCGCCACAGGCCGTGCAGGTGCAGGTTGAGGCCGTCGCGCGTGATCTCGTCGAGCGCGCCGAACGGCTCGTCCATCAGCAGCAACGCGGGCTCGAAGCTCAGCGCCCGCGCGATCGACACCCGCTGCTGCATGCCGCCCGAGAGTTGCCACGGGAAGCGCCGATGGAAGTCCTTCAGCCCGACGAGATCGAGATAGCGACCGGCGCGCGACCGCCGCTCGGCAGGCGGCATGCCCATGATCTCCAGCGGCAGCATCACGTTGCGCGCGACCGTGCGCCACGGATAGAGCGCGGGCGCCTGGAAGACGTAGCCGTAGGCACGGTCGAGGCGCGCCCGCTCGGCGCTGCCGCCGTTCACGACCAGCGTGCCCGATGTCGGACGCTCGAGATCGGCAATCGCGCGCAGCAGCGTGGTCTTGCCGCAGCCGGAGGGGCCGATCAGCGAGACGAACGCGCCGCGCCCGATGGCGATGGACACGTTCTGCAGCGCGACCGTGCGCTGCCCGTCGGCCTCGAACACGATCGACAGGTCTCGCGCAACAACAGCGGCCGGCTGCACATCGGCGGCCGGCGCCGCCGCCGTCATCAGCGCGGCATCAGCCGCCACGGGCCCGCTCGGCAAGCCGCTGATCGGTGTCCAGCACCGCCCGCAGCAGGACGTTTGCCCCCGCCTCCGCCTGCCCGAATTCCATCGACTCCAACTCATTGTGGCTGAGGCCGCCATCGCACGGCACGAAGATCATCGACGTCGGCGCGACGCGCGAGACATAGGCCGAATCATGGCCAGGGCCGGAGACGATCTCCCGCGCGGGATAGCCGCTCGCCTCTGCCGCGCGTGCGACCGCCGCGATGCATTCGGGATCGAACCGCACGGCGGGCGAGTCCCAGACGCGCTCCACCTGAACCTCGACACGCGCGCCCGCCGCAATGTCGATCATGGCGGCGCGCATCGCTCCCTCCATCGCCGCGACCGTCGCGTCGTCCGGATGGCGGAGGTCGACAGAGAAGAACACGTGGCCGGGGATCACGTTGCGACTGTTCGGCTGGCATTCGAGAAGGCCCACCGTGCCCACGCCGGCCGGCCCGTGGTGCAGCGCGACCTCGTTCACGGCCTGGACCATGCGGGCGGCCGCGACCAGCGCGTCCTGGCGCAGCGGCATCGGCGTGGAGCCCGCATGGCTCTCGCGCCCGGTCACCGTTACCTCGAACCACCGCATGCCCTGCACGCCGGTCACGATGCCGATGACCTTGCCCTCGGCCTCAAGGATCGGCCCCTGCTCGATATGCACTTCGAAATGCGCGCCGAGCTTGTGGGCGCCGCAGGGCTCGCTGCCGCGATAGCCGATGCGCTCCAGCTCATCGCCGAACCGCTTGCCTTCGCGGTCGGTGCGGCTGTCCGCGAAGGCACGGTCGAACGCGCCGCCGAACACGCCGGAGCACAGCATTGCCGGCGCGAAGCGGCTGCCTTCCTCATTGGTCCAGTTCACCACCTCCAGCGGGGCGTTGGTCTCCACTTTGAGATCGTTCAGCGTGCGCACTACCTCGAGGCCGGAAAGCACGCCGATGACGCCGTCGAACTTTCCGCCCGTGGGCTGCGTGTCGAGGTGGCTGCCCATTGCGATCGGCGGCAGCGAATTGTCACGACCCGGCCGGCGGGCGAACATGTTGCCCATGTCGTCGATCATCACGGTGCAGCCAGCAGCCTCGCACGCGGCCCGAAACCAGTCGCGCACCTGCCGGTCGAGATCGGTCAGGGTGAGCCGCTTGATGCCGCCTTTGGGCGTGGCGCCGATCGCCGCCGTCTCCATGATCGTCGCCCAGAGCCGTTCGCCGTTGACGGCAATGTTCGTGGTGGCGCTCATTCCGCCGTCTCCGTGACACGCTGCGGGTTGTTCGGATGCTCGGCCCAGGTCAGCGTCGGCGCGCTCGCCGGCTGCGGCACCATCGTGATGCAGCCGTCCACCGGGCAGACATGGGCGCAGAGGTTGCAGCCGACGCATTCGGCCTCGACCACCTCGTAGCGGCGTGCGCTGCCCTCGCGCCGGGCCGCGATGGCCTGGTGCGACGTGTCCTCGCACGCGATGTAGCAGAGGCCGCACCTGATGCACAGCGACTGGTCGATATGCGCAAGGGTGCGGAAATTGAGGTTGAGATCGCCCCAGTGCACATAGTTGCGCACCGCCGCGCCGCGAAAGTCGACAATCGTGCGATAACCCTTGCCGTCCATCCAGTTGCTCAGCCCGTCGATCATGTCCTCCACGATGCGGAAGCCGTGATGCATTGCCGCGGTGCAGACCTGTACGTTGCCGGCGCCGAGAGCGATGAACTCGGCGGCATCGTGCCAGCCGCCGACGCCGCCGATGCCGGAGAGGGGCAGGCCCTGCATCGCCTCGTCGCGCGCGATGTCAGCCAGCATGCGCAGCGCGATCGGCCGGACCGCCGGGCCGCAATAGCCGCCATGCGTGCCCTTCCCGTCCACCACCGGCTCCGGCGCCATCCGGTCGAGATCGACGGCGGTGATCGACTGCACGGTGTTGATCAGGCTGACCGCATCAGCGCCGCCTGCGCGCGCGGCCCGGGCCGGCGCCAGAATGTTGGTCACGTTCGGCGTGAGCTTCACGATCACCGGCAGCTTCGAATGGTGCTTGCACCACGCCGTGACCATCTCGACATATTCGGGCACCTGTCCGACGGCCGAGCCCATGTTGCGCTCGCTCATGCCGTGCGGGCAGCCGAAATTCAGTTCGACGCCGTCGCAGCCCGTGTCCTCGACCCGTGCCAGGATCTGCTTCCATGACGGCTCCTCGCACGGCACCATCAGGCTGACGACCAGTGCGCGGTCCGGCCAGTTGCGCTTGACGCGCGCGATCTCGTCCAGGTTCACCTGGAGCGGACGGTCGGTGATCAGCTCGATGTTGTTGAAGCCGGCGAGGCGCGCCCCGTTGTAGCTGACCGCGCCGTAGCGGCTTGCGACGTTCACGATCGGCGGATCCTCGCCGAGCGTCTTCCACACCACGCCGCCCCACCCCGCCTCGAACGCGCGCACGACGTTGTATTCCTTGTCGGTCGGCGGCGCCGACGCGAGCCAGAACGGGTTGGGCGAACGGATGCCGGCAAAGGTCGTCGCGAGATCGGCCATCTCCGTCCCCTCTCAGCCCCTCAGCGCGCGGTGGATCGCCTCCGCGGCGATCTTGCCATCCTGCACCGCCACCACCGTCAGGTCCACGCCCGCCACGCAGTCGCCGCCGGCGTACACACCCGGCAGCGAGGTCCGCCGCTCGGCGTCGACGGCAATCCTGCCATTGTCGAGTTCCAGGGCCGGCACGCCGTCGACCCGCAGCGGGTCCGGCACGAACACCTGGCCCACGGCCTTGAACACCATGTCCGCGGGCAGCACGAACGTCTCGCCGGTGGGCTCGGCACGGCCGTTGCGGTCCGGGCGCGTGCGCGTGAACTCGATGCCCACGACCTGCCCGCCTTCGCCCAGCAGGCGCAGCGGCGCCGCCCAGTGGCGGATCTTCACGCCATTCATCTGCGCCCAGTCCTGCTCCTTGTGCGTCGCCGACATCTCTGCGGCACCGCGCCGATAGACGATCGTGACCTCCTCCGCGCCGAGCCGGCGGGACTGCGTCGCGGCGTCGATCGCGGTGTTGCCGCCGCCGATCACCACCACCCGCCGACCGATCGGCAGGCGCGCCTTGTCCTCGACCTGCCGAAGCTCGGCGATGAAATCGACGGCATCGCGCACGCCCGCCAAGGTCTCGCCGGTGATGCCGAGCGGGCGCGCGCCGCCGAGCCCGAGGCCCAGGAACACCGCGTCATAGTCGCGGCGCAGCTCCGCAAGGTTGAAGTCGCGGCCGAGTGACTTGCCATACTCGACGGCAACGCCACCGATCGCGAGGATGAACTCCACCTCGCGCTGCGCAAAATCATCGGCCAGCTTGTAGGCAGCGATACCGTACTCGTTGAGGCCGCCCGGCTTCGCCCGCGCCTCGAACACCGTCACCGCGTGACCGTACCGGGCCAGCCGGTGCGCGCAGGCAAGCCCCGCCGGCCCCGCTCCCACCACGGCGATCCGCTTTCCCGTCGCCGCCTCGCGCGCGAACGGCGACGGCCCATGCTCCATGAGCCAATCCGTCGCCCGGCGCTGCAACGCGCCGATGCGCACCGGCCGGTCCTCCTCCGCCGTGCGCACGCACGCGGCCTCGCATAGGATCTCGGTCGGGCAGACCCGCGCGCAGCTTCCGCCGAAGATGTTCGCTTCCAGAATCTTCAGCGCCGAACCACGCAGGTTGTTGCTGCCGATCTTGCGAATGAAGGCCGGGATGTCGATCCCGGTCGGGCATGCTTCCACGCAGGGTGCGTCATAGCAGTAGTAGCAGCGGCTCGCTTCCACGAGCGCCTCGTGCGGCGACAGCGGCGGGTGCGCGTCGGCGAAGTTTGCGGCCAGCTCGGCCGGCGGCACTCTGCCCGGGGCGATGTCGGCAGTCATCACGCGGCCCCTCCATCGCAGCCGGATCTGACCATACCTAACGTCAGGCCATGCGCCGGCGTCAATGCAGAATCTTGACCAGTCGGTCAGGACCGGGCTCTGATCCCCAGATGAACGGCGAGGCACGACGCGACAGCACGGCGGCGATCCTGGCGGCGGCCGAGCGGGAGTTCTCCCGCGGCGGGTTCGCGGCAGCGCGGATGGCCCGGATCGCGGCCGAGGCCGGCCTGCCCAAGACCAACCTCCACTATTACTTCGGCACCAAGGAGCGGCTCTACCGCGCAGTGCTGGAGCGGATCCTCACGCAATGGCTCGACGCCGCGGCGGAGTGGATCGTGCCCGAGCGCGACCCCGCGGAGGCGCTCAGCGGCTACGTGCGCGCGAAGCTGCTCGACGCCCGCACCCGCCCGGGCGCATCACGCATCTTTGCGGGCGAGGTGCTGCGCGGCGCCCCGCTGCTCATGCCCTTCCTGTGCGGCGAGATGCGCCGGCGCGTGGAGGCGATGGGGGCGGTGATTGAGGGTTGGGCGGCGCGCGGCCTGATGGACCGGATGCCGCCCGCGCACGTGTTCTTCTGCATATGGGCGATGACGCAGACCTACGCCGATTTCGACGTCCAGATCCGTGCCGTGCTCGGCGAGGACGCCAGGGAGACCGACATCCGTGCCGCCGCCATCGCGACGGTGACGGCGTTCGTCCTCAAGGGCTGTGGCGTACGCACGGCATGAGCGAAAATCGCGACAGGAGTATCGGATGAGCGAGGCAAAAGCGACCGGCGGCTGCCTTTGCGGGGGCGTGCGCTATGCGGTCGGGGGTGCGCTGCGACCGGTCTGGGCCTGCCATTGCTCGCAATGCCGGCGCACGAGCGGCAACTTCGTCGCCGCCACGCGCGTCCGCTCGTCCGATCTCGCGCTCGTGACGGCGGACACGCTGACCTGGTATCGCTCCTCCGACAGTGCCGAGCGCGGGTTCTGCGGTCGCTGCGGCGGCAACCTGTTCTGGCGGCGCACCGCCGCGCCGGATGGCCACACCAGCATCAACGCCGGCTCGCTCGACACGCCCACCGGCCTGAAAACCGTTGGCCACATCTTCGTCGCCGACAAGCCGGATTTCTACGAGATTGCCGACGGCCTGCCGCAGCACGCCGGTTGGCCTGCGTAGCGCGGATTACGGCTGACCGAGCGCGGCGCCGAAAAGGGCGAGCGCATCGTCGATCGCCGCCTCGTGCGTCCCCGCCCGCGGCACCGCCGTGGGGCAAACGGCGCGCGCCGCATCGCCGGCCGGCGTGCAGTCGGCAAGAAAATCGTAGTGCCCGACGCCCGGCAGAACCCGCAGCCGCGCCCCCGGGATCGCGGCCGCAGCCGCCTCCCCGTTGGTTGCCGGCGTCGCGACATGGTCGGCATCCCCCAGGATGATCCCCACCGGCAGCCGCAATTGCTTCAGGCTCGCGGGATCGAAGCTCTGGATGATCGCCGGTGCCATCACGAAGACCGCCTTCACGCCCGGCACGGCGAACGCATCGTCGGCATGCGCCACGTCCGCGGCGATCGCGGGTTCGGCGAGGAAGCGGTCCAGGTCCGCCCGCGAGAAGGAGAATTCCTTCTGCGGCGCGCAGACCCCATCATCCGGATGGGCCGCGCAGAACTGGCGGAAACGCTGCACGTCGATCCGCACCCCGGCAGCCGCCAGGCTCGTGAACCCGCCGGCGGAGAACCCGGCGACACCCAGCCGCCCGGGATCGAGATGGGGCGCGAGTGCCGCGTCGCTCTCGACCCGCGCGAGCGCGACGCCGAGGTCCCTAGGACGCTCCCAGTACATCACCGCGCCGCCGATCGTCATCGTGTCGCGCCCGTTGTTGCCCGGGTGGTCGACCGCAACGACGACATAGCCGTGACGGGCGAGCGCGGTGCCGAACCACGCCATGATGCGCGCCGTGCCGCCGAACCCGTGCGAGAGCAGGATGAGGGCGTGGCGCCGCTGGTCTTCGAACGCGGCATCGGGGGCGGCGCGCCCCGACGTGAAGAACGGCTTCCCGGGTGGCCCGATGTCGAGCGGCCGCTCGACCGCATCCGGCGCCGCCGGATACCAGACGGTGATCCGCACCTCGTCGCGGTGCGACGCGTCGCGCAACGCGGCCGACGGCGCGTGCGCGATCAGGTGCCCTTCGCCGACCTTGCCGGCGGCGGCGGGATGCGCCGCCAGTGCCGCAAGCAGCGCGCCGCCGATCAGGCTTCGTGCGTTGGTTCGCCAGCGCATGTGCAGGAATCACCTTCCGGACGGACATGCAGGCCGCAATGCCGGCGGGCCCTGCAGAATGAACGCTCACGCGAACAGTGTCGCCCCTGCATCGGCCCGCCCGACATTGGCGCGGAACGCCGCGAACAGCTCGCGGCCCACACCGACGCCATTCGCCGACAGGTCCGCCACCACCGGCTCGCGCCCTGCCCATTCGTCCGGTTCCACCAGTACGTCAAGCCGGCCGGCGACCGCATCCACCCGCACCATGTCGCCGTCGCGCAGCAGCGCGATCGGCCCGCCCTCAGCCGCTTCCGGCGTCACATGGATCGCCGCCGGCACCTTGCCCGTCGCGCCGGACATCCGCCCGTCCGTGACCAGTGCCACCCGCCGGCCACGATCCTGCAGCACACCGAGCGCCGGCATCAGCTTGTGCAGCTCCGGCATGCCGTTCGCGCGCGGCCCCTGAAAGCGCACCACGGCGACCATGTCGCCATCCAGCGTGCCCGCCTTGAATGCCGCCTGCAGCGCCTCCTGGCTGTGAAACACGCGCGCCGGCGCCTCGATCACATGCCGCTCCGGCGCCACGGCCGAGGTCTTGATCACCGCCCGGCCGAGATCGCCCTCCAGCACGCGCAGTCCGCCGGTTGGCTGGAACGGCGCCGCCATGCCGCGCAGGATCGCGGCATCGCCGCTCGCATCCGCCGCCGCGCGCCAGACGATGCCGCCATCGGCGTCGAGCCCGGGCTCGGCCGTGTATCCCCGCAGGCCCCCGCCCCAGACCGTCGTCGCATCGTCATGCAGCAGCCCTGCGCCAAGCAGTTCGCGGATCAGGAACGGCATGCCGCCCGCCGCGTGGAAATGGTTCACGTCGGCGCGCCCGTTCGGATAGACGCGCGCGAGCAGCGGCGTCACCTCCGCCAGATCGGCGAAATCATCCCAGGTGAGGCGCACGCCCCCAGCCGCCGCCATGGCGATCAGGTGGATCGTGTGGTTCGTCGAACCGCCCGTCGCGTGCAGCCCGACAATGCCGTTCACGAACGCGCGCTCATCCAGCACCCGCCCGACCGGCGTGTAGTCGTTGCCCTGCGCCGTGATCGCCACCGCCCGCCGCGTCGCCTCCGCGGTCAGCGCGTCACGCAGCGCGGTACCGGGATTGACGAAGCTCGCGCCGGGCAGATGCAGGCCCATGATCTCCATCAGCATCTGGTTGGTGTTCGCGGTGCCGTAGAAGGTGCAGGTGCCGGGCCCGTGATAGCTCTGCATCTCGGCCGCGAGCAGCGCGTCGCGCCCGACCTTGCCCTCGGCATGGAGCTGCCGCACGCGGCTCTTCTCGTCGTTCGGCAGGCCTGACGTCATCGGCCCCGCCGGCACGAACACCGCCGGCAGATGGCCGAAGCTCAGCGCGCCGATCACGAGGCCCGGCACGATCTTGTCGCAGACGCCGAGATAGAGCGCGGCGTCGAAGGTCTGGTGGGATAGCGCAACGGCGGTCGCGAGCGCGATCACCTCGCGCGAGAACAGCGAGAGTTCCATACCCGCCTCGCCCTGCGTCACGCCGTCGCACATCGCGGGCACGCCGCCCGCGACCTGTGCGGTGGCCCCGGCGGCGCGCGCAGCGGCCCGGATCAGCTCGGGGAACCGCTCGTACGGCTGATGCGCGGAGAGCATGTCGTTGAAGGCGGTCACGATGCCGAGGTTCGGCGCCATCCCCTCGGTCAGCCGCCCCTTGTCGGCCGGACCGCAGGCGGCGAAGGCATGGGCCTGGTTGGCGCAGCCGAGTGTGGCGCGCTTGCCGCCCGCCGCCGTCGCTATCCGGTCGAGATAGCGCGCCCGCCCGTCATGGCTGCGCCGCGCGATCCGCTCGGTGATCTCCCCGATGCGCGCATGCATGGTATCGTCCTCCACCGGGTTATGGTGCGGTGCGGTATCCAAGCAATATGCGCGCCATGCCGAGCCCGCTTCGATACGGCCCCGTCCGGGCGGGAGCACATGCATGCCCTTCGATGACACCGGCCCTGGCTCCGGTCCCCGCCGCCGGCCCGCGCGCAACGTGCTCGGCGGGGCCTTGGCGTCCTGCTCCCAGCGGCCACTCACCGGCTTCTTCCGCAACGGCGCCTGCGACACCTGCCCCGAGGATGTCGGCAGCCACACGGTCTGCGCCGTGATGAGCGAGGAATTCCTGGCGTTTTCCCGCGCGCAGGGCAACGACCTCTCGACGCCGCGACCGGAATATGGGTTCGACGGCCTCGCCCCCGGCGATCGCTGGTGCCTCTGCGCGCCGCGGTGGGCGGAGGCGCTCGCGGCCGGTCAGGCGCCGCGCGTGGTGCTGCGCGCGACGCATGAGGGCGCGCTGCGCTACTGCGATCTCGCCGATCTCAAGCGGCTCGCAATCGACATCGACTGAGGCACTTCGCGCGTTTGCTTGACCGCGCGGCGGCCGTGGCAGCATCCTTGTGCCCGCAGCGTTTGTACGAACAGCCGAAGGCCGGACCGGCCGTCGTGTCGTTCGGCCGGTCCCCCGTCGCAGCAGGGAGGACCAAGAATGGGCCTGTATCTCAGCGAACGCGAACTCGCCGGCCTGGCACCGGCGGACGAGGCGGCATTTCGCGCCCCGGTGCCGACGCAGGTGGTTTCGAACGGCGAGTTCAATCCCTGGCCGCAGACGCCGCAGCAGCGGCGCGTGGAAGCACGCATCGGCGAGCTTGCCGACACGATCGGGCGCAGGCTCGGCATGGACCGGCGCAGCTTTCTGCGCTCGAGCTGCGGGATGGCGGCGGCCTTCCTCGCCATGAACGACGTGTTCGGGCCGGTGTTCAAGGTCGCCGCCGCCGAGGCCGCCGACCCCGCCGCCGCGGCGGCGCGCGCCGATACGCTCGCCGGCCAGTTCGTGTTCGATGATCAGCTCCACTTCGTCCGCGACGACTACCCGCATCAGGAGCTTCTCGGGCTCGCCAAATACGCGGCCGCGCACTGGAACCCGGCGATGCAGTCCGACCGCGCCGGGATGACGCTCGCGCGCTACAAGTTCGACAACTTCCTCAAGGAAATCTACCTCGACAGCGACACCACCGTGGGCCTGCTCAGCGGCGCGCCGTTCGACGATCCCACCGCCTGGCTGCTCAGCAACGATCAGATCAAGGAGGCCAGCGATATCGTCAACCGCATCGCCGGCACGCGGCGCTTGCTGTTCCATTCGGTGATCACGCCGAAGCAGCCCGGCTGGATGGACGAGGTCGACCGCTGCATCAGCCAGATCCGCCCGACGAGCTGGAAGGGCTACACCATCGGCGATCCGCTCAGCCCGCAGACCACGCGCTATCCGTGGCGGCTGGATGACGAGAAGGAGGTCTATCCGTTCTACGAAAAGGTGGTGAAGGCCGGCATCACCACCGTCTGCGTGCACAAGGGCCTTCTGCCCATCGACTACGAAAAGGCGATCCCGGGCGGGGCGTGGCAGTACGCGACCGTCGATGACCTGCCGAAGGCCGCCAAGGACTGGCCGCAGATCAACTTCGTCATCTACCATTCGGCGCTGCGGCCTTTCCTCGAAGCGCCGGACGCGGAACTCGCCCTCTTCGAGAAGACGGGCGGGATCCGATGGGTCTCGGATCTGGCGTCGATCCCGGCGAAACACGGCGTCAGCAACGTCTATGCGGATATCGGCACGAGCTTCGCCAACTCGGCCGTGACAAGCCCGCGCTTCTGCGCGGCGATGATGGGGATTCTGATCAAGGGCCTCGGCTACGACCACGTCTTCTGGGGCACCGACTCTGTCTGGTACGGCTCCCCGCAATGGCAGATCGAGGCGTTCCGCCGTCTCGAGGTGCCCGAGGACCTGCAGAAACGCTTCGGGTTCGCGCCACTGGGGCCGGCGGACGGCGCAATCAAGTCGGCGATCCTCGGCTACAACGCGGCACGGTTCTACAAGCTGGACCTTCACACGGAGCGGGAGCCGCTGCGCCAGGATGGGCTTGCCCGGATGAAGGCCGCCTATCTCGGCGACAACCCCGCGCGCAGCAACGCGGCGTACGGCTACGTGGTGCCGGCCGGCTGAGCCGAACCCGCGGGCGCTGCCTTCGCGGCTACCAGGAGCGCAGCGCCCGCAACTGCGCGGTCTTCTTGAGCTGGTGCTCCGCCATGCGCGCCAGCAGCGCGTCGAGCGCGGTGATCGCGTCGCACACGTTCGGCCCTTTGTTGAGCATCACGCACTCGGCGCGCCCGGCCATCGCCGCGTCGGTCATCTCGCCGCGCGTCGGCAGGCCCGATTTGACCATCTCCTCCAGCACCTGTGTCGCCCACACCACCGGCACCTGCGCCGCCTCGCAGATCCACAGGATCTGTTCCTGCATCTCGGCGAGGCGGGCGAACCCGATCTCCACCGCCAGGTCGCCGCGCGCGATCATCACCCCGAACGGCTGGCGGCCGGCGGCGCGCACGATGATCTCCGGCAGATGGCGCACGGCAGCCAGCGTCTCGATCTTCGCGATCAGGCCGATCCGGGTCCAGTCATCCGGCCGTCGCGCCGCCAGCGCCGCCTGCAACTGCTCCACGTCGCTGCCCCGCTGCACGAAGGAATAGCCGATCAGGTCGGCATGGCGCGCCACGAAGTCGAGGTCCGACAGATCACGGTCGGTGAGCGGATGGAGGCCGAGCTCGGTCCCGGGAAAGTTCAGACCCTTCTCCGGCCGCAGCTTCACGCCCTTGAGCCGGGTGCGCGTGACGCGGACGAGCACCGAGCCGTCAGGCAGGCAGGCTTCCACCGTGCCGCCGAGCTTGCCGTCGTCCAGCGCCATCTCGGCGCCGGGCGCGAGGCGTTCGAGGATGCCCGGCGGGTTGCAGACGGCTCGGAACGCGTGCGGGCCGGGCGCGTCAAGGAGCGCCGCGTCCGGCACCAGCAGCAGCGCCCGCCCTGCCATGAGGCGCGTCGCATCGTCCGGCCGGTGAACGTCCCCGGTGCGGATCTTTGGGCCGGCGATGTCCATCAGCACCGGGATATGCCGCCCGACCGCCGCACCGGCCTGCCGGGTGTTGGCGATCATGGCACTCCACACCGCGGCGTCGTCGTGCGCGCAGTTGATCCGCACGGCATCGGTACCGCAGCGCACGAGGCGCAAGACGAACCCGGGATCGTCCGCGGCCTCCGAGGGCAGGGTGACCAGGATGCTCACGCCGTGGCTGGCGGGGCCGGGGCGGAACAGCGCCTCCGCGTTCTGCCGCAGGACCGTCTCGCCACGAAAGAAACGCCGCGGCGCGGGCGGCCAGCGCCCCGGCGCCACGCGCTCCCCTTCCGCAGCCGCCAGCGCGTCGGCCACGGCGTCCAGTGTCACCAGCACCCGGCTTTCCAGCCGGCCGAGCGAGGACAGTCCGTACCGCATCAGCGCCCGCTGCACGCCGCGCAGGTCGCGGCGGCGCAGGGCCAGGTAGTGCGCGAGGTTGAGCGCCGCGGCGGCGAACCCCGGGCGGCGGATGAAGGGCCGCCACGTGCGGAACGTCGCGCGCCCCTCGGCGGCGACTGTACGCCGCAGTTCGCGCAGCTCGGCCAGCAGGGCGGGCACGGCGACCGCCTCGGCGGCGGTCAGCAGGATGGGATCGTCAGGCGGCATGGCACCCCCGGCGCAGGCGGCACGGCGCCCGGGAGCCTGCGCGGGCGGCAGGGGGCGTGTCTATCGCGCCTTGCGCCCCGCGGCTCACGCTGGCGCTATGCGGGCATCCCTCGTGTTGGAGCCCCGCCATGCACCCGCTCGACGACGCCCCGGACCTCTGCCGCCTCGGCGCGGCCGATCTCGCCCGCCGCTATGCCGCCGGGCTGTCGCCGGTCGAAGTGACGCGCGCCGTGCTCGACCGGGCGCGCCAGGTGAACGAACGCTGCGCCGCATTCACCTTCCTCGACGAAGAAGGCGCCCTCGCCACCGCTCGCGCCTCCGAGGCGCGCTGGCGCGCGGGCGCGCCGCTGAGCTCCATCGACGGGGTGCCGACCACGATCAAGGACATCGTCTATGTCCGCGGCTGGACGGTGCGCTACGGCACCACGGCGGTGCCGGGGATCGCGGCGGAGGAGGACGCGCCCTCGGTCGGCCTCCTGCGCAGTGCCGGGGCGGTGCTGATCGGGCTCACCGCAACGCCGGAATTCGGCTGGAAGGCACTGACGGACAGCACGGTATCCGGCATCACGCGCAACCCCTGGGACCTCTCGCGCACGCCCGGCGGCTCCTCCGGCGGCGCCGGGGCGGCGGCGGTGCTCGGTGCCGGCGCGCTGCATCTCGGCTCCGATGGCGGCGGTTCGATCCGCATTCCGTCGTCGTTCTGCGGCATCGCGGGGCTCAAGCCCACCTTCGGCCGCGTGCCCGCCTACCCCGCGAGCCCATTCGGCACCGTGTCCCATGTCGGCCCGATGGCGCGCAGCGTGGACGATCTCGCGCTGATGCTCGACGTGTTCTCGGCCCGCGACCTGCGTGACTGGTACCAGTGCCCGCTCCCCTTCCCGCCTGCGACGCCGCTCGCGGAACGGCCGACCCGCGGGCTCCGGCTCGGCGTGTGGGCCAGCCCGCCCGAAGGTGCCGTCGATCCCGCCGTGCGGACGGTGTTCGACCGTGCCCTCGCGCGGCTCACGGCGGCCGGCGTGGTGCTGGAGGAGATTGCCCTGCCCGCGGCCGACCTGCCGGCCCTGTTCCGGACCCATTGGTTCGCGGGCGCGGCAGCCCGGCTCGCCGCCGTGCCGGCGGAGCGCCATGCCTCAATGGACGCAGGTCTGCAGGAGATCGCGCAGGCCGGCGCGCGGCTGTCGGCGCTGGAGCTGATCGCCGCGCACGGCGCGCGGGCCGCCTTCGGGGCGTCGTTCGACCGGCTGCTCGCCGCCCACGATGCGCTGATCTCGCCGGCCGTCGCGGTGCCGCCCTTCGCCGCGGGCGTCGAGGTGCCGCCCGGCAGCGGCATGACGCGCTGGATCGAGTGGGCAGGATTCAGCTATCCGGTCAATCTCGCGCAAGCACCGGCATGTGTGATTCCGGGCGGCACTTCGCCCGGAGGCCTCCCGATCGGGTTGCAGATCGTCGGACGGCGTGGCGATGACGGCGGAGTTCTTGCCATCGCGAAGACTGTGCTTGGCGCCACGCAATCGTGATTTGTGCCGCTCTTTCTCTCGGAGAGTTGCACAATATGTCTGTCCCGCAATTAACGAAGCGGTAGCAGCGGGGAGAGCGGTCGAGGCCTTGGCTGCACGGTGCCGGACAGGAGACTGCGATGATGTGCAACGACGCCCTGCGCCCGCTCACCTTCGAGACGATGCTGACCGATCCGATCGTCCGGCTGATGATGCAGGCCGATGGTGTGGGCGTCGCGGAACTGATCGCGGCGATGCGGATCGCGCAGGCGCAGGTGGCGGCGCGCGAGCGGCTCGCGCTCAGCCGCGCCTGCGAGAGCGACGGCACGGCAGGCCGCATCTGACCGCCGGGGGACGCTGCACTCATCCGACTTCGTCGAGCACCGCCGCGTCCGATGCCATCGCCTCGGCCAATCCGGGCAGCGCCGGATGCGTGGCCGCGAGAAACCGGAACAGTGCGCGCGCCTCCTCGGCCGCGGTGTAGCCGGGCGGCGACTGATGCCAGAAGGCCGCCAGCATGCCGCGCGCCGCCGCCTCGCCGCCGTGTGCAAGGAGCAGGCGCACCGTGCGTGGTGCAGCGGCGCTGACCGCACTCGCCCGTCCTTCGCCGACGAGCGTCCGATAGAGCGCGACGGACGGTGCTGCGGCATGCCACCACGCGGCCGTCGCGCCATCCAACGGCGGCAGCGCGCGCCCGTTGAACGCGCAGCCAAGCAGCATTTCCCAGGTCTCGGGCACCAGAGGCAGCGTGCCGGCCGGTGCGCGCCGCGGCAAATCCGCCGTCGCATCCTGCGCGCGCCGGTTCCAAAGCTCGCGCATGCGGCCGAGATGCTTGCCGATCGGCGCCAGCCCGATATCCGCGATGCGTTCCGGCATGATCTCGAACACGATCGCCTGCAACTGTGAAAGGCGCGGCACGAGGCCCGCCGCGATCTCCCACAACTCCGGCTCGACCAGCCCGGCATGCGCGTCGAGATGGAAGCCGGACTCACGCTCGCCGCCCGCCAGATGCAGCTCCCACACGCGCTCGGGCGGCAGCGCGGCGCAGAACGCGGCGACGCTCTGGCGCCCGTTGCGCGCGTTGCAAAGCACGTTGTGCAGATCGAGCAGGATGCCGCAATCCGCGGCCTCGGCCACCGCCGCGATGAATGCGCCGTCCGGCCATTCGCCGGGGGCCGGCGGCAGGTAGCTCACCGGCGTCTCGACCGCGAGCGGAATGCTGCCGAGGGCGGCACGGCGCTCGTGGATGTTGTCCACCGCCATGCGCATCCCGCGCTCCGATTGCAGCGGCGGCAGCAGGAACCCCGCGGCAACCGCCGGCCCGCCGGGCCGCTCGCGAAACAGCCTGAAGCTCAGATGTTCGCTGACGAAAGGCGGATGCAGCGCGGCGACGTCGCGCGCGAATGCCGCCGCGTGCCCGCGCGGCGGCGGGCAGGTGCCGCCCACCGGCGCGCCCACGCCGTGCAGCAGCTTCGGCTGCGGCAGGTGCGACAGCGCGTCGGCGAGCAATGAACGGAACCCGTCGCCCGAGGGTGCCGGAATCCAAAACGCTTCCGGCTCCGCCTCGATGACGTCGATCAGACCTTCGCCCGGCCGGCAGAGGGCGTCGAGCGGCGGCCACCACACGACACCCACGCCGAGTCCGCACGCCGGCATCGGCTACGTCGCCCTGCCGGGCGCCGCCCCGCTAGGCGCCGACGGTGAACTCCACCGCGTCTTGCTGAAACAGGATCTGGCGGCCCGAATGGCAGGTGCCGCAGCCGAGACGCCCCAGAATTTCCTTCGTCAGCTTCTGCGTCGCCTCGAGATTGTAGAGCACGTCGGCACCGACATGAACCCGCACGGCGCCGGTCGGCTCCACCACAACGCGCGCCTTTCCCAGACTGGCCATGACGCCCTCCCTGATAATTGCAGTTCAGAACACACAGATGCGTGCGTTCATTATCATGAATGTTATTTTGAAGCCAGAAAAATAGGGCTGCCCCGTCCGGCGCGCGGCCGGTCAAACTTTCTTGAGCCGCGCGCGCGTGCGGCGCCCGGCCGCACTCATTGCGTCACGAACGGGCAGTGCCCGTCGGCAAGCTTGCGGAACGCCTGCTCCGCCGGCACCACCGCGACCTCCTTCAGCAGATCCCACTCGCCATGCGACTCAGCCGGCGCCTTGGTCTGCATGAGGTAGATCGGGTGCAGCGCGCGGCCATCGACGCGGATGACGGTCCTGCCGAACAGCGGGTCGTCCGCCGGCATCCGCTTCATCGCATCCACCACCGCGCGCCCGTCGCTCGCGCCGCCGACCTGCTTCACTGCCTTCAGGTAGTGCAGCGTCACCGCGTAGACGCCGGCCTGCATGTCGTTGGGCATCTGGTGGCGCGGGTGGCGCGCGCCGTAGCGTTGCGCGAAGGCGCGCGTGCCGTTGTTCATGTCCCAATAGAACGGTGTGGCGACCAGCATTCCCTGCGCGTTGGCCAGGCCGACCCCGTGGATGTTGCCGATGTTGGCAATGATGCCGGCGATGCGCATCGTCTTCGTCAGCCCGAACTCCGAGGCCTGCTTCATCGCATTGTCGGTATCGCCACCGGCATCCGCGAGCCCGAGCACGTCCGCGCCGCTCGCCTGGGCCTGCAGCAGATAGCTGGAGAAATCGGACGCCCCGAGCGGATGGCGGGTCGACCCCAGCACCGTGCCGCCCGCCGCCTGCACCGCCTCGGTCGTACTCTTCTGCAACGCGGTCCCGAACGTGTAGTCGGCGGTGACAAAGAACCACCGCTTGCCGCCCGATGCGACCACCGCGCGTCCCATGCTGTGGCCGAGCTCCCAGGTATCGTAGGTCCACTGCACCGTGTTAGGCGAGCACTGTGCGCCGGTCAGCGCCGCCGTGCCGGCGCCGGAGGCCAGCAGCGCCCTGTTCTTCTCTCGCACGATCGTCGAGATCGCGAGCGCCACGGCGGAGTTCGGAACATCGGCGATGGCATCCACGCCGTCCTCGTCGAGCCAGCGCCGCGCGATCGCAGCGCCGGCATCCGGCTTGTTCTGATGGTCCCCGCTCAGCACGCGCACGTGCCAGCCGGGATTCGCCGCCTCGAAATCCTCGGCCGCAAGCTGCGCCGAGATGACCGACCCGATGCCCTGGAAATCGGCGTACACCCCGGACATGTCGTTCAGCACGCCGACCGTGACCGTGTGCGTCTCGCCCGCCCGCGCGCTGCCGATCATGGCACAGCCGATCGCCCACGCGGCCGCCAGCGCCGTCGCCCCCCGAATGCTTTTCATTGCCTCCCCCCGTTTTTTCTCAGCCCGTCACTCGTGGATTTTGACGTATTCGAAGTCGCCCGGCTTGTTGTCGATGCCGATGCGCGGCGGCGCGATCCAGCTAGCGAAGACCCCCGGCTCCTGCACCGGCCGCATGAGCGATGCGAGGAACTCGCCATCCGCCGACGAGGGCAGCAACGCCGCCTCGCGCGCACCCCATTCGTCCGCGGACAGGGGCTGGCCGGCGGGATCGAAGCGGGCACCGGCGAACTCGCCGATCTTGCGGTTGAACGCGACGTGCGGCAGGTGCAGCCGATAGGCGATGCCGGAGCGTTCGATCACGTTGTTCCAACGCCCGACACCGGCCGCGACATCGTCCAGGAAGTCGTCGCGCAGCCGCATGTTCAGCGCCGAGAGTGCCGGCACGTCCTGCCGCGCGATCGCACCGCCCACGAGGCGCAGCACCGGATAGGTGTCGTTCAGCAGCACGTGGTCGTCGTTCAGCCGCGCCTCGCGGAAGCGGCCCTTGAGGCTGGCGTTGAATGCGTTGGCCGCGTTGGTGCTGATCTCACTGCCGAACAGGTCGAGCGTCAGCGAGCAATGCAGGTTGATCTTGCGCTGGATCAGCGGCAGGTCGATCACGCCCAGCCGGCGCACCGCCGCGACATCCGCCGCATCCTCCAGCCCGGCCGCCTTCATCGCCTGGCAGGTGCGGGCGATGATCCGCCCCACGCCGGACTCGCCCACGAACATGTGGTGCGCTTCCTCGGTCAGCATGAAGCGGCAGGTGCGGCTCAGCGGATCGAAGCCGGACTGCGCCAGCGCCTCAAGCTGCATCTTCCCGTCGCGGTCGGTGAAGGTGGTGAACATGAAGAAGCTGAGCCAGTCGGGCGTCGCCTCATTGAAGGCGCCGAGCATGCGCGGCGCATCGGCATCGCCCGAGCGGCGGCGCAGCAGTTCCTCCGCCTCCTCCCGCCCGTCCGCGCCGAAATATTTCTGCAGCAGGTAGACCATCGCCCACAGATGCCGCCCTTCCTCCACGTTCACCTGAAACAGGTTCCGCAGGTCGTAGAGGCTGGGCGCGGTGGCGCCGAGATGGCGTTGCTGCTCCACGCTCGCAGGTTCGGTATCGCCCTGGATCACCAGCAGCCGGCGCAGCATGGCGCGGTATTCGCCCGGCACTTCCTGCCACGCCGGCTCGCCCTTGTGCCGGCCGAACGGAATCCGCCGCTCCTCCACCGCCGGTGCCAGCAGGATGCCCCATTTGTATTCGGGCATGCGCACGAAGCCGAACTTCGCCCAGCCGGTGGCATCGACGCTGACCGCGGTGCGCAGATAGACCAGCGCCTCCTGGAACCCGTCTGGACCCATGTCGCGCCACCAGTCGATGTAGCCAGGGTGCCACGTCTCCAGCGCCTTGCGCACGCGAGAGTCGTCGTTCAGACCGACATTGTTCGGAATCAGCCCGTCGTAGTCGACGCTGGTGCCGTCTGGCATCGTCGTTCCTCCTCACACCCGCGCGGGATCGTATTCGGGGCGCACGCCGCTGCCGTAGCGGCGCAGCGCGCCCGCCTCGCCGGTCGCGTTCGGCCGCTGGAACACCCAGTTCTGCCACGCGGTCAGGCGCCCGAAAATCCGCGTCTCCATCGTCTCCGGCCCGGCGAAGCGCAGATTGGCTTCCATCGCCGTCAGCGCATCGGCGGAAAAGCTCGCCCGCTCCTCGAACAGCATGCGCAGCTCGCCGTCCCAGTCCACGGAATCATGAAACGCGGTGATGAGGCCGAGTTCCGCCGCCTCCTCCGCCGTCAGCGCGCGCCCGATCGCGCCCTCCGCCAGCGCCACGCTCGCGGGCTCGCCCACGAAGCGCGTCTGCAGGCGCGTGAGGCCGTTCGCCATCGCATAGGCGCCAAAGTTCAGGCGGCCGAGGTGCAAATGCGGCCCCGCCGCATCGGCGAACATCACCGCCCGGTCGGCGGCGAACACGAGTTCTGCCAGCGTCCCGGCGAAGCAGCTTCCGGGCTCGATCAGCGTGATCAGGCTGCGTGCGGTCATGTCCAGGCGCTTGAACACGCGGCGCAGAAACAGCCGGGTTTCGCGCACCAGCCAGTCCTGCGCATGCGCCTCCAGCAGCGCGTCGGCCGCGAGCACGCGGGCTGCGCCGCCCTCGGTGCGCAGCACGAGAATACCGAGCGTGGGTTCGTTCACGCGCAGGTGCAGGATCGCGTCGTCCAGCGCGCGCGCCAGCGCCAGCGGCCAGAACGCGGCGCCCGCCGCATGGATGCCGGCAAGATCCCGAGGAAGTTCGCCGGGCCCGGCGATGGTCAGCGTTGCGCGCCGGCCGGCGCGGTCCAAGGTGACGCGCAGATGCGGATAGGTGATCCCGCCCTCCGCAAAGCGGCGGTCCAGCGGCGGCAGCGCGATGCCGCGCGCATCGGCGGGCCGGTCCGATGTCGCCGCCAGCGCCTGCGCCCGCGCGAGCACCGCCGCCTCCCACCGCGACGGCGGCACCACTTCGTCCACCAGCCGCCACGCCACCGCGCGCTGCCCGCGCACGCCTTCCTCCAGCGAGCAGAACACGTCCGCCAGGTCGCGCCGCACGCCCCGCTTGTCGGTCAGCCGCGTCAGCCCGCCGGTGCCCGGCAGCACGGCCAGCAGCGGCATTTCGGGCAGCGCCACCGCGCTGCGCCGGTCGTCGATCAGCATGATATGCTCGGTCGTCATCGCAAGCTCGTAGCCGCCGCCCGCGCAGGTGCCGGCGATGGCGGCGAGATAGTGCTGCCCGCCCGCCGCCGCGGCGTCCTCGATCGCGCAGCGCGTCTCGTTGGTGAACTTGCAGAAATTCACCTTCGTCGCGTGCGAGGCCTGTCCCAGCATGCGGATATTGGCACCGGCGCAGAACACATTCGCCTTGCCCGAGCGCAGCACGACGCAGCGCACTTCCGGATGTTCGAAGCGCAGCCTCTGCACCGCGTCGGCCAGCTCGATATCGACGCCGAGATCGTAGGAGTTCAGCTTCAGCTCATAGCCCTCGAACATGCCGCCGGCCGGGTCGACATCCATGAACAGCGTGGCGATCGGGCCATCGAACGCCAGCCGCCAGTGGCGATAGCGCGACGGATCGGTCTGAAAGTCGATATGCGTCACAAGCGTTCTCCTCTCAGCCGCGCAGCGCGCGCCGGCTGAATCCGGCGACTGCGTCGAGTGTCGCTGCCACCGCTTCGATGTGCGGAGTGTGCCCCACGCCGTCCAGCAGAACCGATTCCAGCTTCAGCCCGAGCAGCCGCGCCGCCGCGTCCACCTGCGCACGCGTGCCGTACGGATCGGCGAGCCCCTGCACGATCAGCATCGGCACCGTGATCCCGGCCGCCTGCGCCTCAATGTTCCAGGCGCGGAATTCCGGGTTGAGCCAGGCGCCGTTCCAGCCCCAGAAGGTCGCGTCCACATCGGCATGGTAGCGCGCGAGCCGCCCGCGCAGATCAGTGCTGCGGTAACGCTCGCGCGCGTCCTCGATGCCGGCGATCGTCACATCCTCGACGAAGAAGTGCGGCGCGAGCAGCGCGAGGCCGCGCACCCGCGCGTCGCGCTCGGTGCCGGCATAGATTGCCGCGATCGACGCGCCGTCGGAGTGTCCCACCAGGACGCACGCGCCGATGCCGGCGGCATCCAGCACCGCGCCCAGCAGCGCCGCCTCGTCGTGCATGTAGCGCACCGGGCGCGGCGGCGGCACGCTGTCGGATTTGCCATAGCCGGCGCGCGACCACGCGAACACGCCGAACCCGGTCGCAGCCGCGAGCGATGCGGGAAAGCTGCGCCACAGCGCCACCGAACCCAGCCCCTCGTGCAGCAGCACGAGCGTCGGCGCCGCGTCGGGCGCGGGCCCCCACCACGCGGTCTCCAGCGCCTTGCCGCCGATCGTGATGCGTCCAGGCGCGGCGTCGGTCACGGTGCGCGCAGGCGATAGCGCTGGATCTTGCCGGTTGCCGTCTTCGGCAGGCTGTCGACGAACTCGATCCAGCGCGGGTATTTCCACACGCCCGTCCTTTCCTTCACATGCATCTTGAGCCGCTCGGCCAGATCCTCATCCGGCGCCGCGTCGGGTTGCAGCACCACGAAGGCGCGCGGCTTCACCAGCCCCGCCTCGTCC
The DNA here is from genome assembly GCA_017307335.1 of Alphaproteobacteria bacterium. Lineage (GTDB taxonomy): Bacteria > Pseudomonadota > Alphaproteobacteria > Acetobacterales > Acetobacteraceae > JAFKFJ01. Next base: position 10,636 of record JAFKFJ010000189.1, on the reverse strand, counting down.
GCCTGCCCAACCACCGCCGCCTCCAGCACCGCGGGATGCGCGATCAGCGCCTCCTCCACCTCGAACGGCGAAACCCAGATGCCGCCGACCTTCATCATGTCGTCGTTGCGGCCGCAATAGCGATAGGTGCCGTCGGCATCGCGGATGAAGACGTCGCCCGTATGCGTCCACTCGCCGCGGAACGTCGTTCTGCTCTTCGCGCGCTGATTCCAGTAGCCATCGGCCGCACTCGCGCCGCGCACGATCAATTCGCCCGGCGTGCCGTCGGCAACCTGGCACCCCTCGGCGTCCACCACGCGCAAATCGTAGCCCGGCACCGCGCGGCCGGTGCTGCCGTATTTCACGTCGTCCGGGCGGTTGGAGAGAAAGATATGCAGCATCTCCGTCGAGCCAATACCGTCGAGGATGTCCACGCCCACGCGCTCGCGCCAGCGCAGCCCGACCTGTTCGGGCAGCGCCTCGCCGGCGGAGATGCAGCGGCGCAGGCGGTCGGAGCCGGCGCCGCGGCCGAGCGCCGGCTGCGCCAGCAGCGCCGCGTACAGCGTCGGCACGCCCGCGAACATCGTCGGCCGGAACTGCTGCATCGTCTGCAGCACGGCGGCCGGGGTCGGCCGTTCGGCGAGCAGCACCGTGCTCGCGCCGACCGACATCGGAAACGTCATGCTGTTGCCGAGGCCGTACGCGAAGAACAGCTTGGCGGCGGAGAAGACCACGTCGTCCGCGCGAATGCCCAGCACCTGCGCGCCGTATGTGTCCGCCGTCGCGCGTAGGCTGCCGTGCACATGCCGCACGCCCTTCGGCGTACCGGTCGAGCCGGAGGAGTAGAACCAGCACGCCACCTCGTCGTCCGAAGCCGCGACGGTCGCGAATCCCTCGGTGCCGGCCGCGAGAAAATCGGCGAGCGGCATCGCGCGTCCGTCATCCGCGGGCGGCTCGTCGTCAACGACGACGTGCCGCAGCGCCGGCGCGGCATGCAGCGCCGGCGCCAGGGCGGCGAGCAGCGGCGCGCTCACGAACGCGATTTCCGCGCGGCTGTCGGCGAGGATGTAGCGCACCAGCTCCGGCGGCAGCAGCGTGTTCACGGGCACCGGAACGACACCCGCGCGCAGGCAGCCCCAGAACGCGATCGGAAACGCGCGTGTGTCCAGCAGCAGGAGAACGGCGCGCCGCTCGCGTTCGATGCCGGCAGCCGCCAGCGCCGCGGCGAAGCGTCCGGTTGCCGCGTGCAGCGCCGCATAGGAAAGCGTGCCGGTGGCATCGTGAAACGCCGGCCCCCCCGCGCGGCCCTCACGCAGATGCCGGTCGAGGAAGAAATCGACCGCGTTACCCGAGGGCTGCGGTCCCGTGGCGCTCATGTCGCGACCTCCCGGCGGGCAGATTGCGCCCGCCTGGCACTTACGGCAACGCCGCCAGCCGCGCGTTCAGCAGCGTGAAAAAGGCGGCCGAATCGAGCTCGGTCAACATGCGCGCGTTCGCCGCCCGCCCGCCGCGCGCCCACTGCGCCAGCACGGTCCTGCCGCGGCCCGGCCCGGGACCGCAATCGACCTCGGCAAATACCTCAACCGACTTGAACAAATGCGGGGCCACCGCCCAGGCGACGGCGCAGGCGTCGTGCTGCGCCATCCCCAAACCCCCGGAGCGCGATGCCGGCGGAGTGCGCTCCCAGATCGCGGCCGCGGCGCGCAGGCAGGCCCCGTCGCCAGCGGCGCGGAGCGCGGCGATCTCCTCCGCCCGGCAGAGCGCCTGGTGCGTCACCTCCAGCGTCGCCAGCGTCACCGGTGCCCCGCAGCCGAGCACGACCGCGAGCGCCTCCGGATCGTTGTAGGCGTTGAACTCGGCGGCCGGCGTCACGTTGCCCTCGCCCTGCGCGCCGGTCATCAGCACGATTTCGGCGACCCGGCCGGCGAGCGCCGGCTCCACCGCCAGCGCGAGGCCGAGATTGGTCGCGGGGCCAAGGCCGATCAGCGTGACCCCGCGCGGCGGCGCGGCGCGCAGCAGGCTGCGGATTGCGTCAACGGCAATCCCAGGCGCCGCCGCCGGCCCCCCGGGCAGCGCCAGCCCGCCCAGCCCGTCCGCGCCATGCACATGCGCGGCCGGGACGAAGCGCCCGAGCAGCGGACGGTCCGCTCCCGCGACGACCGGTACGGCGCGTCCGGTGAGCCCGACCACCGCGCGGGCGTTGCGCAGCGTGTGGTCGAGCCCGACATTGCCCCCGACCACGCTGACGAGCCGCACGTCCAGCTCGGGCGATGCCAGGGCGAGGAACAGGGCGATTGCGTCGTCGGTGCCCGGGTCGCAGTCGATGATGGTCGGGCGCGCGGTCATGCGGGCGCACCGCGCCATGGCCGGAACATCGCCAGCACCCGCCGCAGCACGCCCCCACCGCGTTCCGGAGGGGACGCCGGGCGGCGCGCGGAGACCGGCTGCGGCGCCTCGCCGGCCAGCAGCACCTCCACCGCCCGCCGCACCCGCCCGCGCGCGCGGTGCAGCAGCACGCGCTGGTTCTCCGCCGAGATCTTCAGCAGGTCACAGGCGTCCTCGGCGCTCTGCCCCTCCATGTCGCGCAGGATCAGCACGGCCTTCTGGCCGGCGGGCAGGCGCTCGATCGCCGCCTGCACATGCTCCCAGATCTGCCGGCCGGCGACGATGCGTTCGGGGTCGAGTTCGTCCCAGAGCTTCGGCGGCTCGGTCCAGTGCCCGTCGGGCTGGAAGCGTTCCAGCGGCACCGCCCGCTCATTCCCCTCGCCGCCCTCCAGGTTCGGCAGCGCGACCAGGCGCCCCTCGCGGGTCGCACGGGTGCGGGCGCGGTTCAGCACGATCGCGAACACCCAGCTCGACAGCGACGACCGGCCCTCGAATCGCGCGATGCCGGAAAACACCGCGAGCCAGGCGTCCTGCACGACCTCCTCGGCCTGGGCGCGGCTGCCGATGATGGCGGCGGCGGTGCCCACCAGGGCGCCATGAAAGCGCCGGATGAGCCGCCGATACGCCTCGCCGTCGCCCGCGCGCAGCCGGGCGAGGAATTCCGGGCGGTCAAATTCGCTGACGGCGGCGGCACACATCGGCTGGGGATTGGCCCGGGTTGCAGGAAACAGGCTTGTAACGTGGAGCGCGCGGCTGAGTCTTCCCCGAGGGCCGCCACGCGACCGAGGGAGCGACCATGCCAAGTTGCCGTGAAATGAGCGAGTTGGCGACCGACTATATGGAGGGTGCGCTGGGCTGGCGGGCGCGCTTCGCCGCATGGCGGCACCTGCGCGCCTGTGCGATGTGCCGCGCCTACTACGATCAGCTCGCCAAGCTGCAGCACCTGCTGCGCCGGGGCGATCTGCCTCCACCCGCCGCCGAGGTCGAGGCGGCGCTGCTGGCGGCGCGGAGCGGCCAGCCACCCGCGGACGGGTGAGCATCCAACCGCCATCAAGGTTTGCCGTGCCGACAAAATTTGGACGACGCGCCGTTGCGATCGGCGCGGGCAGCGCACTGCTCGCCGCCCGCGTCACCGCACCATTCGCGGCCCGCAATGCGACCATCGCCGCGGTAGGACGGGCGCTGGCGGCGCTGGCAACGGCCTAACCGGGGCTGGCGCGGGGCGCGAGCCAGCCGAGCGTCGCCGCCGGCTCGGCATCTGTCGTGCGCAGATACGGCTTGATATCGAGCAGCGGCGTGCCGTCGATGCAGTCGAGGTAGCGCACGGCCAGCCGGTTCGGAGCGGCGAAGCCTTCGAACGCAACCACCGCGAGCCCGATGGGGTTGGGGCGCGCGGGCGCACGGGTGGCGAACACGCCACGCGGCGTGTCGTCAAACGGCGGCGTGAAGACCAGCGCCGGTGGTTCGGCCTCATGCAGCCAATAGAGCAGGATCAGATGCGAGAACCCGTCCAGCGACCGCAGCCCGGGCGCGAACGCGTCGAAGACAGCCGCCTCGCACCGCGGCGCCGGGTTGAGGGCGCGGGTGTTGCGGGGGCACGCGGCGCGGGTCTTGAACGGGGTCGACAGGAAGCCGATCGGGCGGACGACGCCGATCCCTTCGGCGCCGAGGTTCGGAACGCTCATCCCGCATCGCTGCCCCGAAGCCCGGCGCCGCGCAAGCCCGGGCGTGGCGTCAGCGCCGGCGCGCCAGGAAATGTGCGACGGCGTCGATGTTCTCGTCGCTCATGTGCGCCGCAACCTCGTTCATCGCGGCGAGCCCCATGCTCGGCCGGCCGCTGGAGCGGAAATCCTTCAGGGCCTTGACGAGGTATTCCTCGCGCTGTCCGGCCAGCCGCGGCGCGGCCTGCAGCCCCTCGAACTTCTCGCCATGGCACGCGGCGCAATGCCCCTGCTCCACCAGCGCGGCACCGCCGGCCGTCTCATCCGGCGCGCTATCCGGCGGCACCGGCACCTTGGGGATTGGCAGGGACGCGATATAGGCGCCCAGCGCGCGGACGTCCTCGTCGCTCAGCGTCGAGGCGATCGGCTCCATGATCGGGTCGTGGCGCCGGCCACTGCGGAAGAAGACCAGCTCCCACTGAATGAAACGGTCCGGCTGTCCGACGAGCGAAGGGGTGCCTTGGGTCTGCGAAACGCCGTCCGCGCCGTGGCAGGCGAGGCAGACTTCGGCCTTTTCGGGCCGTGCCACGGTGTCGGCCGCGCCGGCCGCAGCCGCGCCGGCCGTCAGCGCGAGGGAACAAGCCAGAACGTACGAAAGCCGCATGCGATGTCCTCGAAAAAACATCCGCCCCGCCCGGGTGTGCCGACCACGGGCGGGGCGGAGTGCCGTCAGCCAGCTGCTACTTGGAGTAGCTGATCTGATAGATCGCGCCAGCCCAGTCGTCAGCGACCAGGATCGAGCCATCCGGTGCGATCAGAATGTCGTCCGGACGCCCGTAGTAGTCGTGGTCACCCTTGATCCAGCCGGACGCGAACACCTCCTGGTGTGCCTCCTTGCCGTCCGGGTCCACGATCACACGCTCGATCCGGCCGCCCTGGTAGTGGTGGCGGTTCCACGAGCCGTGCTCGGCGATGAAGATGTTGTCCTTGTATTCGGGCGGGAACTGGTTCCCCGTGTAGAACTTCATGCCGAGCGGGGCCACGTGCGCGCCGAGGTTGAGCACCGGCGGCGTGAACTCCGCGCAGCTATGCCCCTGCGCGAACACCGGATCCGGCAGGTCGCCCTGGTGGCAGTACGGATAGCCGAAATGCTCGCCGAGGCGCGTGATGTGATTCAGCTTGTCGCTCGGCGCGTCGTCGCTGATCCAGTCGCGCGCATTCTCGGTGAACCAGTACTGGTTCGAGCGCGGGTCGATGTCGCCGCCAACGCTGTTGCGCACGCCGAGCGCCTCGATCTCAGCCGAACCGGTGTTGAGGTCGACGCGGCGGATCTGCGCGACGCTGCTCGGCGGGTTGCCGATGTTGAACGGAGGGCCGAACGGGACATAGACCTTCCCGTAGGCATCGAACACCAGGTATTTCCAGCCGTGCGCCACATACGGCGGCATGTCGTCATAGACGACCTTCGGCGCCGGCATGTGGTCGAGGTTGGCTTCCGGGTTCTCGTATTTCAGAATCTTGTCGATCGCGACGACATAGAGGGCGTTGTCGCGGAACGCCACCCCGGTGGGCATGTTCAGGCCCTTGATGATCGTCTTGACCGTCTTGCCGCCGTCGGTGACGGCATAGACATTGGTCGCGCCGAAAGAGCCGACGAACAGGGTGCCCTTGTTGCCCCACGCCATCTGCCGCGCCTCGGGCAGGCCGCTCGCATAGACCTTGATCGTGAACCCGGGCGGCAGCGTGATGTGCTTGAGGTTCTCATTCAGTTCGGCGAGCGGCGTCGGCGTCGCCGGGCCGGCGGGCGGCGCCAGGCCGCGCTGGCCGGCGGTCTCATCGCCCAGGAACCAGTCCGGCGGCGGATGCATCCAGAAATCCTTGCCGGCCGAGTTGTAGTGCTTCAGTTGCTGCGCGCCCGCTCCGGTCGCCGATGCAGCAACGGCCAGTGCCGCCGCTGCCGCGACCGCGCCGAGCCGCGCGACTTGTGACGCATACTTCGCCATGCGGTCCTCCCCACGAACGGCCGCGATGGCCGCTTCAGAGATCATATAATCTGACCGGGGAAAACCCGAGTCAAGCCGGCCCCGATGCGATTCATCACGCGAAAACCCGAGGAATCCTGGGGTGCTCGGGCCGGGAACCCACCCGCCCGAAGGCGGGAAATTCACCCGACAAACCGGGGAGGAGTTTGCCGCGCCGCGGCCCGTCTATTCCTTCACCGCGCCGGTCAGGCTGGAGACGTAGTATTCGACGAAGAACGAATAAAGCACAACGACCGGGATCGAGCCGAGCAGCGCCGCGGCCATCAGGCCGCCCCAGTGATAGACGTCGCCGTTGACCAACTCGGTGATCGCGCCCACCGGCACCGTCTTGTTCTCCGATGAAGAAATGAACGTCAGGGCATAGATGAATTCGTTCCACGACAAGGTAAAGGCGAAGATGCCGGCCGATATCAGCCCGGGCACCGCCAGCGGCAGGGTGATGCGCCACACGATCTGCAGGCGCGAGGCGCCGTCGATCAGCGCGCACTCCTCCAGTTCATAGGGGATGGTGCGGAAATACCCCATCAGCAGCCAGGTGCAGAACGGCACCAGAAAGGTTGGATACGTCAGCACCAGCGCCCAGTCGCTGTCGAACAGGCCGAACTGGAAGACGATCGTCGCCAGCGGGATGAACAGGATGCTCGGGGGCACGAGGTAGGCGAGAAAGATCGAGAGCCCGAGATAGCTGGAGCCGCGAAACCGCAGCCGCTCGACCGCATAGGCCGCGGCGACGCTCAGCGCCAGGGAGATGAAGGTCGACCCCACCGTCACCAGCATCGTGTTCGTCCACCACGTCGGAAAATCCGTGTCGGTGAACAGGCTCCTGAAGTGTTCCAGCGTCGGATGGACGATCCAGAGCGGGTTGAACCGCTTGTAGTCGTAGAGCTCGGCGTCCGGCTTCAGCGCCGTCGTCGCCATCCAGTAGAACGGGAACAGGAGGAAGATCATGATCGCGCCGAGCGGCAGGTAGAGCGTCAGCGCCCGCCGCGCGGTGGTGTCGAGATAGTCGGTGCCCTCGGCCGCCCGTCGTGCCATCGCCTCTCACCCCGCCCCGCGGCCGCGCCGCTGCAGCCCGAAATAGCTGAACATGATCGCACCCAGCAGGAACGGGATCATCAGGTTGGCGAGCGCCGCCCCCTCGCCGAGCTTGCCGCCGGTGATCGCCCGCTCGAACGACAGCGTCGCCATCAGGTGCGTGGCGTTGATCGGTCCGCCGCGCGTGATCGAGTAGATGAGCTGGAAGTCGGCGAAGGTCATCAGCACGGAAAAGGTCATCACCACGCCGATGATCGGCGTCAGCAGCGGCAGGGTGATGTAGCGGAACCGCTGTATCGGCGTGGCGCCGTCGAGCATCGCCGCCTCGTAGAGCGAGGGCGAGATGGTCTGCAGCCCGGCAAGCAGCGTGATCGCCACGAACGGCACGCCGCGCCAGACATTCGCCGCGATCACCGACCAGCGCGCGTTCCAGGGATCGCCCAGAAAGTCGATGTAGTGATTGATCAGGCCCAGCTTCACCAGCGCCCAGGAGATGATCGAGAACTGGCTGTCGTAGATCCACCAGAACGCGACCGCCGAGAGCACCGTCGGCACCACGAACGGCAGCAGCACCACCGCGCGCAGGATGGAGGCGAAGCGGATGCGGCGGTTGAGCAGGATCGCCAGATAGAGGCCCAGCGGAAATTTGATCGCGCTGGCGACGATCGTGTAGAATAGCGTGTTGAACACCACTAGGCGGAACACGGCGTCGCTGAACAGCGACAGGTAGTTCTCGAGCCAGACGAAATGCCCGGGCGTGCCGACCGTCCTGTCGGTGAACCCGAGCCAGATGCCGAGCGCCAGCGGATAGGCCAGCAGCACGATCAGCAGCGTGCCGGCGGGCAGCAGGAACAGCGCGCCGAGCACGTTGCGGTCCTGCATGAGCAGCGCGGTCCGCCGCCGTCGCCGGGCGCCCGGGCCGGCGGCGGCCGGCAGCGCGACCGAGGCCTGCGGCGGCGGGGTCACGGCTGCGCGCGATCTGCCGGGGGCGCTCAGGCGTAGAACCGCTTGGCGCGTTCAGCCGCGCGCTTCATCGCCCCCTCCACCGTCTGCGCGTTGGTGCAGGCTTCGGCGAACATGTCGACCACGACGAAGTCGCCCATCACCGCGGCCGAGGCGGCGCCCAGCGAGCCGGCATAGCCGTTCGGCAGCGCATAGTTCAGCACGTCGCGGAACGGCGTGACCTTCGGGTCGGCGGTCCATACCGGGTTGTCGTTGAGCCCCGGCAGCGGCGCGGTCACGTAGCCGTTCGACCGCGTCTCCCACAGGTCGACCTGCGGCTTCTCCCACATGAAGCGCAGGAACTCCTTCGCCGCCTTGGGATACTTCGTGTAGTGATAGACATAGGCGTTGAGGACGAGCTGGTCTTCGGTATGGAACCCGACCGGCCCGATCGGCAGGTTCGCGTGGTTCATGTCCGCCGCGATCGCGCGCACCGTCGGGTCCGGCGAGTTCTTCGCCACCGTGTAGATCGAGATGCCGTTCAGCGTCAGCCCGATCTGGTCGGCGAGAAACGCCTTGTTGTTGCTGGGATCGAGCCAGGACAGCACGCCCTCGATGAAGGTCGCGTAGAGCTGCTTGGCGTATTCCAGCGCGGCACGCGTCTCCGGCGAATTGAGCACGACGTTGTCGTGCTCGTCGACCACCTTTCCGCCATGCGCCCACAGGCACCATTGCGTCCAGCCATTGGCATCGCCCGTCGCATGGCCCAGGGCGAGGCCCGGCGGCTTGCCGAGTTCCTTGAATTTCTGACAGACCTTCAGGAATCCCGGAAGGTCCTTCGGAAACTCCTCGAACCCCGCCTTTTTCAGCGTGCTGATGCGATAGTTCACCGTGCCGCCGGCAGCTCCCTGCGGCAGCGCGATCCAGCGGTCGCCCTTGCGGCCATAGGCCTGCGCGGTCTTGTACCAGCCGCCGTATTTCGCGCCGAGATAGTCCGCGACGTCGGTCAGATCCACGAGCTTGTCGGCGAACTTGAACGGATCGTCCAACGTGCCGATGATGATGTCCGGGCCGGCACCGGTCGCGGCCGCGACGGCCGCCTTGGGGCGGATATCCTCCCAGCTCTCCGCATCCACGCGCACCTTGACGCCGGTCGCCTTGGTGAAGGCGCGGACGTTTTCCATGAACGCGTCGTATTCAGCCTGGATGAACTGCTTCCAGCGCAACACGCGCAGGCGCGCCTCCGGCTCCGGTGCGCCTTTCCACGTCGGTTCCGCCCGCGCGAGGCCCGGCGCCAGAAGGCTCGCTCCGACTGCTGCGCCGGCAGTCTTCAGCACGTCGCGCCGAGCGATTCCGCCCATGTCGTTTCCCCTCCCGCTTGATCGGAACAGTATAGACGCGCGCCGGCGGACGAGTCCACGTTACTTGTCAGACATCTCCTCCAGCACCGTCGCAGTTTGCTTCGCGAAATGATGGCGCGGCGCCGGCAGCCTCACGCGATGCGCCGCGATGCGAGTCGCAGGCCGCAACCGCCGGTAGCGCGGCCATTGCCGTGAGAATCAATGCGATGTCGATTCTATGCAACCGCCGCCGGCAACGTCTAACGTCGTGCGGCACGGAACCAGGCGGCGCAGCGGCTGCAAGATTCCGGGACCACGCCCTCCGTGCCCGCCTCGCCCCTTGACTTCCTCCGGGTATGGTGATTCATCCGACAAGCATGCAAGTCGCAGTTCTTGCCGTACTTCCTGAGAGAACATAACGGAATCCGGATCCGATCGATGGCGCGCAACCGCCCTACGCCTTCGTTCCTGCCGTCGCTTCCGAACCGGACTGGACAGCTCATCGACATCCTGAGTTCGGAGATCCGGAGCCGGAAGTTCCGTCCCGGCGAGCGGCTTCCGACCGAGCAGGAGATGGTCGCGCGCTTCCAGGTGAGCCGCACCGTCGTGCGCGAAGCGATCGCGGCGATGCGGGCGGAAGGCCTGGTCGTGACGCGCCAGGGTGCCGGCGCCTTCGTGACCCAGGGCGCCGAAAACCGTCCGTTCCGCATCGTCTCGGAGGAGCTGCGCTCGTTCACCGAAATCCTACAGGTGATGCGGCTGCGCCTCGCGGTGGAAGTGGAAGCGGCGGGCCTTGCCGCCGAGAGCCGCAACGCGCGCGCGCTCGCGGAGATGGGCCGCTGCCTCGACGTGATCGACGATGCGATCCGTGCGGGCGACGTCGCGGTGGAGGAGGATTTCGCCTTTCACCTCGCCATCGCGGCGGCAACGGGCAATCCGTATTTCGAACGCTTCATGCATTTCCTCGGCACCATCATCATCCCGCGGCAGTCGCTGCCGCTGGGCATGGACAACGCCGCACAGCGCAGCGCGTATCTCGGTCGGGTGCAGGTCGAGCACCGCAACATCTATGCCGCGATCCGCGACGCCGATGCCGAGGCCGCACGGCGCGCCGCGCGCGCGCACCTGGAACTGAGCGTGGAGCGCTATCGGCGGCTGGTGGAGGCGACGGCGTAGCGGCCGCACGGCTCAGGCGTAGCCGGCGGCGCGCGGCAGCAGCATCGTCAGCGCCGACAGGAACGCGATCGCCAGC
>JAFKFJ010000127.1 GCA_017307335.1 Alphaproteobacteria bacterium | reverse complement strand
GGCAGGGTGGGCGCGCGGGGGCGCGGCTGCGTGCCCTCCTGCCAAGCCTGCTGGCGGCGTTGCTGGCCATCGCCCTGGTGATCGGGATCGCCACCAACTGGGATCGCTGGATCGGCGTCGCTGGACCGCAGTGGACCGACGACGCCTACCTGCAATCGGACCTGACGCCGCTCTCGGCCCAGGTCGCCGGGCAGATTGTCAACGTTGCGGTGCAGGACTTCGCGCGGGTGAAGGCGGGCGATCTGCTGGTGCAGATCGACGACATGCCGTATCGCGCGCAGCTCGATCAGGCGGACGCGAACGTCGCCGCGGCGCGCGCGGCGCTCGGCAACCTGGCCGCGCAGGAGCTGCTGCAGCAGGCCAACATTGCCGCGGCGCAGGCCCAGATCGAAGGCTATCGGGCGACCGAGTCCCGCACCGCCTCCGAGGCGCGGCGGCAGCGCGCGTTGCTGGCGACGCATCTCGTCGGCACCGAGCAGGCGGTGGAACAGGCCGATGCCGCCTGGAAGCTCGCGCAGTCCCAGTTGATGCAGTCGATCGCGAACGCCGAGGCGGCGCGGCGGCAGCTCGATGTGTTCCGCGCGCAGATGGCGCAGGCCGAGGCCAACCTGAAGGCGGCACAGGCGGCGCGCGACGTGGCCACGATCAATCTCGGCTACACCCGCATCACGGCGCCGACGGATGGCATGGTCGGGCAGCGCCGCGTCTTCCCCGGACAATTTGTCGGCGTCGGTGCGCAGGTGATCTCCGTCGTACCGCTGCCGCGCGTCTACGTGATCGCCAACTACAAGGAGACGCAGCTGACGCATCTGCGCAGCGGTCAGCCGGCGACGGTGCGGGTGGATACGTTTCCGGGCGCGGTGCTGCGCGGCCACGTCGTCGGCTGGTCGCCCGCGACCGGGGCGCAGTTCGCGCTGCTGCCGCCCGACAACGCGACCGGCAACTTCACCAAGGTCGTGCAGCGCGTGCCGGTGAAGATCGCGATCGACGATGATGCGCATCTGGGCACGGCGCTGCGGCCGGGGATGTCGGTTGAGGCGAGCATCGACACCGCCGCTACCGTCGCCGCCGGCCCATGAGCGCCACGGCGGCGCTGCCGCGTCTCGGCTCCGCCTTCGCGCACGCCGCCGCGCCGGCCCCGCGCTGCGTCCGCCCGCTCGTCGGCATCGCCGCCGTTCTGCTCGGGGCGGTGATTTCCACGCTGTTCACCCGCATCACCACGTTCGGCCTCGCCGACGTGCGTGGTGCGGTGCATGCGGGATTCGACGAGGGCGCCTGGATCACCACCGCCGCAACGGTCGGACAGATGAGCGTGGGGCCGCTCGCCGCCTGGCTCGGCCTCGTGTTCGGCCCGCGTCGCGTCCTGCTGGTCTCGGCGAGCACGTTCGCCGTGATCTCGTTCCTGACGCCCTTCGCGCCGGACCTGCCGAGCATGCTCGCGGCACAGGCGCTCAGCGGCGTCGCCTCGGGCACGTTCATCCCGCTGACAATCAGCTTCGTGCTGCAAAGCCTGCCCCCGGCGCTGTGGCCGTACGGGATCGCCGCGTACGGCCTCAACCTGGAGATGTCGCTGAACGTGCCGGCCTCGCTGGAGGGCTGGTATATCGACCATCTCTCCTGGCACTGGATCTACTGGCAGGGCGCGATCCTGAGCGTGCCCATGCTGCTCTGCATCCGCGCCGGCATGCCCCGCGCGCCGGTAAACCGGGCGGCGCTGCGCGGGGCGGATTTCCCCGGCATGTTCTTTCTCTCGGCCGGCTTCTCCATGCTCTACGCCGCGCTCGATCAGGGGAACCGGCTCGACTGGCTCGGCTCGGGCGTCATCGTCGGCCTGCTCGCGGGGGGCGTGCTGCTGGTCGCGGCCTTCGTCCTGCGCGAACTGACCTATCCGCGGCCCTGGATCAGCCTCGGCTTCCTGCTCAGCCGCAACATCGCCCTGCTGGTGGTCATTCTCGTCCTCTACCGCCTCGTCATCCTCTCGACGAGCTACGTGATCCCGCAATACCTGACGACGGTGCAGAACTTCCGCTCGTTGCAGGTGGGATCGGTGCTGCTGTGGATCGCGCTGCCACAACTCATCATCGCCCCGATCGTCGCGACGGTGCTGCGGGTGGTCGAGCCGCGCTACGTGCTGGCGGTCGGGCTGTTCGCGATCGGTGTCGCGTGCCTGTGGGCGGCGGAACTGACGTCGGCGTGGGCCACCAACGACTTCCTGCCCTCGCAGATCGTGCAGGCGTTCGGCCAGACCGCGGCACTGATCGCGCTGGTCCTGTTCTTCGTCCGCCATCTCCGCCCGGCGGACGCGCTGACCTTCGGCGTGCTGCTGCAGACGGCACGGCTGTTCGGCGGCGAGATGGGCACCGGATTTATGCAGACATTCCTGCGCGTGCGCGAGCAGCTCGCCTCCAACCTGATCGGCCTGCACGTGCAGGCGGGCTCGGTCGAGGTGACCGGGCGGATCAAGGCGCTGGCACAGGCCCTGGCGGCGCGCACCGCGGGCATGGACCTCGCCCAGGACCGCGCGGCCGCGCTGCTCGCCAATGCGGTCCGCATCCAGGCCAACGTGATCTCCTACATCGACGCCTTCAGCGTCGTGGCGCTGGTGTGTGCCGGGATGCTGGTCCTCACGGCCCTGCTGCGCCCCCCGCCGGCGCCGGGCTGACCGGCGGCGGGAAGGTAGCCAACCGCGGCAATTCGCGAGATAACGCCCGTTCGTCCGCCGGCAGCCCGCTGCCGCCGGCCGGCGCAGGAGCGCGTGTGCGATGACGTCGACCTGGACTCCCGAGACCTGGCGCGGCCGCCCGATCCGCCAGGTGCCGGCCTACCCCGACCCGGAACGCCTCGCTTCGGTCGAGGCGAAGCTGCGCCGCTACCCGCCGCTGGTCTTTGCCGGCGAGGCGCGGCGGCTGAAGGCGGCGCTGGGGCAGGCGACCGAGGGGCGGGCCTTCGTGCTCCAGGGCGGCGACTGCGCCGAGAGCTTCGGCGACTTCACCGCCAACATCATCCGCGACACGTTCCGGGTGCTGCTGCAGATGGCGGTGGTGCTGACCTTCGGCGCCGGCGTGCCGGTGGTGAAGATGGGCCGCATGGCCGGCCAGTACGCCAAGCCCCGCAGCTCCGACGTCGAGACCCAGGGCGAGGAGACGCTGCCCGCCTATCGCGGCGACATCATCAACGGCCCCGCCTTCAGCCCGGAGGACCGGGTGCCGGACCCTGGCCGCATGGAGCAGGCGTATTTCCAGTCGGCGGGCACGCTGAACCTGCTGCGTGCCTTCGCGACCGGCGGCTATGCCGACCTGCACGAGATGCACCGCTGGAACCTGGGCTTCGTCGCGCGCTCGCCGCTCAATGCCCGCTACCAGGACCTCGTCCACCGCATCGACGAGACGCTGGGCTTCATGGCCGCCTGCGGCATGAACAGCGTGACCACGCCGCAGATCCGGGAGACCGACTTCTTCACCAGCCATGAGGCGCTGCTGCTGCCCTACGAGCAGGCGCTGACGCGCGTCGATTCCACCTCCGGCGAATGGTACGCCTGCTCGGCGCATTTCCTCTGGATCGGCGACCGCACCCGCCAGCCGGATGGCGCGCATGTCGAGTTCCTGCGCGGGGTGAAGAACCCGATCGGGCTGAAGGTCGGGCCGACGACTGCGGCGGACGACCTGCTCCGCCTGATCGAGGTGCTCAATCCCGCCGACGAGCCCGGCCGGCTGACGCTGATCGCGCGCATGGGCGCGGACAAGGTCGAGCGCCTGCTGCCGCCGCTGCTGCGCGCCGTGCAGCGCGAGGGGCGGCGCGTGCTGTGGCTGTGCGACCCCATGCACGGCAACACGATCACCACCGCCGCGCGGCTGAAGACACGCAGCTTCGACGCGATCCTGACCGAGGTGCGCGGGTTCTTCGACGCGCATGCGGCCGAGGGCAGCGGCGCGGGCGGCGTGCACGTGGAGATGACCGGGCGCGACGTGACGGAATGCGTGGGCGGCGCCCACCGGCTGTCGGAGGCCGACCTCACGCGCAGCTACGAGACGTTCTGCGATCCGCGGCTGAACGCGGAGCAGTCGCTCGAGCTCGCGTTCCTGGTCGCCGAGGAACTGAAGGCCCGGCGCCAGCCGACGACGGAAATGCCGGCGGTCGCGGCGCAGTAGCGATGTCAGCCGCGCCGGAGTCCGACCTCCTCCGCGACATCGCCGCGCGCACCGACGTCTATTTCAACCGCACCCGCGAAGTGGTGATGCGCTTCGGCGACAAGCGGGTCATCTACGCACTATTCCTGCGCCGCCCGGTGATCTCCGCGCCGCGGCTGATGATCGACTGGCTTGAGCGGGTGGCGGTCGCGCGGGGGACGAAGCTCGACATCGACGTGGTGCAGCCGGAAGGGAGCTGGACCGGCGCAGGTGAGCCGATCGTCTACCTGGGCGGCAGCCTGGCGCAGCTCTCGGATCTCGAAACCATCATGCTGCAGAAGCTCGGCCCCGCCTGTGTCGCCGCGCACAACGCCTATCACATGAGCCTCGCGCTGCCCGAGGTCGGATTCCTGGCGATGGACGCCCGCCACTGCGCCGGCTTGGAGATGCAGGAGATGATGGCCTACGCGGCCGGCGTCGGCAGCGCCGCGGCGCAGCGCGAGGGCGCGACGGGCTTCGTGGGCAACGCCAATGACGGCACGGCCCACTGGTTCGGCGCCACCGTCGGGCGCGGAACGATGCCGCATGCGCTGATCGGCTACGCCGGATCGACCGTCCGGGCCGCCGAGATGTTCCACGCCACGTTCCCGGACGAGGCGCTGACAGTGCTCGTCGACTATTTCGGCCGCGAAGTGTCGGACGGGCTCGCCGTCTGCCGGCGCTTTCCGCAACTCGCCGCCGCGGGGCGGCTGGCGGTCCGGCTGGACACCCATGGCGGGCGCTTTCTCGAGGGCCTCGACCCGGCGGAAAGCTACGCCGTTCTGGAACGCCGCGCGCCTGCCGCGATCCGGCGCTACCGGAGCGAGACCGAGCTGCGCTACCTGGTCGGCACCGGCGTCTCCGCCGCCGCCATCTGGCGCATGCGCGAGGCGTTGGACGGCGCGGGGTTCGGGGCGGTGCGGATCGTCGCGAGTTCCGGCTTCAACGTCGAGAAATGCCGGGTCATGGCCGAGGCGCGGGCGCCGATCGACCTCGTCGGCACCGGCAGCTTCCTGCCCGAGCTGTGGAGCGAAACGTACGCGACCGCGGACATCGTCGAATACGACGGCGTGCCGATGGTGAAGGTCGGCCGCGAATTCCTGCTGCGTCGCAACGGCGAGCGTCAGCGCGCCGGCTGAGGCGGAAACGAAAGCGCCGGACAGTTTCCTGTCCGGCGCCCGTTTCGGCTGACGTTTCAGGTTCGTCCCGCGATCACTCGCAGGTGGCGGCCGCCGCGAGCTGCGAGGCCGGAGGGGCGCCGGAGGCGTTGCCACGAGCCGCGAGCTGCGAGTCGGGCGGGGCGCCGGAGGCGTTGCCACGGGCCGCGAG
>JAFKFJ010000126.1 GCA_017307335.1 Alphaproteobacteria bacterium | reverse complement strand
TGAGGGGGCGCGCGCACCGCTCCTGCCATTCTCATGAGCGCGACAGCGCCGACGGGCCGCCATCCCTCGCTGCTGTTCGGCGGCTGGGAGGCGGGGCTGCTCGTCTTCATGGTGCTGCTGTACCTCGCCGGGCTCTGGATCAATCCACGCTTCTTCGGCTCGGCCGGCGCCCTGTTCGCGGTGCTGCGCGACGCATCGCCATACGGCGTGCTCGCGGTCGGCATGACGTTCGTGCTGGTCAACAAGGAGCTCGATCTCTCGGTGGGGTCCACCACCGGCCTCGCGGCGGCGGTGTTCGGCGTTACCTTTGCCTCCTCGCATCTCGATCTCGGGCCGGGGGCCGCGATCTTCTGGTGCCTCGTGCTCGGTGTCGTGATCGGGGTGATCAACGGCGTGCTGGTGACGGTGCTGGAGGTGCCGGCGTTCATCGCCACGCTGACGATGCTGTTCATCGGCCGCGGCCTCGTCGTCGGCCTCACCGGCGGCGACAACATCGGCTTCGCGATCAAGGCGGCACGGTATCCACGGCTGTTCGCGCTCGGCGAGACCAATGCGCTGGGCTTCAACAATCAGATCCTGATCTTTGCCGTCCTCGCCGTGATCGGCACGGTCGTGCTCGGCTATACGCGCATCGGCTGGTCGGTCTACGCCACCGGCGGCAACGAGCAGGCGGCGCGCTATGCGGGGCTCGCGACGCGCTGGGTGCGCATGCGCTCCTACCTCATCGCCTCGCTCTGCGCCGCCGTCGCCGGGATGATGCTGGCGCTGCAGGACAAGGGTGTCGATTCCACATACGGACTCGGGGCGGAGCTGATCGCCATCGCCTCCGTCATCGTCGGTGGCGCGGCGATCACCGGCGGGCGCGGGCGGATGCTCGGCTCCTGCATTGGCGTGATCTTCGTGGGCCTCGTGGACAAGGTGGTGCGTGAGGGCGTGCCGATCACGCGCGTGATCGACGTCGGCGGCGAGAAGATCGAGGTCGCCGCGGTCGCGCAGTTGCCGCCGGGGGCGGTGCCGGCGGCACTCGGCTTCATCCTGATTGTGGCGGTGCTGATCGAGCCATGGCTGCTGCGCCGGCGCGTGTTCCCGCGGCTCTGGGCGCGGCTGCGCGGGCTGGCGGCGCCGCCGGTACCCGACCTCGGCGGCATCGCGACGCTGTCGGCGCAGACGCGCGGCAGCGTGGTGCAGTCGCGTGGCCTGCACGCGCGCGGCATCATACGGTTTCTGTATCGGCGTGATGCAGCGGCGATTCTGCTGGCGATCGCGCTCTGGCTGTTCGGCCTGTGGGCGCGGCCCGATTTCTGGGGTGGGCTCGACAACAGCTTCACCATCCTGCTGGCGTTCTCGGAAGTCGCGCTGCTCGCCGTCGGCCTTACCTTCGTCATGGCGAACGGCGATATCGACCTCTCGGTCGGGTCGGTGCTGGCGCTCTCCGGCGCCGTCGCGGCGTTCCTGATGCACGAGATGGCAGCGTCGCCGTGGGTTGCCGTTGTCGCGGCGCTGGGGGCCGGCACGCTGGCGGGCGTGCTGAACGCGTGGCTCACCACCCGTGTCGGCCTGCCGTCCTTCATCGCCACGCTCGGCATGTTCTACATGGCGCGAGGCATCGGGGCGACGATCGTCGCCGGGCGCCAGCTCTCTGGATTTCCGGAATCGTTCAACCTGATCGGGCGCAACCTGTTCGAGGTGCTGGACACCTTCCACATGGCACCCGCCGGCGGGCCGGCGCTGGCGCTGGCGAAAGCGGTCAGCGTGCAGACGATCTTCGTGCTGCTCGTCGCCCTCATCGCAGGGATCGTGCTCGCCTACACGACCTACGGCCAGCGCGTGTACGCGGTCGGCGGCAACGAGCGCGCTGCGGCCTATGCCGGCATCAACACGCGCGCGGTGCGCTTCTCGGCCCTCGTCCTGGCCTCGGTCTGCGCGTCCTGCGCCGGCATCATCTACATCGCGTTCTATCGCAGCTTCAACCCGAGCGCCGGCCAGTTGCGGGAGCTTGATGCGATCGCCTCGGTGATCATCGGCGGCGGTTCGGTGTTCGGCGGCTACGGCACGATGATCGGCTCGCTCGCCGGTGCCATGGTCATCACGCTGATCCGCACGCTGCTGTCGCTGCAGATCCGCTTCGCCGATGGGAGCGCGTTCGTCCTGCCGCCGCAGTGGCTGAACGTGTTCATTGGCACGATCCTGATCCTGGCGGTGATCACGGATATCTGGCTGCGCCAGAACAACATCCTGGGGCGCTGGTTCGGCGGCCGCCGCCCGCCGCCCGCCGCCACCGCCGGGGCCGCCGCAGGGAGCCGGGCATGACCACGCCGATCGTCGAGATGCGCGACATCTGCAAGTCCTTCGGGCCGGTGCTCGCGCTGGTCAATGTCAATCTGCGGCTGATGCCGGGCGAGATCCTGGGTCTCGTCGGCGACAACTCGGCCGGCAAGTCGACGCTGATGAAGATCCTCACCGGCGCCTATCAGCGCGACAGCGGCAGCGTACGGATCAGCGGCGCGGAGACGAATTTCCGCAGCCCGCACGAGAGCCGGAAGCTCGGGATCGAGATGATCTATCAGGACTTCGCGCTGTGCGGCAACATGGATGTGGCCCAGAACATATTTCTGGGCCGCTGGCCGCGCCGGTTCGGCCTGTTCGTCGACCGCGCGCGGATGTATCGTGAGGCGCAGGCGGATCTGTTGCGGTTGAAGGTGGACGTGAACTCGGTGTTCCAGAAGGTCGAGAGCCTGTCGGGTGGCCGGCAGCAATCGGTGGCGATCGCGCGCGCGGTTTCGTTCGCGCCGAAGGTGGTGGTGTTCGATGAGCCCACCGCGAATCTTTCGGTCACGGCGACCGACCGGATGCTGGAGACGATGACGGAACTCAAGCGGCAGGGTGTGGCGCAGATCCTGATCTCGCACCGCCTGACCGACATCTTCGCGGTCGGCGACCGGGTGATGGTGCTCAAGCGCGGCCGCGGCGTTGGCGACCGCTACATCCGTCACAGCAGCGAGCGCGAGGTGCTGGAACTGATCGTGACCGGCACGCCGGAGACTGCGCTGACGGCAGACGAAGCGACGCGCGGCGCATCGGCGCAGGAGATCACGGCATGACCACACGAATCGGCGGGCACGTGCTGGCGCACGCGCTGGTGGCCCAGGGCATCACGCACGCGTTCGCGGTGCCGGGCGAAAGCTATCTCGACGTGCTCGACGGGCTCTACGACGTGCGCGACCGCGTGAACCTCACGACCTGCCGGTTCGAGGCCGGGGCCGCGCACATGGCGGAGGCGGTGGGGAAGATCTCCGGCCGTCCGGCGGCGGCCTTCGTCACGCGCGGCCCGGGTGCCTGCCATGCGGCGATCGGCGCGCACGTGGCGATGCAGGATTCCACGCCCATGCTGCTGTTCGTGGGGCAGATCCCGTTCGCCGAGACCGACCGCGAGAGCTTCCAGGAAGTCGACTATCGCCGGATGTTCCAGCCGCTTGCCAAATGGGTGACGCAGATCGACGAAGCGGCGCGGATTCCCGAGCTCGTCGCGCACGCCGTCGATGTCGCGACCACCGGGCGTCCGGGGCCGGTGGTGATCGCGCTCTCCGAGGAGATGCAGAAGCACGCGGTGGATGTGCCGGATATCGGCCCGGCGGCGGTCGCGCGGCCGCACCCCGATCCGGCGGCGCTGGCGCGGCTGCGCACCATGCTGGCGGCGAGCCGGCGGCCGCTCGCGATCCTCGGCGGGCAGTGGAGTGCGGCGGCACGCGCCGCGGTGCGGGCGTTCCTGGTCGCGAACCAGGTTCCGGTCACGGTCGCGTTCCGGCGCCAGTCGCTCTACGACGGCACGCTCGACAATTTCGCCGGCGATCTCGGCGTCGGCTCCGATCCCGCACTGGTCACGCGGGCGCGGGAGGCCGATCTGGTGCTCGCCTTTGGCACGCGACTGGGCGAGGCGGTGTCGCAGGGCTACACGCTGTTCGACCCCGCCGGCGGCACGCCGATCGTGCACGTGCATCCGGAAGCCTCCGAGATCGGCCGCGTGTTCCGCCCGGCGCTCGGTATCGCCTGCGATCTCGAGGCATTCGCCGCCGCGCTGGCGGAACTGCCGCCGGTCGCGGTGCAGTGGCAGGAGTGGACGCGCAGCCTGCGCGCGCAGCGGCTCGCCAGTGCCGCGGTGCCCGACTATCCCGGCGCGCTGAACATCGCCGCCTGCCTGCATGAGCTCGAAGGGCTGCTGGCGCCGGACGCGGTGATGACCTGCGACGCCGGCAACTTTGCCACCTGGCCGCCGCGCTTCATGCATGTGCGCGCCGAGCAGGAGTTCATCGGCCCCACCAACGGCGCGATGGGCTACGCCGTGCCGGCGGCGGTCGGCGCCGCGATCGCGTATCCCGGCCGGCAGGTGGTGGCGTTCGTCGGCGATGGCGGGTTCATGATGACCGGCCAGGAGCTGGCGACCGCGATCCAGTACGGCGCGGCGCCGATCGTGCTCGTGTTCAACAACGGCATGTACGGCACGATCCGGATGTATCAGGAACGCACCTATCCCGGCCGGATCGTGGCCACGCCGCTGACCAACCCGGATTTCGCCCGCCTGATCGAAGCCTATGGCGGCCATGGCGAGGTGGTGACCGCGACGGCGGAGTTTGCCCCCGCGTTCCGCCGTGCGGCGGCGAGCGGCCGGCCCGCGGTGATCGAGTTACGCACCGACCCCGAACAGATCACCACCCGCGCCACGATCACGCAGCTCCGCGCGGCGGCGCGGAAATAGGCGTTCAGCCGGTGAGCGGCAGGCGCTCGGCGATCACGAACGGCGCGCCGGGCGCCGGCTGCACGAACAGGCACAGATCCATCATCCGCCGCGGCAGCGCGAGTGCGGCCGCGAAATGCGCCTGGGCACGCGGTCGCCAGAGCGCGTGCTCGGCCTCGCTCAGCCGCCGGCTCAGCGTCATGTGGAAGAACCAGGTGGCAAACACGTACGGATAGCCCCAGCGCGCAATCCCGGCCCGCTCCGCCGCCGAGCGGCCGAGCGGCCGGCGGCGGTCCAGCTCCGCCGGATCGGGCGGCGCCCGCAGATGATCGAGCCAGGCAACGGCCGCATCCGCCAGCGCCTGCAGCGCGGGGCTCGGCGCCGTCTCGCGCAGTGCGAGGAATCCGTCCAGCGAGGCGACCGCGAGCGGCGGCAGAGGGAAGGCAGGCACAGCCGCCGCGACTTCCGTCGCGGCGGCGCGCAGCGCCGTCCAGGTGGCGCCCTCGCGCAGCCGCATCGGCGGCTTCAGCGTGGCGTGAAACCCGTAGCGCGCGGCGTCGGCGGTAATCTCGGCCAGCCCGTCGAGCGGCAGGCGCGCGCTCATGCTCCCGGCCGGATCGCGCCCCAGCCAGGCGGCGGCGGCGGCGCGCAGCGGGTCGTCATCGGCCGGCGCGTAATAGAGCGCGACCCGGCCCTCAGGCCCGATCACGCCACCCGCTCACCCGCGCGCCAGACCTCGCGCACCACCGGCAGCCCCTCGAACACCCGCACCCGCACCAGATCTGCCCGCAGC
>JAFKFJ010000188.1 GCA_017307335.1 Alphaproteobacteria bacterium | reverse complement strand
GAAGCTGCGCAGCTTGCGGCTGTGCAGCGCGCCCAGTTGCCCGCGCAGGATGTCCAGCGCCGCGAGCCCGATCGCAAGGTGCTCACCCACCGCGCGCTGATAGAAGGCGCTCGCCGCGCCGGGCAGCTTGATCTCGCCGTGCAGCGGCTTGTCGGAGACGCAGAGGAGCGTTCCGTAAGGCACTCGCAGCCGGTAGCCCTGCGCCGCGAGCGTGCCGCTCTCCATGTCCACCGCGATCGCGCGGCTGAGGTTGATGCGGCGCCGCTCCTGGCTCCAGCGCAGTTCCCAGTTGCGGTCGTCGTAGCTGACCACCGTGCCGGTGCGCAGCCGGCGCTTCAGCGCCTCGCCGTGCTCGCCGGTGACATGCGCCGCCGCCTGCTGCAGCGCCACCTGCACCTCCGCCAGCGCGGGCACCGGGACTTCCGGCGGCACGAGATCATCAAGAATGCGGTCGCGGCGCAGATAGCCATGCGCGAGCACATAGTCGCCGATGGTCTGGGTCTGCCGCAGCCCGCCGCAATGCCCGATCATCAGCCAGCAATGCGGCCGCAGCACCGCAAGGTGGTCGGTGATGTTCTTGGCGTTGGCGGGGCCGACGCCGATGTTGACGATGCTGACCCCCTCGCCCTCGCGCGCGCGGCAGAGGTGGTAGGCGGGCATCTGGAACCGCGGCCAGGGCGCGTCCGCCGCCATCCGCGCCGCCGCGGCCGGATCGTCGCCGCGCCGCACCTCGCCCCCGCCGGGCAGCACCAGCCGCTCGAACCCGCTCTCGGGGCGCGCAAGCTCGGCAAGGCCGAAGCGGACGAACTGTTCCACGTAACGCTGATAGTTGGTCAGCAGAATCCAGGGCTGCACGGTGCGCCAGTCGGTGCCGGTGTAGTGCACCAGCCGGCGCAGCGAGTAGTCGACGCGCACCGCATCGAACAACGCGAGCGGCAGCGGCGTGCCGGGCGGGGCCGACCAGAGGCCGTCGGCGATCTCGTCGCCCACCGCGGCCAGGTTGGGCGTGGGGAAGTGCCGTGCCAGCGCGTCGGGCGAGGCCTGGCCGGCGAACAGCTCGTCGCCGTCCTCCAGCACGTAGGGATAGGGCACCTCCTGCTCGCTCGGCCCCACCGCGAGGCTGGCGCCGTATTCCTCCACGAGCGGCTCGAGCTGTTGCAGCAGGTAGCGGCGGAAGGCGGCGGGCTGCGTGATCGTGGTGGCGTAGATGCCGGGCGTCTGCAGCTTGGCCCAGGCACGGCGCGTGACCGGCTTGGGGCCGGTCGGCTGCCAGATCAGTCGCAGCTCCGGATAGCGGAAGCGCGCCCGCTCGACCGCATCCGGCGGCGTGCCGTCGCGCAGGAACCGCGCCAGCGCAGCCCGCAGCGCCGCCACCGCCGCCTCATGCAGTGCAGCCAGCCGGTCGACCGCCTGGGCCGGCGTCAGGGTCGCGTCGGGGGCACCCATGGCGGCCATGGATGGCAGCGCCGCCGGCGCCTGTCCATCGCCCGCTCAGGCCGCTTGCGTGCCGGGAGAATAGCGAAGGCGCTGATGCAGCAGGCCGGGCGCCGGCAGCAGTTCGAGGCAGCAAAGGGCCAGCGGATCGGCAAGCGCAACCGGCGCCGCCGCGCCGCCCAGGCTGTCGCGGCAGCGGAGCGTGCCGTCGTTGAATGTGGCGACGATGCGCACCGCCTCCCCCGCCGCGGTCGCCGCGCCGGACGGAGCGAGCACGATGCCGGTTTGCGGGTCGCAGCCATCCGAGAGACGGAGCACGCCGGGAACACGGCCCGCGATCCAGCCCTCCCATTCGAGTGTGCCCGGCGCGGAGGCGTCGAACCAGCCGAAGGCGCTGCCGGAGCATCGGGCGGCTTCCGCCGCGCGCGATGCCGGCGCGTCGGCGGTCGGAATGTAGCTGGTCGCCCCCCCCCCCGCTTCAAGCTGCCAGCAGGTCGAATAGACGACGTCGCCCTGGGTGCCGGTCAGGTGCATCGACGGGGCCAGGACGGGAGGATCGGACGCGACCACGCCGACGCTCCAGCTCCGCTGCCAGCAGTCGCGCCGCGCGAGGTCCGCCGGCACGTCGGTGCGCGTGGTGCTGCCATGAAGCATGGCGCTCACGCGGCTGCCGCTGTAGGCCGCGGGAATCCAGACCCAGCACGAGCAGCAATACGTCGCCCCGACCTCGAGGCCGGCCGAAAGGAGCTGGTGATAGACGCGCGTCGCCGCATTGGGGCGGGTAATCATGTGCCGCATGACGGCCGCACGGTGGCGCAGGGGTGGAACGTCGTCGCTGGGCGCCGCTGCCATCCCGTCCACGGGCGCAAAGCTCGCGACGAAGCTGTCCGCAAGCGGCAGCAGGTTGGTCGCCTCCGGTTCCAGCACGAGACCCCGAGGTGTGCCGTCAAGGCCGCTGGAGAGGCGCGGCGTGTCCGGCTCCACCGTCACCATGTGCCCGGCGCGATCGCGATAGAGGGCCGGGCCCGCGCGGGTGAACTGGAAGGCGCGCCGCATGCTGGTCAGGCCCGTCGGCCACGGCGCGTCGAGACCACGGGTGAAATCGACCACCCACGGCTCCGCCGCTCGGGTCCGTGGCACGGCATACATCCGTGTGGCGGCACCGTTGCGCTGCCAGGCCTGCCGGCACACCGCCGCCCAGGCTTCGAAGGATGCATTCCCGGCGCGTACGTAGGGTGCGAAGCGATCCACATACCCGCACAGCAGCCCCGGTCCCGACGCCTCCACGCTGCCGGACGGATGCGCCGCATCGGCGAGGCGCACCCACAGCAGGGTATTGGGGCCATAGCGATGCAGGGCGGCGAGCAGCCGGTCGATGTCCGTCTCGGCGGCCGGCGCGTTGGACTTGCGCACGAGGATGCGTTCGCCGGCTTCAAGCTCCGCGATCAGGTGCTCGCGCAGATAGCGGTTGCGGGTACGCAGCGTCGCCTCGGCGTGGGAGAGATCGGTCTGCGCAGTGCGCATCCATGTGTGGAACACGAACTGATATGGCCGCACGGTTGCCACGACCTCGCCGCTACGATCCTCCAGCGCGATGTCGTCGATTCCGGTAAAGCGGCTATCAATCGCGTCCATCAGGCGATCAAGACGCACAGAGGCGAAGCGTAAGAGCCCCTGGGGTTCTACCGAGAAGTGACGCTGTACCAATCCGAATTCGCAGTTATCGCCAAGGCTCTCGAAGTTGAGCATTAGTGCGCCGAGATCTGACACCGTCGCATCCCTTGCGTTGATTCGCCTCTAAGTTGCCTAGTTGCAGTATGATGTCTTCTGTACTTTTTCACGATACTTCCCAAGAAGTATTCTATCGCCAAGCGTATTGTTATTTATCTTGTCATTATTATCCACAATAAGTACATAAACGAGTCTTTTGGCATCTATCCATCAGGGGCCTCGGTGACGTGCGATAAATTTGTTGTCAAGTCAAGTCATGCGAGTTAAATATCCTCACTCCGGATGAGGCCGGCACGATCGCGAGGTGTCACAATGAAACAGATTTCAGGAGCACTGATCGCATTGTTATTTCCCCTATCCTCGGCTGGAGCACAAACATATGCTCAAGATTGGATAGACGTTAAAGCTTATGGAGCGCAACTCAATGGTGTGAATGATGATACCACGGCATACCAAAATGCGCGTACTGCAGCTATTCTCAACGGGATGATATATGTTCCGCAAGGGCAGCAAAATATCTCGGCCAACCCAACTGGGGGGCCTACCACGCCTGTCCTTTGGCTTCTGAGCGGAGATACTTACCCTGATGGAGTTACATCGGTAATTTCTATTGGCAAGGATGAAGTAGAAACTTTTCTCGGTGCAGGAGGAAAGTACTTCGGGCGTGGCGCATCGATAGAAAACGAAGGGCCGGTGGTCCGAATCGACAACAAGATTACGCATACCGGTGGAAGCGGCGGTGTTGTGCCTGCTCTGACAGTAAATACAATGGTTTCGTCAGCAAGTGGACTCAGCAACAAACCGTGGGGAATCGTTTCGCAATTAACTACAAACGGCAGTGGCGGGACAGCGCTAGCTCTTGCAGCCTATTCGACGCGCAGCGCCGCAGGTGCCGAAATCTTCGGCATCAACACCTACGCCTCAAGCACATCTGGGCTTAAGTCATCGGTCGATGGTGCCATGGTCGCGCAAGAAAATGATATTACGGCTAACGATGATGATGACGGCGGGGCCGGCAGTGGCAACATTCCGGCGGGCTCCGGTGTTCGCGTGGGGCTCGACGTGCTTCTGGCGCAGGCGAATGAGACAGACGCTGCCCCCGTCGCGGGGTGGGGCGTACGTGTGGGTGGCCGCAACGGTTCGACGCCGCTCGTTTGGAAACGCGGCTTCGCTATGAACGGAGCATGTTCTTACGCATGCGTTACGACAGAATTCGCGACTGAGCAAAGTGGCGCCGCTGCATTCCGTATGGCAAGTGGGCAGCATCTCGACTTTACGGGCGACAGCGCTCACACGTTGAGCTATTTGGCCTCAGCACTTACCTACATTGTTGGCGGAGCGGCTCGGCTCCAAATTAGCGATAGCGGGGATGCAACAATTGCGGGAAAAGCAACTATTGATGGTGGATTGATCGTAGCGGGGGCGCTCCCCTCCGGCATCGCGCAACGACTTACTGGGAGCACAATTGTTGGCCTGGATACCTCTGGCGGGACCTTTTCGGGGCCCGCCATGCGGATTGGCACAGGGCAGCATCTCTCGGTCACTAGCACCTCCGATCGCACAATCAGCTATCAGTCGGGTTCACTAGTGTACGGGAAGGGCACAATTGGAAGCCAGACCAATCTTATCCAAGTTGACGACAACGGAAATGGATACCTCATGGGATCACTTAACGTGGCAGGAACGAACGCAGACAGCTTTCTGAACCACGGTACACTTGCAACAACAGCCTCGGTTGGCTTCTCACATCCCTTCCCAGCCGTGTCCGGTTCCCCAACCGGCACACCGGCCAATTCGAGTACGCCAGCCTGTGAATGGAATACGTCGAGCCATGCCCTGAATTGCTATGATGGCGCCGGCTGGTTCCACCTTACCGCCTCGCCGGGTGCTGGCTGAACGCGGAGTTAGTAGTATCATGAACCGGCTGATCGCTGTTCTCATCTTTTTCGTATCGTCTACAAACTCAATCTCATACGCTGCCGATTCGGGATCTGGGCCGGCGTTTCCGCCGATCCAACCCAAACATGCGCTGGAGGCATGCCGGGATCTGCTCCATGCTGCACAGATGAACCTGGAAGCAGAAGTTGTTCAAGTTGTCGCCCTAAGCGATGCGCTGGAGGCTGCACGGAGCGAACTCGCCCACGTAAAATCCAACCAAGCGGGCCAAGATAGCTCAAAAGCCCGTGGTCAGTCGCCATGATCTTCTGAACGAAGCGCGTTGTCTGCAGTTTGTTCTTCGGAGGCAGATGTCTCCAGCCTACGGAGGGAGACCGTTCTCTATGACCACGGAACTGTTTGCCTATGATACCCCGAACGGGCGGAAGATCAGCGTGGCGCTGGAGGAGATGGCGCTGCCCTACGAGGTGCATGTCGTGGACATCACCAAGGGCGAGCAGCATGCGCCGGAGTTCGTGCGCATCAGCCCGAACCACAAGATCCCCGCGATCACCGACCCCGACGGGCCGGACGGCGCGCCGATCAGCGTGTTCGAATCCGGGGCGATCCTGCTCTATCTCGGCCAGAAGACCGGAAAGTTCTGGCCGGAGGGGCGGCGCGCGCAGGTTTCCGTGCTGGAATGGCTGATGTGGCAGATGGGCAGCTTCGGCCCGTTTCCCGGCCAGGTGCACCATTTCCTCACGGTGCAGGACGAGGCGGCCAAGGCCTATGGCCTCGCCCGCTATGGCGCGGAGACGCGGCGGCTGTATGCGGTGGCGAACCAGCGGCTGGCGGAGGTGGAATATTTCGCGGGCGAGCTGTCGGTGGCGGACTTCGCGATCCTCGGCTGGGCCTGGCGCCACCCCAGACACAAAGTGGACCTCGCCGAATATCCCAACGTGCAGCGGTGGTACGCCGGCCTGATGGCGCGCCCCGCCGTGGCACGGGGCTTCGCGGTGGCGCTGTCGCGGCCGGCGAATTGACCTCGGTGCCCCGAGCGCCTAAAGCAGGCTCGCAAACGTCGTGATGCCTCTCCCGGCGGAGGGGTGGCCGAGCGGCTGAAGGCGGCGGTTTGCTAAACCGTTGTACACTGTAAAGGTGTACCGTGGGTTCGAATCCCATCCCCTCCGCCAAGCACCGCCGATTGCCCTCTATAGTGCGATATTGCCGTCAATCACCCCATCTGCACCATGGGGTATCGAAAACCGTCGATTCTCCGCTACAACCCTCTGACCGATCATCGCAGGAACGTCACGCCAGGCGATGATAAGTCAGCGCCATCGCCAGGCACATCGAAAGCTGTTCGGTCGGTAGCGGAACGGATGGATCGAGCAGAATCGCCCTGTTGCCCTGAAAGACGAATGCCTCTGGGAATTGCGTGCGAAACGTCTCGACCAGATTTGTACGGCAGTTGAACAGAACCGCACCCATGCCCTCCGGCGATTTTGACAGACCGAGCCGGATCGTGCTGCCGCTGTGGGTCGTTTCGGTAAGATAGGCAGGCTCACCCCATTTCAGCGTCTCAGTCAGCGGGTCGACACCGCCGATTTCGGCGGCTGTCGCGAAGATCAACCGCCGCACCTCCCGGAGTTGCGCGCGGACAGGCTCCGGGAACGCCGCGAAGGCGGCCTCTACCTCTGTGGGGATGACCGGCAATGCCGGAGCGCTGCGCATCACGATGCCCGTAGCGGCAGATGGATGTCGGTGATGAGTTCGTTCGGCGCGACCTGTTGCGGGCTGTTGAGATAAACTTCCAACACCGGCGCATCGTCCGGCTCGTGGCCGGATTGCGGAAGCCACACACCGAGCAGCCAGCGATAGGCACCTTTCATATCGGCATAGGGGCCTTGGTAACGCAGCCGCGCATAGAGCCCACCGCGTAGGATCGCCTCCTCGATCGGCGGCGCCAGCGCGACGCCATCGGCAACCGGGGAACAAGCGCGCGAACGCAGGTTCTCGACCGGCACGAGGTCGGGGTCGTCATGGAAGACAGCCATCATCCGCTGATCCGTCACCATAGCGTCCTGGGCTGCAAGCGCGGTGAACAGCCGTCCCATTGCGTGGTCGATCTGCATGTAGGAGCCGGCATGGGCGACGCTGGCGCAGCGGATCGGAGCGAGTGTTTCTACGGAGATCGGAAAACCCGCTCCGTCCTCCGCCAGCAGGGCGGCCTTGAACGCCGCATGGCTGCCGGTCTCGCGATAGTCAGCCGGACTCTTGCCATAGGCTTCCTTGAAAGCCCGTCCGAAGGCATCGGCCGAACCGTAACCGGCACGTCCGGCGATCACGTCAAGAGCCAGGTCCGAGTTCGCCAGCCGCTCGGCTGCTCGCGCCAGCCGAAGCCGGCGGATCGTCTCAGTGATGGTTTCACCGCGCATGGCGGTATAGACCCTATGCCAGTGCCAAGGGGAAAGGCAGGCGACTTCCGCCAGATCATCGAAGCGGATGTCGTCTTCCAGATGGTCGTAGATGTGATCGATAACCCGGTTCAGTCGGGTTTCATATATTGTTGGTGCTTTCGATGTGCTCATGACCGTCCAACTCCGATGCATGACGACGATGGCACGGGTCGAGCCGACAAATCTTGCGGAGTTTCCTGTCAACCGTTCGAAAAGTCTCGGCGCTTCTGCGCCGGGTCCGCTTCATCAATGATTTTAGAGGGCTATAGCGTAGACGTAGTTCTCATCACTATCCCGCACGTCCCGCCAAATCTACGCCAGAGCCCTCCCCACTATCCTGCCAGCCGCCGGGATTCCCCTACGCCGTCAGATTTCAAGGGGCCATTGTCGCGGATGTCGTAACGCGTTACAGTGAGTGCGTCGAGAGTCGCCCAGGAGATCGAAGTGACGGCAACCGCTGAACGGATGAGAATTATGCGCCAGCGGCGGCGCGGGCGTGGGCTGCGGGAATTGCGTCTTGTCGTGCCTGACGCGCGATTGGCGTCTGTTCGAAAGCGCGTTGCCGCCCAGGTCACCCGTCTCGACCGGCGCCTGGAAGATGAAGCTCTGAACTGGATTGAGGCCGTTTCGGAATTTGACGCACCCGATTCAAGCGGACAATGAGGCGCGGCGATGTCGTTGTCGTCGCGGCGGCGGGTGACTACGGAAAGCCGCGACCGGCCGTCGTCGTGCAGACCAATGCCTTTCCCGAAACCCATCCATCGGTCGTGATTTGCCAGATGACGTCCGATGTCGTCGATGCACCGGATTTTCGCGTCACTATCGAGCCGAATGAAGAAAATGGCTTGCGCGCTCGTTCGCAGGTCATGGCTGACAAACCCGTCACGGTCCGACGCGAACGGATTGGACAATTGGTTGGGCGTCTGACCGGCGCCGATATCGGGCGCCTCAACATTGCCCTGGCCTTCGTCATGGGCCTCGCGGACTGACGTTCGTCATAGGGCTATGGCGTAGACATAGTGCTCATCATCGTCGGTCGCAGCCCGCCAACGAAACATTCTGCTCAATTTTTTCCACGAAACAATTTTCTCCACGAAAATAGAGGCTTGCAAGGTCAGTCGCAAAGCTCACCACCCCACGCCCCCCTCACGTTCACCACCCAGCATGGGGTGCTGCCAGGGGCACCCGCGGATGCGCCCCTATGCCGCCCTCTTCTACACCCGCAGTCGGCGCACACGGCGACAGCGGCTGCAGGCACCAGTCTGCTTCCTCGGGCTCCACGTCGAGGATCCGAGGGGTCGTCTGGTCGGTTAGTGGATGTGCCGCGAAGTTGCCAAAGTTCCTGATGGCGTCGATTGACTCCATGAGGATCGTCGAAGGCGATTTTGCACGTTTAGGTCTCCGCCAACGCCGCCCGAATCTGGTGAACGAGGTTGCGCTGCGTGCAGCCACGTTCGTGAAGGATCGCCTGGAGTCCAACTCCAACTGAACCCCGAGCGTCTGGTACGTCTCGACGAGAACTGGACCAAGACGAACATGACGCCGTTGCGCGGCCGCAGCCGACGAGGCCTGCGCCTGCTCGGCGCCGCCGGCGCCCGACGATGCGACCTGAGCGGCGGCGCTATCCGCCGCCGTTGATCGTCAGCGCCGTGCCGGAGGTGTAGCCGGGCGGAAACTGCTCGCCGGCCGCACCGATGACGTTGACAATGATCCCCGCGCGGCGCGGCAGAAGCCGATGAAGCCGAAAGGTCCCACGCGCCGCCAGGTTGCCTCATCGACAGCGAGAAGGTCGCCCGGCGGAATGGCTCCCGCATTGTTGACCAGGATGTCGATCTCGCCCGCCGCCTCCGCGGTGGGGCGCACCGCTTCCAGCCGCGGCGGCGTCGAGCTGGGCCGGATCGGCGCGAGCGGGGTGACGTTGCAGCCTTCCCAGGCCAGCACCTCGGCCGCAGCGAGGCGGAGGCCATTCCCGCCGCCGGTGATGAGCGCGCGGTGTCCGGCCAGTTGCGGGTGCATCCCGCGTCCCCCTTCACCGGCCGAGCGACCGGCGTTTGTTGCACCTGTTCCGAACCCATACTAGCCTCGATGCTCGCGCGCGCCAGTGCGCGCCGTGGGCACGGTGACATTGAATCGGTGGGCTGCCGGAGCACGCGGAAGTCGAGCAATGGACGTCGTATTTACCTCAGGGTGACGATGCGATGAGCGGCGGCGACGACGCAAGGGCCGCGTGGGTCCAACAGGTCCTCGGCGTCACCGTGCCACGGGCGGGTGGCCGGAACCCAGTCAGCGTGACCGGCGAGGTAACCGCGCGCTGGCGGTCCGCCCGCGATGCGTGGGACGCGGCGAGCGACACGGTGGACGATCAGATCGCGGCCTTGCAGGCGGCGCTGCGGAAAAGCGGCGACGACACGCTCGAGGAGATCGCCGAGTTCGGACTGAACGCTGTGACCGGCAATCACCGCGTGCCGCTCAAGGCAGCCCTATTCGAGCTCGGGGCGGCAGAACCCGCAGCGATGCGCAAGTTCGGTCCGAAGGCGCTCGGCATCATTGATGACTTCCGCAGCTACCTCGAGAGCAGCGAGGCCGTCGAAGTGTGCGACGCGAATCCGTTCGGAACCCCCGTTTCCATCAGGGCCACGCTCGGCAGTGCGCTCGCGCAAATGGCCGACGCCCTGCGCGACGGCCTCGGCAAATAGCATGAGGCCGCGACCCTGCCGCCACGGAGGGAGCTTGGCAGCATGAGCGTCACTGTGCAGCGCTTTGTGCGCGTGCTCACCGGGGGCACGTTTGTCACCGACGAACTGGTTCGCGCGCGCGACGGCAAAGTGGCGGAAGCCCTGAACGCGCTGCGCGCGCAACTCGCCCGCCTGAGCAGCGCCGGGCTGCAGCATCTGGGGCTGGCCGCACAGCTGAATACCCTGGACCAGGCGCGGCAGTCCGCGCTCGCCAGGCCCGACAACCAGGGGAAATGCGACGCACTCGAGGCCGTCAAGAACTCCGCGCGGGCCGCCGCCGCGACGGCAAAACCCGCCGTCGACGGCTTCCTCGCCGATGCGGCCCGGCGTGCCCAGAGGGCACAGGAGGCTCTCAACGCCGCGAACGCTGCGGCGACCGCCATCGGCAAGATCAGCGAGCCGGTATTCGCCCAGCCGCTCGGCAAGCGGCTGGCGGGAGTGCAGAACGAGCGCATCACACTGAGCTCGCAGGTTGATGCCCCGCTCCTGCAGGCCGCTGAACAGGCCCTCGCCGCCTGCGCAAACAATGCCAACGCGCTGACGGCCACGGCGAATCAGGTCTTGCAGATCCTCCCGGCGCGAGCGAGCGCGCTTGCCGACATCGACAAATCGCTGGCGGAGGCACAGGCCGAGCTCCCGAAAATCGTCGATGCGCCGCTTCAGAAGCTCTTCCGCAAGCAGCACGCCGAGCTGACGCAGGAGCGCACCGACCTCGCGAATGCAGGCCCGGATCAGATCGCCGGCGAACTCGCAAAGGCGCCCGCCCTGCTGGCCCGCGTCAACACCCTCAAGGCGAATGCCGTTTCGTGGGCAAAATGGGGGGAGACAGCGGTCGAGCGCACGCTCATCGCTGGCGCCTGCGACGCCTACAGCCTGCGGGCCAAGAAGGACAGCCTCGACTGGCTTGAGCAGGGTGCAGCGGGAGTCAAGGCCGCGCTTGACGCGCTCATCAAGCAGGCGGCGAACGATCCCCAGGCGGCGCTCTTCGGGCTTCGGGCCCTGCAACGAAACACATACAAGACGCTGAGCGACCGGTTCAAGAACGAACTCCTGGCACCGCCGCTCATGAAGCAGGTGGATGATCTCGCGAAGGCCGACCCCTCCTCTCCGGAAGCCCAGATGCAGACGGCCCTCGCGCCCGACCAGTTCAAGGAACGGCTTCTCGACGCGGTCAACACGACCGTCGCCTTTGGCGCCAATCCGAGCAAGCTCTCGCCGGGTGAGATGGTTGCCGTGTATACTTACACGACCAACGACTTTAAGGAGATGAACGCCCTGTTGCTCGGCTTACCCTCGGCACCCATCGGGAAGCAGAAGGCGGACACCGAGATCAAGAACGCCGAGGCGGCGAAGGCGGTGCAGAAACTGCCGCCCTACGGCGGGGGTGTCACCCGCCGCGGCGAGTCCGAATGGCCGGGGGCGGACGCGCAGTACCAGCCGGGCAACGTGTTCACGGTGAAGGCGTTCTGGAGCACGGGCGTCGGTTACAACTTCCCCGGCAAGTACCAGATATCGGTGCACGGCAACACCGGGCGCAACGTGGCGCCGATGTCCGCCTATCCGAAGGAGTCCGAGGTGCTGTTCGTGCCGGGCACGCAGTTTAGGGTGCTGTCGCGCGATGGTTCCGACCCGACCAAAATCCTCGTAGTGGTGCAGGAGGTCTGATGAGCGGTTCCGCGGACGAGAGCGACGACGTCGTGGCGGAGGCGCGCAAGGTCGAGCAGTACAGCTACCTGCTGCCCGGCGCGTCGGACCTGCTGATCGCGAAGGTGAACAGTGGCGTCCCGCCGGGGCCGGACCAGGGCCCGCCGCCGATCGATCCCCGCATCGCCGCGTTGCGCGGCCCGGATTGGCCGCCGCTCGACGAGGCGGCGGCGCGGGATCGCGCGCTCGGCTGCTTCCTCGGCCTCGCCGTCGGCGACGCGGTGGGGGCCGCGGTGGAGTTCAAGCCGCGCGGCAGCTTTCCCCCGCTCACCGACATGATCGGCGGCGGCCCGTTCAAGCTCGCGCCCGGGGAGTGGACCGACGACACGACCATGGCGCTTTGCCTCGCGGAGTCGCTGTTGGCGGCCGGCACGGTCGATCAGGACGACCTGATGACACGCTTCCGCGCCTGGCTCGAGCGCGGCGAGAATACGGTGCCCGGGAAATGCTTCGACATCGGCGTCACCACGCGCGCCGCGATCGAAGCGTTTGCCGCGACCGGCATCGCCGCCGCCGGCAGCGAGGAAGCGCGCGCCGCCGGCAACGGGTCGCTCGCGCGCCTCGCGCCACTCGCCATCTTCGCCGCCGGCGACGAGGACCGCGCCGAGTTCCTGGCGCAGAAACAGTCGCGCACCACGCACGGCACGCAGGAATGCCTCGATGCTTGCCGCCTCTTCGTCGTGCAGTTGCTCGACGCGCTGAGTGGCGCCGACAAGGAGGGAGCGACGCGGCCGCGGGTGATGAGCCTCGCACCGAAGCTGCTGTTCATCTCCGCGGGCGAGTGGAAGGAGAAGACGCGCGATCAGATACGTTCGAGCGGTTATGTCGTGCACACGCTGGAAGCGGCGCTGTGGTCGGTCTGGCAGACCGACAATTTCCGCGACGCGGTGCTCGTCGCGGCCAATCTCGGCGACGACGCCGACAGCGCGACCGCGGTTGCCGGGCAGCTCGCCGGCGCACTCTACGGGGCGAGCGCCATTCCCGATGCGTGGCGCGCGAAGCTGGCTTGGCGCGACCGGATCGAGACCCTCGCCAACGCGCTCTTCGATCGCAACCGGCAGGTGAGCTGAACGCGGCACGCAGGCCATACATGCCGGGTGAGGGGTTCTCTCCGGACCGCTCCCTTTTGTTGACCCACACGGTCGATACTGCGCCGCACTTTCGCGCGCCAGGTACTGTGCGCCGGACCGGCGGCGTGGCGGGCCTATTGCAGGTCTGGAACCCGCGACGGCCACACGCGGCCACCGACTATCGAACAGACAGCACGGACAGGTCAGCACCATCGCCGGAGCAGCGCATCACGCTGCCGCCTTGCCCGCGGCTTACGCCTTTCGTCACATCACGATGTTGATGAACTTGGTGTCCAGATAGTCCTGGATGGAGTGTGATCCGCCTTCACGCCCGAAGCCCGAGTGCTTCACGCCGCCGAATGGCATCTCGGTCGTTGCGGCCTGCAGCGTGTTGACACAAACGATGCCGGTCTTGAGCGCATCCGCCGTCATGTGCGCCCGCTTCAGCGAGTTCGTAAACACATAAGCGGCGAGCCCCTGCGGCAGGCTGTTCGCGCGCGCGATCACGTCGTCGAATTCGTCGAAGCTGGTGAGCATCGCGATGGGGCCGAACGGCTCGTCGATCATGCCGCGGGCGCTGTCGGGCGTATCGGTGAACACCGTCGGCTCAAAAAAGTACCCGCGATTGATGCCCGCTGGCCGCTGCCCACCGGCCGCGAGCCTGGCGCCTCCGGACTGCGTGTCCTCGACGATGCCCTTGATCGCGTCCAAGCGCCGAGCATTGATCAGCGGGCCAATGTCGACCGACGAGTCGAGACCATTGCCGAGCTTCATCGCCTTGGTGGCACCGATGAAGGCGTCGATGAACGCCTCCTTCAACCCGTCATGCACAAAGAACCGCGTCGGGGAGACACAGACCTGCCCGTTGTTGCGGAACTTTCCGACCGCCGCGAGTGCCGCGATGCGGGCCGCGTCCACATCATCCCAGATGATGACCGGCGCGTGACCGCCCAGTTCCATCGACATCCGCTTCACCGTGTCAGCGGATCGCCGGATGAACCATTTGCCGACCGGGATGCTCCCAGTGAACGAGACCTTGCGGACGATCTCGCTGTCCATCACGGTCTCCGAGATCTCCTGCGGAGCGCCGCTCACCATGTTGACGACGCCCGGCGGCAGCCCGGCCTCGATCAGGCATTGCAGCATCAGCGCGACCGCCCCCGTGCCTTCTTCCGCGGGACGACACACGACGGAACAGCCGGCCGCCAGCGCCGGCGCGATCTTGCGCGCCTGCAGCGAGATCGGGAAGTTCCAGGCAGTGAAGGCGGCGACGACGCCCACCGGCTCTTTCGTCGCCATGAATTTCTGT
This sequence comes from Alphaproteobacteria bacterium, assembly GCA_017307335.1. Taxonomy (GTDB): domain Bacteria; phylum Pseudomonadota; class Alphaproteobacteria; order Acetobacterales; family Acetobacteraceae; genus JAFKFJ01. Next base: position 28,184 of record JAFKFJ010000188.1, on the reverse strand, counting down.
TCCGCCGTTCGGCCTTGCAGCACCTCCCCGTAAAGGCGCTGCGCTTCACCTGCAAACCAGTCGAAATAGTCCACGCAACTCGCGACCTCGGCGCGCGACTGTGCGATCGGCTTGCCGCATTCCAGAACGACGCGCCGCGCAACAGCCTCGCCCCGTTCCGCGAGCAGGACGGCAGCCTTGCGCAGCACCTTCGCGCGATCCCATGGGGCCGTCCTTGACCACACCTTGAGACCGTCGGAAGCCGCCGCGATCGCGGCGTCGGTATCGGCACGTGACGCTTGCGCCGCGGTGCCGACCGACTCTTCGGTCGCCGGGTTGATCAGTTCAATTCGCTCGCCGGATTGGGCCCGCTGCCACTCACCGCCGATGAGCAGGTCGACTGCAATGGTGTCGTCGAGCGTCATCTCCCGCTTCCTTTCCAAAAGGATCTTCGTCCGCGCTACCGTTCGGCCGACGGTTGCGCGAGCCTCCGCGAGCAGTCTGTATGGGAGCCTGCGCAATGAATGGCAAGCTCCTGCCGCCGTTGACCCAGCCGTTCTTCACCCTGCGCGAAATGTGTCCCATAGCTCGAACCGGCGGGAAGGCGTTCAAAGGTTCCGACCGCGACGGAGCGAGATCATCTCGATCTCGGTCATCGCCTCGAGCGTCAGCTTCCCGCCGAGGCGGCCGATGCCGCTGCGCGTGCCGCTGCCGCCACCAAACGGCAGGTGCAGCTCCCACTAGGTGCTCCCGCTGTTGATGTTGACGATGCCGGCCGGGATCGCCTCGGCGACCCGCAGCGCCCGCTCGGTGTCTTGGGAGAAGACGCCGACGCTCAGCCCATACTCGCTGTCGAGCGCGAGATCGAGCGCCTCGGCGTCGTCGCGGAACGAAAGCACCGGGACAACAGGGCCGAAGGTTTCTTCGCGGTTGATCTTCATGGCGCGGGTGACGCCGCTCAGCACCGTCGGCTCGAAGTTGAGGTCGCTGCCAAGGTCCGGCTGCGCCTTGCCGCCGGTATGCAGCACCGCCCCCGCGCAACGGCGTCCGCGACGTGTTCGGCAACCTTCGCCGCGACTTTCGGATTGTTGAGTGGCCCCATCGTCGTTCCCTGCTGCAACGGGTTGCCTAGCGGCGCTCGTCGATCGAGGCGGCGATGGCGACGCACATCGCGGCATGCTGCCACACCGGGGTCGCCGCCCAACCGGCCGCGGCAGCCTTGGCCGCGGCGACGGCGCGGGACGCCGTTTCGCGGCTGCTGTTGGGCAACAAGCCGATCGTCTCAACCGGTGGCCGGGTTGCGCGCCGGCATCGTCACCGGCTCCGGCGCCCAGACGCCGTCGCTGCAGTTGGCATAGGCTTGAACGCGCTTGGTCATTGCCCTCGCCGCCTTCCCCGTCCAGCAGCGCACCGACGCTCCCCGCTCGGGCCGCCGGTGCCAGCCACCTTACCAACCGCGCTCGATCGCCCACCGGCTGCCAAGGCTGCCGACCCGCCGGAATTTGGACCTGCGGCCGTCGTATGTAGACGGGTATAGCGGAACGCGCCAGTCGGCGGCAGCCAGCCCGGCGCTGGCCGCATCGGCTCGCATACGCGGGACATATCCGTGCACGCCGGTGCCGAGACAAAAAGGCGGGCGGCGGGAAGGAGCCGCCCGAGTGCACGAGGTTTAGTTTCTAGGGGGGAGTATCCGCCGAAGCTTACGCGGTTTCATTTCGCATCCGCGTCACACTTGCGTGAGATCCGCAACGAAGTACCATTCCGGAAGCGCACCGCGCGTTCAGTCTCGCAGCAACTCCGCCAGCGCCGCATCGATGAACGGCTGATCGGCCGGGTTCCACAGCGTCATGTGGCCCCAGATCGAGTCGATGACGCGGCATTCGGCCCCGGCAATCCGGCTCGCTTCGTATTGGCTGTCGACCGGCGGAAAGTAGCTGTCATAGGCGCCCGGCATGATGATCGTGCGGGCCTTGATCGCGCCCAGGGCCGCGTCCAGGTCGCCGCCGTAGCTCGGGTTGTCGCTGATGTCGCCATCGTGCCACGTCTGCAGCAACGCCAGCAGGTCGTTGGCGTCGTGGCGCAAGAACGCGTTCTCCCAGAAATTCTGCACGAATTCGGCGTACGTCGCGGCACCGAAGAGGCGGAAGCCCTCGGTGCGGAAGAACGGCTCGGAAAATCCCCAGCCGGCATAGATCGTCGCGAACGCCTTCAGCCCGCGCACCGGCGGGCGCGTGTAGAACCCGTCCGCATAGGCGGGGTCGAGTTCGAGCGCGCGGCGCAGCGAGAACAGGAACACCTTGTTGAAGTTCGCGGTGCGCGCCGAGCAGCAGAGCGGTGCGATCGCCTGCATCATGTCGGGATACTGGGCGCCCCATTGGAACGACTGGCAGCCACCCATCGACCAGCCGGTGACCAGGCGCAGCCGCTCGATGCCGAGCCGCTGGGTGAGTAGCATGTGCTGCAGGCGGACGTTGTCGAACAGCGTCACGCGCGGAAACCGCCCCGCCTCGAACGGCGCCGGCGTGTTGCTCGGCGAGGACGAGACGCCGCCGCACAGCAGGTTCGTAAACACGACGTAGTGCCGCGCGGGGTCGATCGCACGGCCAGGACCCACCATGCAGAACTCGGCCTCCTTGTCGGTGCCGGAATACCAGGACGGGATCAGCACCACGTTGTCGCGCGCCGGCGCGAGCGTGCCGAGCGTGCGGTAGACGAGCCGCGCCGCCGGCAGCACGCCGCCCTTCTGCAGCGCAAAATCCTTCGCCTCGAAAACCTGTCGTTGTGACATCCGTTTCTCCCTTTCAGCGGCTGACAAACATGCTCTTGCGAATGGAGCCGTGGACGCCCCAGTTGCCGTCCACCACCTGCGTGATGGCGAAATCCGCCCCGACCGACATCAGCGCGATCGCCTCATCCTCGCTCAGCCGATGCACCGTCATCAGGAAGCGGCGCAGCTTGCGGAACGCATCGCGCATCGCGCGGTCGATGCTGGCGTGGCGGGCCACCTCGGTCTGCGCGTTGGCGCCCAGCTCCGCCAGGTAGTTCGGAAAGGTGAAGCCGTAGACGGAGAACTGGTCGTCCGTCTCCAGCAGCGGATGCGCCAGCCCCTCCAGCACCGTGCCGCCGAGATCGCGGTGCTTGTGCAGGACGAACGCGAATTCGCCGGTCAGCGACGTCTCGATCGCGGTGCCGCCGAGTTCGCTGTCACCCTGCGCCGCGTGCGGGTCGCCGACCGAGAACAGCGCGCCGGGTACCGCGACCGGATAGTACATCCGCGCGCCTTTGCCGATGCGCCAGTCGTCAATGTTGCCGCCGGTGTAGCTCGGTGGGATCGAGCTGACGAACTCGGCTTCGGACGGCGCCAGCCCCATCGTGCCGAAATGCAGCCGCGCCGGCACGCGCACATTGGCCAGGATGTGGTGCCGCTTCGTCACCAGCGCGTGGTCGACCCGCACCCCGGGATAGTCGATCGTCGCGTGCACCACGCCGTGCGGGTCGGTCTGCGGCACCCACACGTAGTTGTAGACAGCCTTCGCCGTCGGCTCGCCGGACGTGTCCAGCTCGAAGATCGTGATCACCTCGCGCGGCTTCGGCTCCTCGATCAAGTCGTGATAGTGGAAGCCCCAGCTGGCGGCGGCGTTGGAGCCGAAGGTGCGGCCGGCGAACAGCGGATTTCGGGAGGGCCGCGGTTGGATGTCGAGGATGCGCACCTCCAGCACGTCGCCCGGCTCTGCACCCTCGATCTCCACCGGGCCGGTGAGCAGATGCACGCCGAGGCCTTCCCCGGGCCCGAGCTTGAACGGCCCCTCCGCGGGCCCGGCGCCGCGGCGCATCGGCCGTTCCTCGCGCGTCCAGCGATAGATGCTCTCCGCCGCAGCGTCACCGAGCACCATGCGGTCATAGTCGTCGGCCGCATGATGCGTCAGCGTCTCGATCGTCGCGTGGTCGCCGGAGCGCACCGTCAGTGCCGGCGCAAGCGTGCGGCTGAAATACCCCCAGTGAACGGTCGTACGGCTGACCGGCAGGTGATGCTGGCGCATGGTATCCCCCCTCGACGCTAAGTCACGTCCTCTTCGTGTTCCACCTGCCGCAGGAAGCGACGCGTGCGCTCGTGGCGCGGCGCGTCGATCACCTGCGCGGGCGGCCCCTCCTCCACCACGCGGCCCTCGTCCATGAAGATGACGCGATCGCCGACCTGGCGGGCGAAGCGCATCTCATGCGTCACGACGATCATCGTCATACCGGCTTCCGCGAGCTTCCGCATCACGCCCAGCACCTCCCCGACCAGTTCAGGATCGAGCGCCGAGGTCGGCTCGTCGAACAGCATCAGCGTCGGCCGGATCGCCAGCGCGCGGGCGATGGCGACGCGCTGCTGCTGGCCGCCCGACAGGCGATGCGGCAGATGATGCGCATGCGCGGCCAGCCCGACGCTCGCCAGCAGCCGCATCCCCTGCGCGATCGCCTCCGCCCGCTTCACGCCATGCACGCGGATCGGCGCCTCGATGACGTTCTCGAGCGCCGTGAGATGCGCGAACAGGTTGAAGTGCTGGAATACCATGCCGATGCGTGCGTCGGCCCGTGCCCGCGCGAGGTCGCGCGTCGGGCGCGGCTTGCCGCCGTTGCTCGGCTGGTATCCGACCTGCTTGCCGTCGACGGTGATCTCGCCCCAGTCCATCGCCTCGAGGTGATTGATCATGCGCAGCAGGGTGCTCTTGCCGGAGCCGCTGGGGCCGAGGATCGTCACCACCTCTCCCTGCTTCACCACGAAGTCGAGCCCCGCGAGAACCTGCCGCGCTCCATAGGATTTCTGCACGTTGTGGCCGGCCACGAACGGCGCATCGCTCTCGCGTGCCCGTTCATGCAACTGCAGCCAGGCAAGATCCTGCGGCTCCAGCGTGTTTGGCCGCATCGGCACGATCGCCGCGGGCAGTGGCGATGCGACACCGTGCGGCCGCAACAGCCGGCTGAAGATGCCGCCGGCGCCGGGATCGCGCTCCTCGCTGAAGCGCCGCTCGGCGAGCGCCTGGGCGGCGGCGATGGCGCTGGTCAGCAGCAGGTAGATGATGGCGGCGGCGGTGAACACCGTGAAGAAGCGGAAGTTCTGCCCGACGATCTGCTGCGCGCGGAACGTCAGCTCGTTGACGAAGATGACCGACGCGATGGAGGTCAGCTTGAGCATGCTGACCGTGTTGTTCGCGATGCCGGGCAGGATCGCGCGCATCGCCTGCGGCAGGATGATCCGCCGCAGCGTCAGCCAGCCGCCCATCCCCAGCGATGCCGCGGCAATCGACTGTGTGCGGTTCACCGAGAAGATGCCGCCGCGGATGATCTCGGCGCTGAAGGCCGCCTCGTTCAGCGCGAAGGCGATCACGGCGGTCGCGAAGCTGTCGAGCTTGATGCCGATCGCCGGCAGCGCGTCGAACACGAACACGAGCTGCAGCAGCAGTGGCGTGCCGCGCATGATGAAGATGTAGAACCACGCAACGCTGCTGACGACGCGCAGCCGCGACAGCCGCATCAGGGCAAGCCCGAGACCGAGCACGACGCCCGTGGTCATGCCGAGGGCCGTGATCTCCACCGCGAGCACGGCCCCGGTCCAGAGAAAACCCGAGATTGTGTACGACCAGACCTCGTTGACCCAAGGGAAGGCGGGCGTACCCGCGGCCATCGCGGTCGCAGGGACCAGGGCGGCAAGCGCCGCCGCCAACGCCGCTCGTCGCATCGGGCCGTGTTACTTCGTCTTGATCGCCACCGGTTCCTGCAGCGACGGATCGATGTGGTACTTCTCGAAGATCGCCTTCTGCGTCCCGTTGGCCTGCATGATCGTGAGGCCGTCTTCGATCGCATGCAGCAGTTCGCCGTTGCCCTTCTTCACCGCCGCGCCGATCAGGAAGCCGGTGAGCACCTTGTAGGCGCGCGCATAGATCTCCGGATGCGCGGCAACCTGGGAGTCGACCATCGACAGATCGGTCAGCATGATGTCGGCGCGGCTCATCTGGATCAGCCGCATGCCGGACGCCTGGTCGGGATAGGTCAGGATGGTGATGCCGGCCTTGCCCTTCGCCTTGCAGGCCGCATCCTCCTCATGCATCTTCACCTCCTCGACGGTGCCCAGCCCGACGGCATAGGTGTCGCCGCAGGAATCGTCCCAGGACGTGATGTGCTTCGGATTGCCCGGCTGCGTCAGCGCGCCGGTACCGGCCTGCATGTAGACGACGAAGTCCGCCTCTTTCGCACGCTCCGGCGTGTAGTAGAGCGTGTCCCAGAACACATCGATCTGGCCCGCCGTGAGGGCCGGCAGCATGCCGGACCAGCCGCCGAGGAACATTTCGTGCTTGATGCCCACGCAGTCGAAGACGGCGGCCGCAAGCTCGGTGTCGGCCCCGATCACCTTGTTGAAGTCGGCGGGGTCGCGCAGGACATAGGGCTGGGTTTGCGGATCGGCGCCCATCTTGATCGTCTTGCCGACGAGACTGGGATACTTCTCGCCGAGCTTGGCCGGTGCGCAGGCGGGCCCGGCCGCGCGTGCGGCTGATGTGGCACCCAGCGCGGCGAATCCCGCCGCGATCGCGATCAGCAGATGCTTGCGCAGACTTGGCACAGCGTTCCCCCGCCTGAAGTTTCCAACAACGGGGGAACGGGGAGAGCAACTCGCGTGCCATCACGCCGCAAAGGGATGCACGCGCCGCCAGTGCTCGGCGATCTGCCGGCCCGTCGCGACCCAGACCCGATCGTGCCGGGCGACATGGGCGAGAAGCCGGTCGAGACCCGTGATGCGTCCGGGCCGGCCGATGATCCGGTCGTGCACGGCGAGCGACATCAGCTTCGGCCGTTCAGCGCCCTCCTCGTACAGCGTGTCGAAGCAGTCGATCATGTACCGGGCGAAATCGTCGCCGGTGGAGAACCCGTGGTTCTGGTCGAAGCGGTTGTCGTTGGTTTCAAAGGAATAGGGGATCACCAGATGCGGTGTGCCGCCCACCATGCGCCAGTACGGCAGTTCGTCGTTGAGCGAGTCGCGGTCATAGAGCAGGCGCCCCGTTTCAACGAGCAGACGGCGCGTATTGGCACTCGGCCGCCCCGTCATCCAGCCGACCACCGGCGCGCCGGTGATCTGCTCCAGCGTCTCGAAGGCGCGGCGGACATGCTCGCGCTCCTCCGCCTCCGGCACGGCGTGGTAGTCGAGCCAGCGGTAGTGGTGGCTGACGATCTCGTGCCCTTCGGCCGCATAGGCGCGGGCGACGTGCGGATTGCGCTCGGCGGCACGGGCGACCGCGAGCAGGCAGACTTTCATGCCGTATTTCCGGAACAGCCGCAGCAGCCGCCAACTGCCGACGCGCGAGCCGTATTCGAAGACGCTCTCGGTGATCGGGCTGCGCAGGCCCGGATACGCCGGCATGCCGATGTCGTTGAGCATCCCCTCGGACGCGTCGTCGCCGTCCATCAGCGTGTGCTCGCCACCGCCCTCGTAGTTGACGTTGATATTGACCGCGATGCGCGCGCCGCCGGGCCATTGCGCATGCGGCAGCGCGTCCCCGTAGCCGACATAGTCGCGGTCGTCCTGCATCGCATCGATCCCCCACGCTCACGTGGCGGCACTATGGGGAGTGCCCCTGGCGTAGACAATCCGGGCAGGACGACAGCGAGCAATTGCAGGAGTTTGGAATATTGCGCACAAATGCGGCACGCTATGCCTTCGAAAGGGCAAAGACAGTGGAACGTGTTCTCGTCACCGGCAGCAGCGGCCTGATCGGCCATCGTGTCGCCGGGCTTCTCATCGCCAGCGGCGTGTCGGTCCAGGGGTTCGATCTGCGCCCCCCGCCGGCCGGCGCGCCGTTTCCCGCGCAGGTCGGCAGCCTCGCCGATGACGAGGCGGTGGCAGCAGCGATGCGGGGTTGTGACGCCGTGGTTCATTTCGGCGCGGTATCCGGTCCCATGCTGTTGCTTGACAATCCGGCCGCCATCGCCACGGCGAATGTCGGCGCTTGCATGGCGGTGTTCGCGGCCGCGCACCGGGCCGGCGTACGGCGGCTCGTCTGGGCATCCTCGATCGCGGTGTACGGCGATCAGGCCACACTCGACCCGGTGACGGAGGACGCGCCGCTGCACCCGGCCAGCTTCTATGCCGAGACGAAGGTCGCGGGCGAGGCACTGCTGCATGGGTATGTCCGGCACTACGGTCTCGACGCGATCGCGCTGCGCCTGTCGACGGTCTATGGCCCGGATCGCCAGACCCCGTGCGCCCTCCGCGATATGATCGTTGCAACCCGCGAGGGACGTCCGGTCGCGGTCTCGGCACCCGGCAGCGGACAACGCCAATACATCCATGCCGACGATGCGGCACGCGCCGTGCTGTGTGCGCTGGGTGCTCCGCCCGACCATCGTTTCGCCTACAATATCAGCGGCGGCACCTGGCTCGCGGAAGCGGAAGTGGCGGAGCGCCTGCGCACACTGCTCCGCGCGATGACGACCATCGAAGGCCCGGCCGCCTGGAGCGACGGGCATCTCGGGCCGCTGGTGATCGAGGCGGCACGCCGCGATTTCGGCTATGAGCCGCGGGTCGATCTGCACGACGGGTTGGCCGAAATGGTGCGCCAGATCGGCTGACGCCATGCCCCCCGGCCCGGCCTGCGGAAGCACCGATTCCCCGCGCGCTTCAATGACCTGGCGGCATCCCGCCAAGCGATTTCGTCGCGCCGCCGGCACCCACGCCCTTGTGAGATAGATCCCGCTCTCGGCATAGTTACGATGCCGCCGCAACACCGGGAGAGGGAAGGTCATGTCTGGTTATGGCGGGACGAAGACGCAAGTCGGTCTCGCAGCACTCGCCGCCCAGTGGCGGGCAGTCATTGCACGTGCCAACCGCCCCGACGCGCTGGAGGCGGAGTGCGCGGCCGCGTGCGACGCGGCGGACGCGCTGGCCTGGTCGATCACGCGCGCGCCGGCGGCGTCGCTCAGTGACCTGCTCGCCAAGCTGCGCATCTATCAGGCCGAGATCCGGGCTGGCGGCAGCGCGGTGGGCGACGCGCTCCTCGCCTCCATCGTCGCCGACGCCGTGCGCCTGGGTGCGCGGGAGACGGCCGATCGCGGCGCGAACGGCGTGCTGCCCGCGCGCAACGGGCGCGTCGTCGCGTTGGCCTGAACGGCCCTTCGCCCTGTTGCGCCCGCCGGCGGCCGCGCTAGCCTGCCCGGCGGGCGCAGTGGGGGCAAGCACCATGACCGATGAACTGGATGGCGCGACGGCCATCGACCTGGCGCGGCGCATCCGTGACCGCGCCATCTCGCCGGTCGAACTGCTCGACCGCGTCATCGCGCGGATCGAGCGGCGCAATCCCAGTCTCAACGCCATGGTGATCTTCGGCTTCGACGAGGCCCGCGCGCAGGCCAGACGCGCCGAGGCGGCGGTGATGCGCGGCGAGCGGCTCGGCCCGCTCCACGGGCTACCGGTGGCGATGAAGGACTGCTTCGACTTCAAGCCGGGCTGGGTGAGCAGCTTCGGCGGCGTGCGGGCGCTGCGCGACTACCGCACCTCGGCCGCCTGCCCGTTCGTGGAACGCATGGAGGCGGCGGGCGCCATCGTCATCGGCAAGACCAACAGCCCGATCTTCGGGTTCCGCGGCACCTGCGACAACTACGCCTTCGGTCCGTCGCGCAACCCGTTCAACCTTGCGAAGAACACCGGCGGCTCGTCGGGCGGCAGTGCGGCGATGGTCGCCGACGGGCTGCTGCCGATCGCCGAGGGCACCGACGGCGGCGGCTCGATCCGCATCCCTGCGGCGTGGTGCGGCGTCTATGGCTACAAGCCCGCCTTCGGCCGGGTGCCGATGCGCACCCGGCCGAACGCATTCGGCGGCACCGCGCCGTTCCTGTTCGAAGGGGCGATCACCCGCACCGTCGCGGATGCCGCGCTCGCGGTCTCCGCCCTCGCCGGATACGATTCGCGCGACCCGTTCAGTCTCGACACGGGCCTCGATCCGCTGGCGGCGCTGAACGGCTCGGTCCGCGGCTGGAAGATCGGCTACAGCCGCGATTTCGGCATGTATCCGGTCGACCCGGAAGTGCTGCGCGTGACCGACCAGGCCGTGGCGGCGCTGGCGGCGGCGGGCGCGCAGGTGGAGGAAGTGCGCATCGACATGCGCCATTCCCAGCAGGAGCTGAGCGATGTCTGGTGCCGTCTGGTCCTCCAGGGCCTGCCGCTGACGCTTGAAGGGTTCCGCCGCGACGGCATCGACCTGCTGCGCGACCATCCGCAGGACCTGCCGCCGGAGCTGCATCACTGGCTGCGCGTCATCGAGACGCGCAGCGCGGTCGACTATCTGGGCGATCAGGTCAAGCGCTCCGACGTGTTCGAGGCAGTTGGCCGCGTGCTCGACGACTGCCGGATGCTGGTCACGCCCACCCTCGCCTGCCTGCCGGTGGACAATGCCACCGACGGCAACACCGTGGGCCCGCGCGCCATCAACGGTGAGACGGTCGATCCGCTGATCGGCTGGTGCATGACCTATCCGGTGAACTTCACCGGCCATCCCGCGGCCTCCGTCCCGGCCGGCCTCAGCGCGGACGGCCTGCCAGTCGGGCTGCAGCTCATCGGCCGGCGCTACGCCGACGCGGACGTGCTGGCGGCGAGCGCGGCGATCGAGCGCGAGCGGCCTTGGCAGGCCAGCTACGCCCGCTGTGCCGCCCGCCCGCTCGACGTCCATTGACCGCGCCGACGGCGATCATGGGTGTGCTCGACCGGTTCCGCCTCGACGGCAAGCGGGCGCTGGTGAGCGGCGGCAGCCGCGGGCTCGGGCGCGCGATGGCGCTGGCCCTGGCGGAGGCCGGCGCCGACGTGATCCTCACCGGCCGGACCGAGGCGACACTCGCGGCGGCGGCCGACGAAGTGCGCGCGCGGGGCGTGCAGGCGTGGACGATCGTCGCCGACATGGGCAGCCCCGCCGCGTGCGAGGCCGCCTGTGCCCGGGCGCTCGACGAATGCGCGCCGATCGACATCCTCGTCAACAACGTCGGCGGCCGGTTGGAAAACGTGCCGATCGAGGCGGAGCCGCTGGCCACGTGGCAGCGCCTGATCGACCACAACCTCACGAGCTGCTTTGTGGCGACCAAGCTGATCGGCGGCGCCATGCTCGCGCGCGGCGGCGGGCGGGTGATCAATATCGCCTCGATCAGCGCGATGATCGCCAATCGCGGCATCGCCGGGCGGCACTACGAGACGGCGAAGGCGGCCGTGCTGCACTTCACCCGCTGCGCCGCCGCCGACTGGGCACCGCACGGCGTAACCGTCAACGCGATCTGCCCCGGCCTGTTCATGACCGACGCCAACCGGCGCTGGAGCCGGGAACGGCCGGAGGTCATCGAGGCGCATGTGCGCAACGTGCCGATGGGCCGCGCCGGCGAGCCCGACGAGATCGGGCCGCTCGCCGTCTATCTCGCGAGCCCGGCCGCAAGCTATGTCACCGGCGCCGCCTTCGTCATCGACGGCGGCTATACGCTGTGGTGAGCGACTCCTCGCCCGAGCCCGGCCGCCTGGTCGGGCTGCTCGCCCGGCTGGTGGCATTCGACACCCAGAATCCCCCCGGCCAGGAGACCGCGGCCGCCACGATGCTGGCCGAGGACCTGCGGGGTGCGGGCTTCGCCACGGAGGTCCGGCCGGTTGCCCCCGGCCGCGCCAACGTCATCGCCCGGATCGACAACGGCCCGGGCCCGATCTTCGCCCTGAACTCGCATCTCGACACGGTGCCGGTCGGCACCGGCTGGAGCAGCGATCCCTTCCGCCTCGTCGAGCGCGACGGGCGCCTCCACGGCCGCGGCGCCTGCGACGCGAAGGGACAGGTTGCCGCGATGGCGGAGGCCGGCCGGCTCCTCGCCGCCACGCGCACCGCGTGGCGCGGCACGCTGGTGCTGGCCTTCGTCGCCGACGAGGAGATCAACGGCACGGGCGCCAAGGCGGCGGCCGCCGGGATCCCGCGCTACGACTGGGTGGTGATCGGTGAGCCCACGCGCAACGCGGTCTACGCCGCCCACAAGGGCTGTCTGCGCCCCATCATCCACGTGCGTGGCCGTGCGGCGCATTCCGGGCGCCCCGAGCTCGGCCGCAACGCCATCACCGCCGCGGCGCGGCTCGTCCACCTGCTGGATGCGCGCGATGCGATGCTGCGCCGAAGGCACCATCCGCTCGTCGGCCATGCCAGCCTGACGGTCGCGCGCATCGCGGGCAGCATCGCCGACAACGTCGTGCCCGATCTGTGCGAGGTCGTCTACGACGAGCGCGTTCTGCCCGGCGAGCGGCTGGAGACGGCCCTGGATGACCTGCACACGCTGCTGCGGCACGCCCGGGAAGAACACGGGATCGACGCGGCGCTGGCGGAGGTGCGCACCGCCGCCGGCTCGGCCGAGACGCTGCCGGACTCGCCCCTGCTCCACGCCGCCCTCGCGGCCGCCGCGCGGCACGGCGTGGCGCTGCCGCAGCCGGGCGGGCTGACCGGCGGCTGCGATCTCGTGCATTTTCACGCCACCGGCAGCGTCGGCCTCATCCTCGGCCCCGGTTCGCTCGATCAGGCGCACCAGCCGGATGAGTTCGTGCCGAAGGACGATCTCATCCAGGCGGCGCTGATCTACCGCGACATCGCGCGGGCGATGCTGCCCGCCTGACCCGCGCGGTCAGGGAAGCCGATAGAATCGCTGCGCGTTGTCGTGGAACAGCGCGCGCTGCTCGTCGGCGGAGTATCCGTCGGTGATGCGCCTGAACGTGTCGTAGATGTCGGCAAAGCCGGCGTTGAGGCGCGCCACCGGCCAGTCGGTCGCCAGCATCGTGCGCTGCGTGCCGAAACAGCCGATGCAGTGCTCCGCGATGGCGCGGACCTCGTCGTACGGGGCGCCCGGCACATAGGCGGTGATGTTCGAGACCTTCAGCGCGATGTTCGGGCAGGTGGCGAGTTGCCGCACGGACTCCTGCCACCGCCGCATGCCCTCCGCGTCGCGGTCGATGGGGCTCGCGCAGTGGTTCACGATGATCTGCAAGTCCGGCAGGTGGCGCGCGAGGGCAAGCACGTCGGCGAGTTGATAGGGATACATCATCAGTTCGAGGTTCAGACCGAGCGGGATGAGGCGCGCGACATCCGCGCGCCAGGCCGGGTCAATCGCGATGTCGCCTCGTGCGGCGAAGGACTTCGCGGGCTCGGTCGGATGGAAACTCAGGATCGCGCGGATGCCGGCGACGCGGGTGAAGGCCGCTTGCGCCTCCAGCACCCGCGCCGCCCCCGGCGTGCCCAGCGGGGCGGCGGCGGTGTAGCGCACGGCAACGCCGCGGGACTTGTCGAGCGTCTCCAGCCAGCGCGTCTCGCCGAGCGGATCGGCGGGGTCCCACAGCGCCTCGATATGCACACTCGCCACGATGTTCTGGCCGGCGCTGTCGCGCAGGTAGTCCTCGACCAGAAAATCGGTGCGAAGCTTTTCGAGCCCGGCCAGCGCCGCCACCGTCCCGCGCGGGCTGAGCCAGGGGTGCCGGTTCATCCCGAGGTCCCAGAGATGCGTGTGCGCGTCGATAATCGGGCCGGCGTACATGAAGTCATCCTCGCTGGAGCGGGTTGGCCGAGCGGCCGATCCTATGCCGGCAAGCTGCGGGGTCAATCGCGCCGCGCCCCGCCCCCTTTTGTCAGAGAATCACTATTTGGCGCTGGAAAGCGACATGCTAGCGTCATTCATGATGTGCGCCGAGACGAACCTGCGTCTGCCGTGCGTGCCCCGGAAATGGCGCGGGCGGAGGCCGGCACGGCTCCGCTGAAGCGCGCACCCATGGACCATGCGAGCCAACCGAGGAGATGATCCGATGCCGGTTCGAAGGGAACAGGAATACGTTCTGCAGCAAGCGGCGCGAGATGCGTTGCAGCGCGGAGCCATCGACCGGCGCGCGTTCCTCACCCGCAGCCTGATGACGGGCCTCGGGCTGGCCGGCATCGGTGCGGTGGCACGGGGCGGCGTCCGGCCGGCCTTCGCCGCCGATCGCCCGCTGACGCCGACGTTCTATCAATGGATCCAGGACCTGCACCCCGGCATCCCGGCAGTGAACGCCAAGTTTCCCGGCATCAACTACCAGATTGCGCCGGTCGAGGGCTTTGGCATCGAGCGGTTCGTGGCCGAGGCCAAGAACAAGGAAAGCACCTGGGACGTCTATGTCGGCCAGACGCCCTTCGTCGAGATGTCGGCCATGGTCAAGGCCGGCGTCATCGAGCCGTGGGACAACTACATCCCGAAGGACGTGCTCGCCGACATCATCCCGTCGATCCACGAGGAATGCATGATCGACGGCAAGCTCTACAGTTGGCCGTTCCTGCTCGACGTGATCGGCATGGGCTGGCATTCGGGCCTGACGAAGAAAGCCGGCCTGCCGGACGCGGCGCCGGGGACCTGGGACGAATATCTCACCCGCGCCAAGACGGTCGTGGACTCGCACGCGGCGCCGTTCGGCGCGACGTTCGACTCGCACGGCTGGCGCTCGCTCGCGCCGATGACGCACAGCATGAACAGCCACGTCTACACGTCGGAGGGGCTGTTCGACTTCACCAACGACGCCGCGATCGAAGCACTCGTGCTCATGAAGAAGATCATGGCGCTGGCGAACCCCGACATCCTGCTCGAAGGCGCTTCCGACGGCGGCGTCAACGGCACGCCGGACGAGGTCGCGTTCGGCGCCCAGCGCGTGGGCTACTACACGAAATACTTCAACGCGCCGCTGCGCATGGCAAACTACTGGGACGACCCGAAGGCCCTGCATCTCGGCCCGCTGCCGAAATTCCCCAACGGCGAGGGCTCCACGGTGTTCTGGACCACCGGCTGCGCGCTGTTCAAATACGGCCAGAACAAGGAGAAGGCGGCGGAGTATATCCGCGCGCTGACCTACGACCGGCAGATCTGGAAGGATTCGATCGTCGGCACGCCGAACGCCCACCCCGGCCAGTTGCCGCCCTACAAGTCCATCTATGCCGAGTGGGACGCGAAGAAACCGGACTGGATGCCGTCCTTCGTCGCACTGGTGCGCAGCCAGCTCGATCGCGCCAAGGCGATCAACAACAACATCTTCGGCCTGCAGCAGTTCGTCATCGGCAAGCCGATCTGGGAGACGTACCTCAAGGGCCAGGAGTCCAACCCGAAGGTCGCGATGCAGAAAGTCGTCGAGGCGGTGCACGCCGAGATGAAGCGCGGCGGCTAGTCATCGGACGATGACGCGACGACCAGGACCGGCTGGCACGTGGCCGGTCCGCCTCCGTCTTGAACGCGACTTCCCGGCGCAGATGATCGTCTGAGCGCATGGAACAGACGATCGCAGCCAACCGCCTGAGCACCGCGACGCATCGCGTGGGGGCGCGGGCGGCCCATGCGCGGCGAACGCGCGAGCGCGTCAGTTCGTGGATGTTCCTGCTGCCGGCGCTGGTGTTCTTCATCGGCTATCAGGTTTACCCGATCTTCCGCGTCCTCTGGATCAGCTTCACCGACTACGCCTTCCTCTCCAACCGGCCGGCGCACTGGGTCTGGTTCGACAACTACGCCGCGGCGCTCCATGACCCGCTGATGTGGGTGAGCCTGTGGCGCGCGCTCGAATTCACGCTCATGTTCCTGCCGGGAACGATCATCCTGCCGCTGCTGCTGGCGATCCTCGTCGATCGCGTGACCAACCCGCGGCTTGCGACCCTCTATCGCGTGGTGCTTCTGGTCCCCGCGGTGATCCCCAGCACGCTCGTGTTCGTGCTGTGGAAGTGGATGTACAATTTCCAGACCGGCCCCATCAATCATCTGCTGGTGGACGTGCTCGGCCTGTTCACGCTGCAGGACGCTCCGCAATGGCTGGGCGGCACGCCGCTCACGCTACCTTCGATTGCAATCATGGAGGTGTGGTGGGGACTCGGCTACCACACGATCTTCTTCATCGCCGGCCTCGCCGCGATCCCCCGCGACCTGCCGGAGGCGGCGCGCATCGACGGCGCGAGCGAGTGGCAGGTGTTCTGGCACGTCATCCGCCCGCGACTGGCCCCGGTGATGATGATCCTGGTGGTGCTGCGCTTCGGCTCCGCCATGGCGGTGATCGACGAGTATCTGATCTTCGGTGGCTTCAACCGCGCCTCGCCGACATACACCTGGACCATGTTCATGTACGATCAGGCGTTCAAGACCGGCATGTGGCGCCAAGGGTTTGGCGCCGCGATCGGCATGATCGGCGCGATTGCGATGATGATCGTCGTCGCCTTCCTGCTCCGCATCTTCCGCCCCAGGGACTGACCCGGTGGCAACCACGCTCAACGCGATCCATCCCACTGCCCCGCCGCGCCGCCGGCTCGGCCGGCTCGGGCGCGGCCGCGCCGCCATCGTGCGCCACGCGGTGATCAATCTGTTCATGCTGATCATCCTGCTGCCGCTGGCCTGGGTGCTCCTCATGTCGGTGAAGTCGCTGCCCGACGCGATGCGCGGCACGTTCTGGCCCCGGCGCTTCGACTTCACGCACTACCGCTACGTGTTCGAGAAAATCGACACGCTGCCGATCAACCTGTTCAACAGCATCTACGTCACTGCCGGCACAGTGGTCCTGACCAGCACCTGTGCCGTGCTCGCCGGCTATGCGCTCGTGCACCTCAAGCCGCGCGGGCGTGACTTCATCATCGCCGCCTTCCTGGTCTCGCTGTACTTCCCGGTCCGCGTCGTCTCGCTCATCAGCGTCTACGAGACGCAGCACTTCCTCGGCCTCATCAACAGCACCAGCGGGCTCATTCTCCCGTACGTCACGCTCAATCTGGCGATCAGCGTGCTGATCATGCGCAGCATGTTCCAGCTCGTGCCGCATGAATTGATGGAGGCAGCGAAGATCGACGGCGCCGGGCCGTGGCGCACGCTCTGGCTGGTCGGTGTGCCGATGGTGCGCAACGGGCTCGTCGTCATCTTCATAGTCAACTTCGTCACCGCCTGGGGCGAGTTCCTGCTGTGCACGACGCTGACCAACGATCAGACCGCGCGCACCATGCCGGTCGTCCTCGCGGGCGCGCAGGGCGGGCTCGGCCAGTGGTCGTGGCCGAACCTCGCCGCGGTCTATGTGATCGTCGTGACCCCCGGCATCCTCGCCTTCAGCTTCGCGCAGAAGCTGTTCTTCAAGGGGCTGACGGAAGGCGTGGTGAAGGGTTAGAGCGGCGGCAGCGCAACGCCGATCTGCTCGAAGATGCCGCGCGGGGCGCCCCCGGGAACGGGGTCGGGCCGGATCTCCACCAGCCCCGCCTCTTCGACCCGATAGAAGAAATCATGCTCCGGAATCGCCACGCGCCGGCCGGTGGGCGCGACGGCCGGGAATCCGGGGAAGGCCAGCGGCCCGGTATGCGTGCCGCCCTGCCGCCAGCGCACTGCCCAGCTTCCGTCCGGGCGCAACGCCGGCGGGTCGTTGTCATAGCGCCAGTCGGGGAACCCCGTGTAGAGGGCCTCGAGAAAGGCCAGCGTCTGTGCCTTCTCCATCACCCGCGCGGGGGTGACGAAGCGCAGCGTGTCGGCGAGTGCGGCGCCGATCCGCGCGACGTCGTGCGTTCTCAAGCCCTCCATATAGGCCAGCAGCGCCGGCGGCGGGGCGGCCACGGGCGGCACTATATCCGTTCCCAAAATCCGGTCTCCTCGTCCAGCCGCGCGTGCTCGACCGCGCGGAAATCGCCGACCGAGGCGATGCCGACAACCTTCCCGTTCTCGACCACCGGCACATGGCGGAAGCCGCCGTCCTGCATCAGCCGCAGTACCTCGATGGCCTTGTGGTGCGGCGCCGCGACTTCCGGGCGGTGCGTCATTACCGCGTGCAGCCGGGTGCCGGTGGCACCCTTCTGCCCGTCGGCAAGCAGCCGCACCGCATCGCGGCCGGTGAAGATCCCCTCCAGCCCACCTTCGGGCGTGGTGACGAGAACGGCGCCGATGCGGTGCGTCCGCATCAGCTTGCATGCCTCCTGCACGGTGGCGCTGCCCGGCAACGTGATCGGCCGGCGGTCGCGGACGACCTCCGACATGGTGCGGGTCTGCACGGCGGTCCTCCCCTATGTCACCAGGGCATGGCGGCGCTATGGCGTGATGGCGACTTTTAGCACCCCATCGCGCTGGTGCGCGAACAGGTCATAGGCCAACTCGATGTCGTCGAGACGGAGACGGTGCGTGACCATCGGCCGCAGATCGACGCGGCCTGACCGGATCACCTCCATCAGCCGCCGCATCCGCTCCTTGCCACCGGGGCAGAGCGTAGTCACGATCCGATTGTCACCGAGGCCGGCCGTGAACGGGCCGAGCGGGATGCGCAGATCCGTGGAATAGACCCCTAGGCTGGACAACGTGCCGCCCGGGCGCAGCACGCGCAGCGCCGCCTCGAACGTAGACTGCGTGCCAAGCGCCTCGATCGCCACGTCCACCCCGCGCCCGTCGGTCAGGCGCATGATCGCCTCGACCGGGTCGCCCTCGCGGTAGTTCACGACGAGGTCCGCGCCCATCTGCCGCGCCATCGCCAGCCGCCCGGCGATCCCGTCCACGCCGATCACGGTCGTGGCACCCGCGAGCTTCGCCCCGGCCGAGGCGCAGAGCCCGATCGGCCCTTGCGCGAACACCGCCACCGTGTCGCCGATGCGGATGCCGCCGCTCTCGGCGCCGGAGAAGCCGGTGGACATGATGTCAGGGCACATCAGCACCTGCTCGTCGGAGAGTTCGTCCGGAACCGGGCAGAGATTGGCCATCGCGTCCGGCACGCGCACGTATTCCGCCTGGCAGCCGTCGATCGTGTTGCCGAAGCGCCAGCCGCCGGCCGCCTTCCAGCCGTGTTTCGTGTCCGGCCCGTCCTGGCTGCACACGCCGCAGAGGCATGCGGCCGAGTGGCCGCTCGGCGTGATCGCCCCCGCGATGACCCGCTGCCCCTCGCGAAACCCGCTGACGGCCGCGCCCAGCTTCGCGATCACGCCGACCGGCTCATGGCCGATCGTGAGCCCCTTCGCCACCGGATACTCGCCCTTAAGAATGTGCACGTCGGTGCCGCAGATCGTGGTCGTCGTCACGCGGATCACGGCGTCCAGCGGACCGGGATCGGGGACCCGCTTCTCGTCAAGCACGATCCGCCCCGGCTCGACGAATATGGCGGCCTTCATCTTCGGCATGGCGGCAACCCTCCGACCCCCGATCCATGCGGACCCTGACCCACGGCACCCGGGGGCACCTTGACCTCGATCAAGTCGCGCATTCGCCATCTCGGGGATCGGACCGCAGTTGCGGCGGACGGCGGAGGCCTCACATTGCAGGCGACCCGATGGCTTTCCCTCCCAAGGAACGATTCAACATGCGTTACAATCAGCTCGGCGGCACCGGCCTTTTCGTCTCGGAAATCTGTCTCGGCACCATGACCTTCGGCGGCACGGGAGAGATGTACAGCAAGATCGGCGACCTGCAGCAGGACGGGGTGGACGCCCTGCTGCGCGCGTCGCTCGATGCAGGCATCAACTTCATCGACACCGCCGACGTCTATTCGCACGGCGTGGCGGAGACGCTGCTCGGCCAGGGGCTGCAGAACCTCGGCGTGCGGCGCGAGAGCGTGGTCATCGCCACCAAGGCATACAGCCCGATGGGCCCCGGGCCTAACGATCGCGGCGCCAGCCGCGGCCACATCATGGATGCGGTGCAGGCAAGCCTGAAGCGGCTGCAGACCGATCACATCGACCTCTATCAGATCCACGCCAACGACGCGGTGACGCCGATCGAGGAGACGATGCGCGCGCTGGAAGACCTCGTGCGGCAGGGCCTCGTCCGCTACCTCGGCGTCTCCAACTGGCCGGCGTGGCGGCTGATGAAGGCCCTTGGCATTGCCGCGCGCCACGGCTGGGCGCGGATCGACAGCCATCAGGCCTACTACAGCATCGCCGGGCGCGACATCGAGCGCGAGCTGGTGCCGCTGCTGTCGGAGGAGAGGGTCGGCCTGATGGTCTGGAGCCCGCTGGCCGGCGGCCTGCTCTCTGGAAAATTCGGGCCGGGCAGCAACGGGCCGGAGGGGGCACGGCGCACCAATTTCGATTTCCCGCCGGTGGACCGCGACCGCGCCTGGGCCTGCGTGGCCGCGATGCGGGAGGTTGCGGCGGCGCACGACGTCTCCGTCGCCCGCGTCGCACTCGCCTGGCTGCTGCACAAGCCCTGGGTGAGCAGCGTCATCATCGGCGCCAAGCGGCTGGAGCAGTTGCACGACAATATCGGCGCCACGCACCTGCGGCTGAGCGAGGAGGAAATGGCGGCGCTCGACGAAGCGGGGGCGCTGCCGGCCGAGTATCCCGGCTGGATGCTGCTTCGCCAGGGCGGCATGCGCCGGCCCGGACCCTTCACACCGCAGCGTTGAACCAGGCGCGGGGCTCAGGTGCGGCGGGGCTGCTAGCCTCGCCCGATGCTGCCCCGCCGCCTCTCCTTCGCGCCGGTCGTGGATGGGCCGTATGCCTGGGTGCGCCTCGGCGTCTCGCTGGTGCTCGGCATGATCGGCGGCGTCGGCATGTGGTCTGTCGTCGTGGCCCTGCCGGCGGTGCAGACGGAATTCGGCGTCGCCCGCGGCAGCGCCTCGCTCCCCTATACGCTCACCATGGTCGGGCTTGCGACCGGCAACGTGCTGCTCGGCCGCGCGGTGGACCGGGTGGGGATGGCGCCGCTGATCCTCGGCGCCGCGGCGGCCCTCGGCATCGGCTACACGGCGGCTGGGCTGGCCGGCAGCCTCACGCAGTTCACCCTGGCCCAGGGCCTGCTGATCGCGATGTTCGGCGCCGCGGCGACGTTCGGGCCGCTGATGGCGGACGTGTCGCACTGGTTCCGGCGCCGGCGGGGCCTGGCGGTCGCGATCTGCGCCGCCGGCAACTACTTTGCCGGCATGATCTGGCCGCCGGTGGTGGAGTACGGCATCGGCGCGATCGGCTGGCGCCACACCCACATCCTGATCGGCATCTTCTGCTTCGTGAGCATGAGCGGCCTGTCGCTGCTGGTGCGGCGCCGGCCCGAAACGGCGCTAGTGGCAGCCGCGCCGGCGCCGGTCGCCGGCAGCGCGGCCGGCTCCGGCTTCTCCATCGGGGCGACGCAGGCGCTGCTTTGCGTGGCGGGGTTCTCCTGCTGCGTGGCGATGGCCATGCCGCAGGTGCACCTCGTCGCCTATTGCGGCGATCTCGGCTACGGGCCCGCGCGCGGCGCGCAGATGCTGTCGCTCATGTTCGCCTTCGGCATCGTCAGCCGCATCAGCTCCGGCTTCATCGCCGATCGCATCGGCGGGCTCGGCACGCTGCTGCTGGGCTCGGGGCTGCAGTTGCTGGCGCTGCTGCTCTACCTCGGCTTCGATGGGCTGTTCTCGCTCTACGTCATTTCCGCCCTGTTCGGACTGTTCCAGGGCGGCATCGTACCGAGCTACGCCATCATCGTGCGCGAGCAGTTCCCGGCGCGGGAGGCCGGCGCGCGGATCGGCGTGGTGCTCACCGCGACCATGGTCGGCATGGCCGCGGGCGGCTGGATGTCGGGCGCGATCTTCGACCTCACCGGCTCGTATCAGGCGGCCTTCGCCAACGGCGCCGCCTGGAACCTGCTGAACTTCGCTCTCGCCTCGCTGCTGCTCTGGCGCAGCCTCGGCCGCCGCGGGCTGGCTGCCGCCTGAGGCGCGGTCAGCCGGCCTGCTGCCTGGCCACGAACTGGTCGAACGCCTCCAGCGTCGCTGCCGCGTACATCGCCGCCGGGCCGGCGCCCATGTAGATCGCGGTCGCCACCGTCTCCAACACCTCGGCCCGCGTGGCCCCCTGTTTCGCCGCCGCCTCCGCATGGAAGGCGACACAGGGATCGCAGCGGATGGCAACCGAGATTCCCAGCGCCACCAGCTCCTTCGTCTTGGTATCGAGGGCACCGGGCTTCACCGCCGCCTGGGCGAGCGCCGAGAACGCCTTCATCGCCTCCGGCGCGCCGCCGCGCAGTTCGCGCAGCGGACCGAGATAGTCGCGCGCGAGCGCCGGCCAGTCCTTCAGCATCGGCCGCGGCTCGCTCAGGGTTGCGCCGTCCGGCATGTCCTCACTCCCAGGATCGAATAGGCCGGACAGACGGCGAAGATCGCCGTCAGCAGCGGGATGACGCCGATCCAGGCCCACACCGGGCCGCCGCTCAAGGCCCATATGATGAGGGCGAGACCGACGACCGTCCGGATCGCGCGGTCCACCATGCCGACATTCTTGACCATTGCCACACTCCCCTCACGAGGCATGGCGTCCATGGAGCACCTCAGCGTGGCGGCTGCATTGACCTCGATCAAAACCAGCACGGAGCGCTGGCACCGTCCGGGCCGCAGCGGCATATTGCGTCCATGGAGAGCCGTGGTGCCTGACGATCTCTACGACATCGACGCGCTTGCATGGTCGCAGCGGGAGGCTGCCAAGCTGCGTCGGCTGGCGCACGGCGAGCGGATCAATGACCTCGACTGGTCCCACATCATCGAAGAGGTGGAAGACGTGGGGCTTGCCCAACTGCGTGCTTGCCGCAGCCTTCTTCGCCCGGCGCTGGTCCATCTGCTGAAGCTCGCGGGATGGCCGGAGAGCACGGCAGCGCCGCACTGGCGAGGCGAGCTCGCCGGGTTCTTGGCCGATGCCCGCGATGCATTCGCCCCGTCCATGCGCCAGCGCATCGACTTGGCGGCGATCCATCGCGACGCGCTGCAACAGGTCCGCCCCGAGTTCATCGACGGCCGGCCGCCGCGCCAACTGCCTGACACGAGTCCGTTCACGCTCGACGAGATTCTCGCCGACCCACCAGATGTCGCGGCGCTGGAGGCGAAGCTCGCCCGACCCGCCTGATCAGTCGGTGAACACCACGGTCTTGCTGCCGTTGAGGATCACCCGGTCCTCCAGATGATGCCGCACCGCGCGGGCCAGCACCCGGCGTTCGATGTCGCGGCCCTTGCGCACCAGATCCTCCGGGCTGTCGCGGTGGCTGATGCGCTCCACGTCCTGCTCGATGATCGGTCCCTCGTCGAGATCGGAGGTGACATAGTGCGCGGTGGCACCGATCAGCTTCACCCCGCGGGCGTGCGCCTGATGGTAGGGGCGCGCGCCCTTGAATCCGGGCAGGAAGGAGTGGTGGATGTTGATGCACCGGCCTGCGAGTTTCGCCACCAGCCCGTCCGACAGCACCTGCATGTAGCGCGCGAGCACGACCAGGTCGGCGCGGGAGGTGCGCACCACCTCCCAGATCTGCCCCTCCTGCTCCAGCTTGGTCTCGCGCGTGACCGGCAGATGGTGGAAGTCGATGCCGGCGAGATCGAGATGCGCGAACGTCTCGCGCGGATGGTTGGCGACGATGCCGACGACGTCCATCGCGATCTCGCCGATGCGCCAGCGGTAGAGAAGATCGGCGAGGCAGTGGTCGAACTTCGAGACGAACAGCATCACGCGCCGCCGCTCCGCCCGCGCGCGCATGTGCCACGTCATCGCGAACCGCTCGGCGATGGCGCCGAAATCGCCGCGCAGCGCATCGAGCGCCACGCCCTCGCCCACCGCGTTGAACACCACGCGCATGAAGAAGCGGTTCGATTCCGTGTCGTCGAACTGCTGCGCGTCGAGAATGTTGCAGCCGCCCTCAAACAGATACGTCGAGACCGCCGACACGATGCCCGGCCGGTTGCGGCAGGAGAGCGTGAGGATCAGGGGCTCGGACATGGCGCTCCGTCAGCGATGGCCAAGACCGCGCCCTCACCCCGGCTCTCTCCCGCAAGCGGGAGAGGGAGAAGGAAATCGCGCATCGCCCCCTCTCCCGCGTGCGGGAGAGGGCCGGGGTGAGGGTCCCGCATCGCGCCCAAGCCCTACCCGATCCGCGCCAGCGCCGCCTGCAGGCGTGCAACTTCGGAGAGGGCGGACTCGCGGCGCGCCCGCGTCTCCTCCACCACCTCGGGCGCCGCGCGGGTCACGAAGCCCTGGTTCTCCAGCTTCCGCTCCAGCGTCGCCGCCTCGTTCGCCGCCTTCGTCCGCTCGCGCTCCAGCCGCGCGCGCTCCGCGTCGAGGTCGATCAGGCCGGCGAGCGGCAGCACGACCGTCGCTTCGTCCAGCACCGCCTGCGCGCTGCCGCGCGGCACTTCGCCGGCCAGCGGCGCGAGGTCGGAGGCGCGGGCCAGCCGGCTGATCGCCTCGATCCAGCGCCGTCCACGCGCGAGCGAATCGGTCGACGCATCCTGCAGGAAGATCGGTGCCGGCAGCGACGGCGGCACGTTCATCTCCGCCCGTACGGTGCGCACGGCGCCGATCAGCCGCACCACCCAGTCAAGCTCGCCCCGCGCCGCGTCCGCGCCGGGCACCCCGAACGGCGCCGGCCAGGGCGCGCGGATCAGGCTGCATTGCGGGCCGTAGCCGAAATAGCACCAGAGCTCCTCGGTCACGAACGGCATCGCCGGGTGCAGCAGGCGCAGGATCAGGCCCAGCACATGCGCGGCCGTCTGCTTGACCTCGGCCTCCGCCAGCGCCGGCTTGGCGAGTTCGAGGAACCAGTCGCAGAACACGTTCCAGGTGAAGCGGTAGCAGGTAGCGGCGTACTCGTCGAAGCGGTAGGCCTCCAGCGCCGCGGTGGCAGCCGCGACCGCCTCCGACGCCTCGGCAAGAATCCAGCGGCAGAGCGGCGACGTCGCCTGCGACGGGTCGAAGGCCGGGTCCGGCGCGATCGCGTTCATCTCGCAGAACCGCGCCGCGTTCCACAGCTTGGTCACGAAGCTGCGGTAGCTTTCCACCACCGCGGGCCCGAGCTTGATGTCACGGCCCGGGCCGGTGAGCGCGCAGATCGTGAAGCGCAGCGCGTCGGCGCCGAACCGGTCGATGAGGTCGAGCGGGTCGAGCACGTTGCCCTTCGACTTGCTCATCTTCTGGCCGCGCTCGTCGCGCACCAGGCCGTGGATGTAGACGTCGCGGAACGGGACCTCGCCCATGAAATGCAGGCCCATCATCATCATCCGCGCGACCCAGAAGAAGATGATGTCGAAGCCCGTCACCAGGACGTCGCCGGGATAGTAGCGCGCGACCTCCGCCGTTCGCTCGGGCCAGCCAAGGGTGGAGAACGGCCACAGGCCGGAGCTGAACCAGGTGTCCAGGACATCGCCGTCCTGGATCAACTCAACTTCCTTCAGGTAATGCGCCCGGGCCGCCTCATGCGCCGCCGCGGCGCTGCGGGCGACGAACACGTGGCCGTCGGGGCCGTACCAGGCCGGGATGCGGTGGCCCCACCAGAGCTGGCGGCTGATGCACCAGGGCTGGATGTCGCGCATCCAGGCGAAGAACGTGTTCTCCCACTGCCGCGGCACGAACTTCGTGCGCCCCTGCTCCGCCGCCGCGATCGCCGGTTTCGCGAGTTCGGCCGCGTTGCAGTACCACTGCACGGTCAGCCGCGGCTCGATCGGCACGCCGGAGCGGTCGCCGTGCGGCACCTGATGCGTGTGGGCGTCGATCTTCTCCAGCAGGCCGAGCCGATCGAACTCGGCCACGATCCGCCGCCGCGCCTCGAACCGGTCTTCCCCGGCGAGTGCCCGGACAAACGCCGGATCGGCAATGCCCTCGACCGGGGCAAGCGCATCCTCGATCTCGCTGAGCTGCACCTTCGCCTCCTGGTCCAGCACGGAGGGCATGGGCAGGTTGTGCCGGCGGCCGACCTCGAAATCGTTGAAGTCGTGCGCGGGCGTGATCTTCACCGCGCCGCTGCCCTTCTCGGGGTCGGAGTATTCGTCGGCGATGATCGGAATGCGCCGGCCGACCAGCGGCAGGATCACGTCCCGGCCGATCAGGTCGCGCCAGCGCGCATCCTCGGGGTGCACCGCGACCGCGACGTCGCCCAGCATCGTCTCGGGCCGCGTGGTCGCGACCACGACGAAGCGGCCGGAGCCGTCGGCCAGCGGATAGCGAAGATGCCAGAGGCTGCCTTTGACTTCGCGGCTCTCGACTTCGAGGTCGGAGATCGCCGTCAGCAGCTTCGGGTCCCAGTTCACCAGCCGGCGGTCGCGATAGATCAGGCCCTGCTCGAACAGCGTGCAGAACACTTCCCGCACCGCCGCCGACAATCCGTCGTCCATCGTGAACCGCTCGCGCGGCCAGTCGAGCGAGGCGCCGAGGCGGCGGAGCTGGCGCGTGATGGTGCCGCCGGACTCCTGCTTCCACTGCCACACGCGCTGCACGAACGTCTCGCGCCCGAGCTTGCGGCGGTCGATCCCCTCGGCGGCGAGCAGCCGCTCGACGACCATCTGGGTCGCGATGCCGGCGTGATCGGTGCCGGGCTGCCACAGCGCGTCGCGCCCCTGCATCCGCCGCCAGCGGATCAGCGCGTCCTGCAGCGTGAACGTCAGCGCGTGGCCCATGTGCAGGCTGCCGGTGACGTTCGGCGGCGGGATCATGATCGTGAACGGCGCCGCGCCCGACACCGGATCGGCCGCGAACGCCCCGGAGGACTCCCAGCCGTCATACAGCCGCGGCTCGATCTCCGCGGGCGCGAAAGTCTTGTTCAGCATCGGGTGGCGAACGGACGCGTCAGGACAGCGCGCGGCCGACCACGCGCTCGATCTCCGCGCGCACCAGGCGCTCGACCAGCGACGGGAGGTTCGTGTCCAGCCAGACCTTCAGCACCGGCCGGATTTCCTCGCGCACCAGATCCTCGATGGTCGGGCCGCTGCGCGTGACCGCCACCTGCTGGCGCTCGGACGCAAGCGTGCGCAGGAGCGACCCGACGGAGGAGGCCGCGGCGGCGGCGGCTTCCGGTGCGAGCAGCGCGTCGGGCCGCTCGGCCGGCGCCGTTTCGAGCGTGTCGGGACCGGACGGCGGCATCGGTGCCTCCTTGGCGGCGGGCGGCGGCGCAGCGGCGCGCGGCGGTTCGACCCGCGTCGGCACCGCCAGGCTCGGTTCGGCCCGCGTCGGCTCCGGGGGTGGCGACTCCGGGCGCGGCGCCGACGGCGGCGCGGGCGACGGCGGGAAGGTCTCCTCGACCAGCATGGAGGTGTCGAGCGACAGTACGTCGGGCTCGCCCTCCGGCGCGGCCAGCGGGTCCGCCCCCGGCTCGTGCGCCTGCGCCGGCGCCGCCTCCTCGTCCTCGCTCAGAATCCGGCGGATCGACGCCAGGATCTCCTCCATCGAGGGGTCGGCGCCGCCGCCGGGCGTGCCCGGAGCGTTGGGAGAGCCGGGGGACGCGGGCGCGGCGGTCATGACAACGCCCGCTCAGCGGCCGGGCTGGTTGGTCGCATAGTCGCCGGTGCCGATCCAGAGGTCACGCACGGCATTGTAGTACGCCTTGTCATCATAGAGCGGAACGTTCAGGCCGAGGTCGCGTGCCGTGAGACGGCCGACGCCCTGCGCCACCTGATAGGACGCGTTCACCAGGGCCGCCAGCGACTGCACGAGCGAGGTCTGCGCATTCAGGAGCTGCTGGATGCCGATCAGCACGTCCAGCGTGGTGCGGGTGCCGACCAGCGCCTCGCGCTCCAACCCCTCGACCGCGATCTCGTTCGCGCGCACCGCGGAGCGGTTGCTGGCGATCGAGGCGCGCGCGGCGACGAGCTGCTCCCACGCCGAGGTCGCCTGCTGCACGGCGGTGCGCCGCTGATCCTCGAGCTGCTTGCGCGCCGCGATCTCCTGCTGGCGGGCCTGACGGATGCCGGAATACTCCGACCCGCCCTGATAGATCGGGATCGAGAGGTTGCCGAGGATCTGGCCGCCGGATTCGAACAGGCCCGGGAACACCTGGTTCTCGCTGCGGAAGGCCGAGAACTGCACGTTGATGTTCGGCATCAGCGCGGAATAGGCGACATCGAACGCGTCGCGCGCCGCGGCATCGTTGAACAGCGCCGAGACGACGTTCGGGTTGTTGCGCGCGGCGAGCACCTTCGCCGCCTCCAGCGTCTTGACCGGCAGTTGCAGCGGCTGCGGAGCGGAGAGGTTGCGCGCCGGCTGGCCCACGAACTGCTCATAGGTCGCGCGCGCCGCCTGCAGGTTGCCCTCGGCGGTCTCGCGCTGGGCGGTGGCGCTGGCAAGCGCGGCCTCCGCCTGGGCGACGTCGGTGCGGGTCAGCTCGCCCACCCGGAAACGGTCGTTGGTGGACTGGAGCTGCTTGGTCAGGATCTGCTCGTTGTTGATGTCGATCTGCAGGATCTGCTCGTCGAGCACGACGTTCACGTAGGCCTGCACGGTATCGAACAGGATCGTCTCCTCGGTGGC
>JAFKFJ010000125.1 GCA_017307335.1 Alphaproteobacteria bacterium | reverse complement strand
GCGGCGTTCGGGCTGGAGGCGGACGAGACCGGGGTGGTCGCCGCCTGATCGCGGGCCGCGGCAATCAGGGGACTGATTGTGGATGGTAGCGGGAAACCGTTCCAGCCGACGGGCTTTCTGACCCTATGGTTGAGACGGACGTAAGCACCCTCGTAGGGCGGGTGCAGTCGGCATTTGCCTGGGCGCCACCCTGGCTGCCGGCGATCGTGCTGATGGCGGCGCTTGTCGTCATCGTGACGCTGCTGCACCGCTGGATCATCCGCGCCCTGCACCGGCTGGCGGGCGAGGCGCGGCCGTTGCTGCACCTGCTGATCACCCGGCTGCGCGGGCCGACGCTGCTCGCGATCCTGCTGCTGGTGTTGGCCCCGGTCGTGCCCGCGGCCGGGCTGTCTGACACGTTGACGGCTGCCCTGGTGCGCGTGCTGCTGATCGGCTTCGTCCTGGTGCTGGGCTGGAGCGTCGCGGTCGGGGTGGAACTCGCCGCCGAGGCCTATATCCGCCGCCTGCCGCAGACCGTGGAGGAGGCGGACGTCTCGCGCCGGGCGCACCTGACACAGATCCGCGTGCTCGGGCGGGCGGCCAACGTAATGATCGCGCTGATCACCCTGGGTGCCGCGCTGATGACCGTCCCCGCGGTCCGGCAGTTCGGCGTCAGCCTGTTCGCCTCCGCCGGCGCCGCGGGGCTGGTGGTCGGGCTCGCGGCCCGGCCGCTGCTCGCCAACCTGATCGCCGGCATGCAGATCGCGCTGACCCAGCCGATCCGTCTGGAGGACGCGCTGATCCTGGAAGGCGAGTGGGGCTGGGTGGAGGAGATCACCACCACCTACGTCGTGCTGCGGCTGTGGGACCTGCGGCGGATGATCGTCCCGCTCGCCTATTTCATGGAGAAGCCGTTCCAGAACTGGACCCATGGCAGCCCCAGCCTGATCGGCACCGTCATGTTCTATGTCGACTGGTCGGTGCCGGTGGATCGGGTGCGTGCGAAACTGCAGGAGCTGGTGCGCGCGAGCGCGCTCTGGGACGGCAAGACCGTGGTGCTGCAGGTGACGGACGTGACGAAGCACGGCGTGATCGAGCTGCGCGCGCTGGCCAGCGCCAGCAACGCCTCCCGCGCGTGGGACCTGCGCTGCGAGCTGCGCGAGGGGGTGGTCGCATTCCTGCAGCAGGAATATCCCGAGGCGCTGCCGAAGCTGCGGCTCGCCGGGGCGGCGGATGACCGCTTGCCTCGCGGCAGCGGGACAACTACCTCATCGCCGCCATGAACACCGATGAGACGATGCACCCCGAGGATGCCACCCAATCCGCAGCAGCGACGCCGGACGAGCTGATGGCCGCCGCCTCCGCCCGCATCGCGGCGCTCGAGGCCGAGCGGGACGAGTTCAAGGACCGCTGGGTGCGCGCCGAGGCGGAGACCGCCAATGTGCGTGCCCGCGCCCGCCGGGAAGTGGACGAGACGCGCCAGTTCGCGGTTCAGAGCTTTGCCCGCGACGTGGTCGAGGCGGCGGAGAACCTGCGCCGCGGCCTGGACAGCCTGCCGCCGCCCGCCTTCGGCGAGCCGGAGTCGCTCGCGCGGGTGCGCGAGGGGCTGGAGGGGATTGAGCGCAGCTTCCTCGGCCTGCTCGAGCGCAACGGCATCAGGCGCGAGGACCCGACCGGGGCGGCCTTCGACCCCAACCAGCACCAGGCGATGGCGGAGCAGGAGACGCTCGACCATCCGCCCGGCACCGTGGTGCAGGCCTGGACGCCGGCCTGGATGCTGCACGGGCGGCTGCTGCGCCCGGCGATGGTGGTGGTTGCCAAGGCGCCCGCCGCGGAGATCTCCGGCCCTGCCGGCGCCCGCGTCAATACGGGCGCTTAACCGGGCCGGATCAGCATTATTCGGCCCCTCGTCCCTTGCCCTGGCGCATGTCGCTGAATACATCCGGGCCATACAGCCTCACCTCGGGGACACGGGCGGTGCCGCGCCGGGCCGCCTCCGTCCGCTGCAAAGGAGCTTGAATTCGCATGAGCAAGGTCATCGGCATCGACCTCGGCACGACGAACTCGTGCGTCGCGATCATGGAGGGCAAGGACGTCCGCGTGATCGAGAACAGCGAGGGCGCACGCACCACCCCTTCGATCGTCGCCATCGCCGACAATGGTGAGCGCCTCGTCGGCCAGTCCGCGAAGCGTCAGGCGGTCACCAACCCCACCAACACCATCTACGCCGTGAAGCGCCTGATCGGGCGCCGCTTCGACGACCCGATGGTGAGCAAGGACGTGGGCCTCGTCCCGTACAAGATCGAGCGCGGCGAGAACGGCGACGCCTGGGTGGAAGCGCGCGGCGAACGCTATGCGCCGAGCCAGATCAGCGCCTTCATCCTCGGCAAGATGAAGGAGACCGCCGAGGCCTATCTCGGCGACAAGGTTTCCCAGGCCGTCATCACCGTGCCCGCCTACTTCAACGACGCGCAGCGGCAGGCGACGAAGGACGCCGGGCGCATCGCCGGGCTCGAAGTGCTGCGCATCATCAACGAGCCGACGGCCGCGGCGCTTGCCTACGGCATGGACAAGAAGAAGAGCGGCACCATCGCGGTCTACGACCTCGGCGGCGGCACCTTCGACATCTCCGTGCTGGAAATCGGCGACGGCGTGTTCGAGGTGAAGAGCACCAACGGCGACACCTTCCTGGGCGGCGAGGATTTCGACGCCCGCGTGATCGACTACCTCGCCGACGAGTTCAAGCGCGAGCAGGGCATCGACCTGCGCCGCGACCGCCTCGCGCTGCAGCGCCTGAAGGAAGCGGCGGAGAAGGCGAAGATCGAGCTTTCCTCCTCGAAGGAGACCGAGATCAACCTGCCCTTCATCACCGCCGACGCCTCCGGGCCGAAGCATCTGGTGATGAAGCTGACCCGCGCGAAGCTGGAGAGCCTGGTCGACGACCTGATCCAGCGCACGCTCGATCCCTGCCGCGCCGCGCTCAAGGATGCCGGCGTGAAGGCAAGCGAGATCGAGGAGGTGATCCTTGTCGGCGGCATGACCCGCATGCCGAAGGTCATCGAGGCGGTGAAGACCTTCTTCGGCCGCGAGCCCGCGCGCAACGTCAACCCCGACGAGGTGGTCGCGGTCGGCGCCGCCATCCAGGGCGCGGTGCTGAAGGGCGAGGTGAAGGACGTCCTGCTGCTCGACGTGACCCCGCTGTCGCTGGGCATCGAGACGCTGGGCGGCGTGTTCACCCGCCTGATCGAGCGCAACACCACGATCCCGACCAAGAAGAGCCAGGTGTTCTCGACCGCCGATGACGGGCAGACCGCGGTGACCATCAAGGTCTACCAGGGCGAGCGCGAGATGGCGGCCGACAACAAGCTGCTCGGCCAGTTCGACCTGATGGGCATTCCGCCGGCGCCGCGCGGCGTGCCGCAGATCGAGGTCACGTTCGACATCGACGCCAACGGCATCGTCTCGGTGCAGGCGCGCGACAAGGCGACCGGCAAGGAGCAGCAGATCCGCATCCAGGCGAGCGGCGGGCTGAACGAGGCCGACATCCAGCGCATGGTGCGCGAGGCGGAGACGAACGCGGAGGCCGACAAGCAGCGCCGCGAGTTCGTCGAGGCCAAGAACCATGCCGACGCGCTGATCCATCAGGTCGAGAAGACGCTGAAGGACAACGAGGGCAAGGTCGCCGCCCAGGACAAGGGCGAGGCGGAGTCCGCCGTCGCGGCGGCACGCTCGGCGATGGACGGCAGCGACGCCGCGGCGCTGAAGCAGGCGACCGAGCGGCTGAGCCAGGTCGCGATGCGCATCGGCGAGGCGATGTACAAGGCCCAGGCCGAAGCTGGCGGTCCGTCGTCCGGCGGGCAGGCCGGTGGCGAGGGCGGCGGCGGTGCCCATGCCGACGACAAGGTCGTGGACGCCGAGTTCGAGGAAGTGGACGAACAGCGCAAGAAGTCTGCCTGATCGCGGCCATGACGGAGTTTTGACATGCGATGCGCCCGCGCTTCCGTGAAGGCGGGCGCATCCGCGTATCAGCGCCGGACTGAGGGCTGAGATGGCGAAGCAGGATTTCTACGCGACGCTGGGCGTCGGGCGCGAGGCGAGCGGCGACGACCTCAAGCGCGCCTATCGCAAGCTGGCGATGCAGTACCACCCCGACCGCAACCCGGGCGACCGGGCGGCGGAAGCGCGGTTCAAGGAGATCAACGAAGCCTACGACGTCCTCAAGGACGATCAGAAGCGCGCCGCCTACGACCGCTACGGCCACGCGGCGTTCGAGCAGGGCGGCGGGCCGGGCGCCGGCGGGTTCGACTTCGCCGGCGGCGGGCTTGGCGACATTTTCGAGCAGATGTTCGGGGACTTCGTGGGCGGCGGCGGGCGTCGCGGCGGGCGCGGCCCGCGCGGCGGCGCGGATGTGCGCACGAGCGTCGAGATCGACCTCGTCGAGGCCTTCGCCGGCACCAGGCAGACGCTGCGGGTGCCCACCCGCGCAAAGTGCGAGGCGTGCAACGGCACCGGCTCGGAGGCGCGGGAGCGCGGCGCGGAGACCTGCCCGACCTGCCAGGGTGCGGGCAAGGTGCGCGCGCAGCAGGGCTTCTTCGTCATCGAGCGGACCTGCCCCACCTGCGGCGGCCAGGGCCGGGTGATCCGCAACCCCTGCCGGGTCTGCGCCGGCGCCGGCACTGTGCAGCGCGAACGCTCGCTGCAGGTCCAGATCCCGGCCGGCGTGGAGGACGGGACGCGCATCCGCCTGGCCGGCGAGGGCGAGGCCGGCGGAGCGGGCGCGCCGCCCGGCGACCTCTATGTCCATGTCGCGATCCGCCCGCACCCGATCTTCCAGCGCGAAGGGCCGCACGTGTTCTGCCGCGTGCCGGTGCGGATGGCGCAGGCGGCGCTCGGCGCCGACATCGAGGTGCCGGCAATCGACGGCACGCGGGCGCGGGTGAAGATCCCGGCCGGTACCCAGACCGGGGAGCAGTTCCGCCTGCGCGGCAAGGGCTTCTCCGTTCTGCGCAGCGCGCAGCGCGGGGACATGCTGATCCAGGTCCAGGTCGAGACCCCCCAGGGCCTCTCCCGCCGCCAGCGCGAGCTCCTGGAGGAATTCGAGGCCGATGCCGACGGACGCGGCAGCCCCGAGCACGAGGGGTTCTTCGCCAAGGCGCGCGAATTCTTCCAGGGGCGCGGCTGACCAGGAAGGCGCGGCATCGCGGGCCCGTTCCCGGGTTCTTGATCGGCGATCCCGGCGGCACGGGAACCCGCGCGCGGTATCGGCGTTTGGTTGAACATCCGCGGCGCCGTCCCCCCCCACCTGCGCCGTGGACCGGGTGCCGGCGGCGCGGTCCTTCCATCGAGGGGCCGCGCCGCCTCGGCGCTGGACGGGCCGCAAGGCGGCGCGCAGAATCCCCTCTATGACCAACCGCATCGGAATCGCCGGCATCGCGGGCCGGATGGGGCGCATCCTGGCCGAGACGGTGCTGAGCCAGACGCGCGAGCACGCGGCGTTCGGCGGGGTGGTGCCGGAGATCGCCGCGCGGGCGAATCTGCACTACCTCCCCGACCAGGTCACGGCGACCGGCAGCATCCGCT
>JAFKFJ010000124.1 GCA_017307335.1 Alphaproteobacteria bacterium | reverse complement strand
CTGCTGGCCCATGAAGCGGTTCCGATGAAGCGGTTTTGGGAACAGGTGGCGATCGAGCCGGTGGAGGCCGAATGGCGCGTGCTGCTCGACGCGCGCCCGCTGCACATCCCCGGCGGTGCCGAACTGCGCCTGCCGCGGCGCGATCTCGCCGAGGCCATCGCGGCCGAGTGGCAAGCAGCGGGCGGCGGGCAGGGCGGGGAGACCTCGTTCGCCGACCTGCCGCTCACCCGCATCGCCGGCACCGCGCAGGTGCGCATCCAGCCCGACCCGGAGCCGGTGGCGCTGGCGCTGGCACGCTACGCCGAGAGCGACCTGCTGTGCTACCGCGCCGCCGAGCCCCCGGCGCTGCGGGCGCGGCAGGCGGCCGCGTGGCAGCCGTGGCTGGACTGGGCCGCGGCGCGCTTCGCGGCGCCGCTGCAGGTGACGGAGGGGATCATGTACGTGGCCCAGCCGGCCGAGTCGCTCGCCGCCCTGGCGGCCGCCGTCGCGGCGCAGCCGGCGTTCGGGCTCGCCGCACTCGGGGTGGCGGTGCCGGCGCTGGGCAGCCTCGTGCTCGGATTGGCACTCGCCGAGGGCGCGCTGCTGCCGGCCGACGCGCATGTGCTTGCCACGCTCGATGAAACATTCCAGGAAGAATTGTGGGGCGAGGATGCCGAGGCGGTCGCGCGCCGCCGGCGCATCGGCGAGGAGGTGGCGGTGGCCGGACGGTTGCTGGCGATGCTGCGCGCATGAGCGCCAAGCGCCTGACGATCGCCGGGCGCGTGCACGGCGTGGGGTTTCGCGACTGGTGCATGGGGCAGGCCGAGGCGCTGGGCCTGTCCGGCTGGGTGCGCAACACCCGCGACGGCACCGTGGAAGTTCTCGTCGACGGCGAAGTGGCGGCGGTGGAGGAGTTCGTGCGCGCCTGCCGCCGCGGCCCGCGCCTCGCCGAAGTGCACACGATCGAAGAGGAGCTTGCCGACCCCGTGGACCTGCCAGGGTTCCGCCGACTGCCCACCGCATGATCGCCTTCATCCAGGCGCACGCGATCTGGGTCGTGCCCGCGGCGCTGATCCTGAGTTTTCTGAAGTCGCTCGCGTTCGTCTCGCTCGTCGTGCCGAGTTCGCTCGTGGTCGCGCTGATCGTGGCGCTGATGGGCACGAGCCATGAATCCGTCTGGCCGGTCTGGGTCGCGGTGAGCATCGGCGCCGGCCTGGGCGACTGGGTTTCCTACACGTTGGGCGACCGGCTGAAGGAGCGGGCGCACCACATGTGGCCGTTCACCCGCCGCCCGGAGCTGATCCCGCGCGGCGAACGCTTCTTCTATCGCTGGGGCGCGCTGAGCGTGGTGTTCTGCCGCTTCTTCAGCCCGCTGCGCGCGACGGTGCCGCTGCTGTGCGGAATCTTCGAGATGCCGTGGCTGACCTTCCAGGTGGCGAACTGGATTTCCGCCTTCATCTGGGCCGGCGTGGTGCTGCTGATCGGCGAGGGCGTGCTGCACGTGTTCGGCTGAGCGCGCTTAAAAAACCTCGCGCCACGCATCGCGCAGCGCCGCATCCACGTCGTCCATCGTCGCCGCCACGCCGAGCGCGCGCAGGCTGGTGACGCCGTGCGCGCGCACGCCGCAGGGCACGATGCCGGAAAAATGCTCCAGGTCCGGCGCCACGTTCAGCGCCACGCCATGCCAGCTCACCCAGCGCGTGATGCGCACGCCGATCGCCGCGATCTTCGCCTCCGTCCCGTCCGCGCGATCGGCGATCCAGATACAGACACGGTCCTCTCGCCGCTCGCCCCGCACGCCGAAGCGCGCGAGCGTGCGAATGAGCCATTCTTCGAGCGCGTGGACGTAGCAGCGCACGTCGCGCGGGCGCAGCGTGCCGTGCGGGCGGGTGAGGTCGAGCATCACATAGGCCACGCGCTGCCCCGGCCCGTGATACGTCCACTGCCCGCCGCGCCCGGCCTGAAACACCGGAAACCGCCCCGGCGCCTGCAGATCGGCTGCGGCCGCGGAGGTGCCGGCGGTGTAGAGCGGCGGATGCTCGACCAGCCACACGAGCTCGGTGGCGGTTCCGGCGCGGATGGCGACGGCGCGCGCTTGCATGGTGGCGACGGCGTCGGGGTAGGGGGCGAGGTTGGGCGCGAGCTGCCATTCGGGGGCACCGAGGGTGGGAAAGAGCGTTGGCGCCATGGTCATCGCATCAAGGTGGGACGGGTAGCAGCAAAGTGAAGCTTGCGCTGGTAGAGTCTCGGATTGATTGTGGCCGTCCGGCAGAACCGGACTGTTGACTCGTTCGTCGGGTGCTGCAGAAGTGGTCAATCCGCGTACCATAACCAATCATCCGACAATCGTTTACTTAAGCGAAGATCTACTCGAAGAAAATGCGATGAGATCTAGAATTGTCATGGTTGGGACCGCTCCGTGCCCTTTTAAAGGCGTCACGGACAACGCTCAGAAAGTTTCATTCAGCGCGAGGCACCCATTAAACGGCTCTTTTGGGGACTGCGACGCCGCCCTTACGCAAGATTTCAGCCTCCACCCGAAAAATGTCGGGGACGTTGATCTTGCCATTGGCTCGCTCTTCCATGACGCCAACATCGCGCATCGAGGACAGCAACGCCGAAGGGTCATCTCCCGCGAGGAACTTCACGGGGGTGGATCGGGGTTCAGCGGAGGCATCTCCGCGGATGGCCTCGATCACCTTCTGGCGCTCCCAGATGTCGAACAGCTGCTCTTGCTCCATCGGCACGAATTGCCGGCGCAGCGCCTCGAGCGCTGGTTTGATCCAGGGATAGTCCTCGTAGAGCTCGCGCAGCCTGCTCGTCGACGCCGAGCGCACGCCATCGAGCAAGCCCAGATGATCGACCGCTCTTCCCTCGGGCGCGGGCAGATGCTCGGCGGCCTTCTTCCAGGCGATTAGGAAGCTTCGTGGCGAGCAGGTGTGCGCCGCATCGCTCAGGTGCAATGGCACCCAAGTATACACTTGCCCCCGCTTCTTGTTGCTTCCCATGAACTCGCCCGCGATCCCGCTGATCAGTCGCGCCTGCGCGTCGACATTCGCCCAGCTGTCGACGCCCGCCCGACGAAGCGTGTCGCTTGCCCGCTCGCGCGCCGCCAGTGTTTCAAGTGGCTCTCGCGAGGCATCATTGCGCCACAGCTCAAACAAGAGCAGCTCATACAGTTCAGTCGGCTGCCAGATCAGATCGACATGGTCATTCTTGATCTTGGAGCTGTCCGGGAATTGAAATAGGTCCTGGTCCGAGAACTGGTCTACCCGCATGAAGATCTTCGCGCGGATTGACTTGAAGGACTGCAGGCCGACCGTTAGCGACAGAAGCGACCGCGTCAGTCTCCGGATGCTGTCCCAGTCACGGCCCAGCCGCTCGAGCGCATCGAACACGATCAGGAGCGTACGTCGCTCCCGTGCGAGCGCGTCGTCCGCCGCCGAGAGCACGAGCGAATAGCGGTTTGGATCGTGCTCCAGAGAGGCGATCACATCAGCTAGCGACTCGTCGGCGCAGTCGGGCAGGCTTTTGGATGCGATCCGGGTGAGCACGGCGCGCCAGATCAATCCCGGATCGACATTTCGCGCAAGCAGACTCGTGATCTCGTCGATCGTCGGCGCAGTCGGGCTGACCTTGTCCGAGCCGTTGAAACCGACGACCACGTCCGCGCTGGTGAGCAGCCGATGTCCATAGACCTCGGCAAGCCGGTTCCGTAGATCCGGACTGAGCAGCGCGTGGGTCCAGAAGCTCTTGCCCATGCCGCGGTTGCCCACTACCAGCTGCCGCCGCAGGTCGAGGACACCCCGATGCCCCCCGGGAAGAAAGGCGCGCTCGACCAAGATTGTCTCGTTCGGTTCGACCCGGGGCGAGGGCTCGAACGCTGCAAGGGCTGCGCGGATCGCCGAAAAATCGTGTTCGTGTACGTTCATGCCTTGAAGCCGGGGGCTGCCTTGCCGGACGACATCGCAGCGTCGAGCCCGGAAAGGAAGGGCCTATATGTCTGCTCGTAGAAGGGTTGGGTAAGCTGGTCCGGAATCCGCGCCGGATCGAAATCGACGAAGTTCTGGCTGAATGGCACGATCAGCGGCCAGTGGGGTGCGGACTCATCGTCTCGCACGAACCGCAGCGCCTCGAGCGCGTCCTCGCCGCTGTCCTCCGCGTCGTAGATATGAGTCGAATAGAGGTCAAACATGTCCTCAATGAACCGGTCTGAGACTGCCGTGTCGAGACTTCCTTTGGCATAGACGGGTCGAAGCATCGTGCGCCACTCGGCGTCGCGTTTTTGGTCCAGGTCCCGCTGCGCAAGCAGCTGCAAGGCGGCAAACAAGGCCCGATAGCCTTCGATCGTCTGCTTCTGGGCGTTTCCGAACAAGAGCACCGTAGCGCGAAGGCCAAGAACTGCCGGTGCAGCGAGTTCGGACAGTCCGGCGCGACTGTCGATGAATACCGCATCGTATTGCTCGCGTTCGGTGATCCGCGAGATCATCGACGAGATCTGTTCGGCGACTGGCACCACGCGATCCCTGACAATGTCCTCGATCATCGCCCGCGACAGCTTGGGCAGGACATTCTCGGGGTGGTTTAACGAGCGACGACCGAGCGCCGGCAGAACATCGACACGTCCGCCGCCGGCAGCAGTGAGGCCGCTAGATCCAATATGGGCTTGGAGGTTCGA
This sequence comes from Alphaproteobacteria bacterium, assembly GCA_017307335.1. Lineage (GTDB taxonomy): Bacteria > Pseudomonadota > Alphaproteobacteria > Acetobacterales > Acetobacteraceae > JAFKFJ01. The sequence goes on along the minus strand of JAFKFJ010000124.1, from coordinate 915 downwards.
ATCTGGCACGCCCCCGATGCCATTCTCGACCAGATAGTCGATCGTGCCGAACTCTGGCGTCCGACTTGCGTCCAGGAGCAGATCGCCCAACCCTGGCGCTTCCAGATCAAGATCGACGACGAGGACGTTTCGGTTGCGGCGCGCGAGATCGGCTGCCGCAACCGCTAGCGCGGTCGAGCGGCCCACTCCGCCTTTCAGCGAAGCGAACACGACTCTGGGTGGCTCGGCCCGTCCGGCCATCGGAGCGTCGAGCCAGCCGGCACCTACGATCCGGCGATCGAGCAGATGACAGAATTGATTGCCGACCTTGACCGGCAGACGCTCGGGCGCCGCAAGGATCGGTTCGGTCCCACCGTCGCCGCGAAAGCTGATCGGTCTATCGGTCCGTGCATAGGGTCCCAGGCTCTCGATCAGCGCCCGGCCCAGCTTCTCGCGCTGATCGTCGTCTATCGGCGCGCGGTCAGCGACGAAGCTGAGTCTCCCCGACGCATCGCGCAGCACCGTTCCGGCCTCCACGAACTCGCGGCCAGCGAAGCTCGTTAACGTCGCCACCAATTGCGGTAGCGAGTCATCAAAGAGGAGGTGCGCCATTAGGGTGAATCCATTCGGCTGACCAATGTGTCCGCGCTGATCTTCCAAGAATCGACCCATGAGTCCTGGATGTCCACAGTGGGTGCATAGCGCATGTCAGTGTGCCAGTTCTGGAACAGTGCGGGGTTCTCGGCGATTTGCCTAAGCTCACCCGATCGCCGGCCCCACAGACTATCTAGCGTCAGGACTCATTGCCTGAGCCAGAAGCTGAAGATGGCGGCGATGCAGATGGCGGAGAAGAAGGTGTGAGCGCACCGGTCGTATCGGGTGGCGACGCGGCGCCAGTCCTTGAGGCGGCCGAAGGCGTTCTCGATTTTGTGGCGT
>JAFKFJ010000123.1 GCA_017307335.1 Alphaproteobacteria bacterium | reverse complement strand
CGCAGGAACAGCGCATTGGGCATCTGCTTCTCATGGAAGCCGCGGGCGAAGTCGTACTGATGGGTCACGAAGAACACGACGATGCCGGCCTCGAGCAGCGCCTGCACGACCTGCCGGGCGATCTCCGATCCCTCGCGCTCGTTGGTTGCGGCGAAGGATTCGTTGAAGAAGAGCCGGCCGTTCGGCCTGACCCGGTCGGCGATCTCGCTCATGCGGCTCAGTTCCTCGTCGAACTTGCCGCTGCGCATCGAGGTGTCTTCCTCGCGCTTGAAATGGGTGAAGATGCCGCTCGCCACCTCGGCGCAGAACGACTCCGCGGCGACGAACATGCCGCACTGCATCATCAATTGCGCGAGCGCCACACTGCGCAGGAAGGTCGACTTCCCGCCCTGGTTGGCGCCGGTGATGATGACGAGGTCGCGCCTGTCCGCCTCGATATCGTTGCCGACCATCCCGCGCTCCATGCTCAGCGCGAGCGCGGCATCAGAGAGGCCCTTGAAGGTGCAACGGCGTTCCCCGATCGCGACCGGCTGCGGAAAGCACACGGCGCCGCCCTTCCCGACGAGGCGGGCGTGCAGGTTGAGGCAGCCCAGATAGAACGCCAGCTCCGTGCGCAGCGCCGCGAGGAAGCTCAGAATATGATCGTTCGAGCGCGCCAGCGCGTTGGCGACGAGGTTGATGCCGCGGTCGCGCAGATCGGACAGCGCCCGCGCACCCGCCTCGTCGCGCTCCGCGATGTGGAACGTGAATGACGGCTTCCTGGAGAAGATCGGGCTGTCGAGGAGCGGCGCGAGCCAGCCGGCATCCTTCCCGTTCGGCCGGCGCAGCGTGTCCTCCACACCCTTGTTGCCCTTGCCGAGCCGGGCGCTGATCAGAACGCCGCCGCGAAAGCGCAACCGCTTCAGGTGCTCCTCGACCTCCGCGAAATATTCCTCGCTCAGCTCCTCCGTGATCATCCCGAAGAACCGCCGAAACCCTTCCGACGCAAACCCGGCCGTGGCTGCCTCCGCAATGCGCTTCAGCCGCTTGAGATTCGCGACATAGAGCTGCAGCACCTCGACCGACCGGTGCAGGATCATCCCGGGATAGTTGGACAGGCCGCCCCAGAACCGCTTGCGCTCGTTCTGAATGCACTCCACGCAGATCGCATAGACGTCCTTGACGACGGCGGCGTTGGCGAGACAGTCGCGCAGGATGTGCTGCCGATACAGCAGCGTCGGCACGTCGTCGGTGCTGCGCAGGACCGCCTTCCGGGCAACCTCGTGGAGAAACTTGTCGCCGTCCGCCATGGTGGCGAACACCGTCTCGAGCCCGAGATCCTGGGTCAGCGCCGCTGCGTTCGGCGGCGCGTCCTCGCGCAGGTCGAAGTCCCGATCGCGATGCATGAGGAAGACCTTCATGACGCCAGGCGTTCCTTCAGGGCCCCATAGGAAAGCCGATACTTGTCTGCGATCGAGCTGGCATAGGCGCGGCCGTCCAGCGGCCGGCGCACGATCTTGAACGTCCGCATCGCCGGGTCATCGGGCACGATGGTGCTGACCATGCTCACCGTCTTATCGCTGAGCGTCGCCAGCTCGGTGACGAACGACACGTAGACCGCGAGCGCGTCGAGTTCGAGGATTCGCCGCATGATCTCTGTGCCAAGGAAGATCGCGTCCTTCAGCGTCGTCGATCCGAAGCTCTCGTTGAGAACGAACACGCTGTCGGGCGTCGCGCGATTCAGATCGTCGTGCAGCCGGATCAGGTCGCTCTCCAGCTTGCTGCGCAAATCCGTGACCCGCTCCTCCCGCTCGAAATGCGTGAATAGCTGGTCGAACAGAAAGAGCTGCGCCGCACGGCCCGGCACCGGAAGGCCGAGGCTGGCGAAGTAGTGGTGCTGACCGAAGGCACGCGCGAAGGTCGTCTTCCCCCCCTGATTCGGCCCGGAGACCACGAACACCCGCTCCTGCGCCTGCAGGCAGTAGTCGTTGCTCACCACCGGGACATGCTCCGCGTTGAGCTTGTGGGCGAGCGCGAGATCGAACCCGCCATCGCTGAAAACCTCCTTCGAGTCGCAGGTCACCCGCGGATAGCAGAACGGCAGGCCCGCGTGCCTGAGGTTGCCGATGAACTCCAGATACGACAGGTAGAACTGGACCTCGCGGTCGAAGCGGACGACGACCGGATCCTGGTACTTCTGGTTTGCCGCGCAGAACTGCCCGAGTGCGGCGAACGGCTCCGGATGCAGCGCCGCCACGAACTCCAGAATGTTGGCTTCGACGTGATCCATCTCGACCGTATCGTGGAATTTCACGCGATAGTCCTTGGCGGCACCTTGCGCGAACTTCTCGAACGTACGCTCGACCTCGACGCTGTAGTTGCTCTCGGACTCGGAGTTCCGCACGGTCACCGAACTGCCGCGAACCACGAAACAGTATTCGATGTCCGCGAGCGCGTCCTTGATCCGCCGGGCCTCTTCGACCAGCGCGGTGAAGGTTGGCGCCGCGACGTATTCCGCCAAATGGGAACGCAGCGCGATCAGGCCGCGCGAATGCAGCGGGACCGACCGCAGCCCATCCAGCAGCGAGGCGGTGGCCCTTCCGTATGCTTCGACGGCGTCGACAAACCACCACTGCCTCTGGTGCTTGTAGTACAGCTTGGCACCTTGGGCCAGCTCCTGCCGCATCAGCCGCATGTCCTGACCGAATGCATAGATGAGGTCGGAAACCTCCTTGCATTCCAGATCGCGCATCACCTCGTGCCGATATTGGATGTCCCGAACATCGCGCAGCGGAGCAAAGAAGAACGGCCTCAGCGCATACTCGTCCTTGCCCGCGACAATCCACTCCACGAGCTGATCGAGGTTCAGATCGGCGAAGAAGTCCGGCGCTGCTTCCCTGCCCTCGCGCAAGGTGTGCTCCGGTTGGTCAAAGAGAATGCTCTGAAAGGGCATGTCGCAAACGTCCCCTGCTCGCCCGCTCGCACCACGAACCGCCGTTCACGGCGCCGCGCTGTCAATCGACCTGGAAGGAAGGGGCGCACACAAACCGCAGGCCGTCGAACCGCGCATGGCGCTGCCGCAGGGGCGGATCACTCGGGATCGCCCGTACACCGACCAATGATTGAGCAACGGACACACCCCTACTGCAGCATTGAACAACAACAGTAGGAGTCATCAGCCCGGACGGGCATTTCCAGGGGGACCCCATCCCCTTGACGCACGAAGGATAGGCATGCGGCGGGACCGGCGCAAGAGTGCGCGCTCGCGCGATACCCTCGGGGGATCGCTCCCGCGCGCCGACATGCCGCTTGCGTCTGCACGGCGGGCCGGCGGCGAGTGGTCGCAAGTTCCTCCTGCTCCCGGACCGGGTTGACAAGCCTAGGCACGGAATTCATACCCTCGCGGCACGGTGATGGGGTCCGCCATTTAACCGCCCGTTGGGCTGATGACTCCTATCCTTGATCCGCCGTCGATTCGGAGGGTGCTTTGCGCTTGGGCGCACTGACCTTGGCCAGTGTTGGCCGCCTCGTGCCCGCGCCCATCGGCTGACGGCGCAGCATCATGCGCATTTATCTCGCGATCGCGGTCGGCGGCATCGTCGGATGCTGGGCGCGCTATGCCATGACCAATCTCGTGCAGACGATCCTCGGTCGTGACTTTCCCTATGCCACGCTGAGCATCAATCTGCTTGGCGCCTTCCTGATGGGCTTCCTCTTCATCGAAACGCTTGAGCGCCTGAGCGTGTCGCCCGCGGTCCGCACCGGCATTCTCACCGGCGTGCTCGGGGGCTACACCACGTTCTCCACCTTCGCGATGGAGACGCTGCTGCTGGTCGAGCAGGGCGCGGCGGTGCGGGCGATTCTCTACGTGCTGCTTTCGGTCGTCGGCGGCTTTCTGGCAGCCTTCGGCGGCGCCTACATCGCGCGCAATCTGTGAGAGGGGCAGCCTCGATGGACGCCGAGGTCATGGTGGTGCGGATCTACATCCGGGAGGCTGACCACGGGCGTCGCAAGACCCTGATGGAGGAGATTCTGCGGGCGCTGCACGAACAGCACCGCGTTCAGGGCGTGGTCGTCTTCCGCGGCATCGCCGGCCTCGACGACAGCGGCGAGATCTATGCCGCGGACATGCTGCGGTTCAACGTCGACCTTCCGATTGTCGTGGAGTTCTTCGATACGCCCGAGATTGCCGAGGCGGCGCTGGCGCTGCTCAATGGCCTGGTGCCCGCCGGGCATGTCCTCAGTTGGCGCGCGACGCGGCGCGGAGGACGGGAACAGGCGGCCCCGGCCGGTTCATAGGCGGGCGTACCTGTCGCCCGCCTTGCAGTTTCCTCTCCGACCCTCCACATCGCCGCTGCCATAAGGCAGACGGGGCGGAGAAGGCGGATGCGGCTTTCGGTGCTGGACCAGTCGACGGTGGTCACGGGCCGCTCGCCGGACGCCTCGATTCGCGAGAGCCTGACCCTCGCGCGCGCCTGCGAGGCGCTTGGCTACCATCGCTACTGGCTCGCGGAGCACCACAACTCCGACGCCGTTGCGGGCGCTGCCCCGGAAGTGCTGATGGCCGCGATCGCCGCCACCACGCGGCGGATCCGGGTTGGCAGCGCCGGGATCATGCTGCCGCACTATTCGGCGCTGAAGGTCGCGGAACAGTTCCGGGTGCTGGAAGCCATCGCGCCCGGCCGGATCGACATGGGCCTCGGTCGCGCGCCCGGCTCCGACGGGCTCACGGCACATGCCCTGAACCCGAATGCGGCGCTCGCCGCCGAGCAGTTCCCCGCCCAGGTGCGCGACCTGCTGGCCTGGGCGGGAGGCGAGCCGCTGATGGAGCGGCACCCGTTCCGCGACATCCGGGCGCAGCCGGCGGGCCCGACCGTTCCCGAAGCGTGGATCCTCGGCAGCAGCGACTACGGCGCCCAGGTCGCCGCCCATTTCGGGCTGCCGTACTGCTTCGCCCATTTCATCACCGACGGGCAGGGCGCGGCCGACGCGCTCGCGCTCTACCGGCAGACCTACCGTCCGAGTGCCCGCCACCCGGCCCCGTATGCGGCCATCTGCGTCTGGGCGCTGACGGCGCCGAGCGAAGCCGAGGCGGAGCGGCAGTTCCTCTCCCGGGCGCTCTGGCGCGCGTTCCGCGACCGCGGCCTGTTCGTTGCAACCCCTTCGCCGGAGGAGGCGGAAGCCCATCCCTGGACCGAGGCCGAGCGCGCGCGCGCCGGGCGGGTGCGGGCCCGCTCGTTCTTCGGCACCGGCCCTGCCGTCGCGTCCCGCCTGCGATCGCTCGCCGAGACGCTCGGCAGCGACGAGGTCGTCGTGCTGACCAGCGCCCACGACCCCGCGGTGCGGCAGCGATCCTACGCGCTGCTCGCCGAGGCGTGCGGTCTATCGGCCGAAGGGGTTGCGCTCGCCGCGGAATGAGGTGCGGCCGTTGCGCCACACCTGCCATCGGTACGCGACATAGGCGATGGCAGCAGCCACGGCCGCGATCGGGATCAGCGCGAGCGCCAGCCAGAGCGCCAGCGCCGCCGCGGCGGCAACCCCGGCGAGCACGGCGATCACCACCGCCACCCGCAGCACCCGCGCGGCCAGCGGGGTGCCGGGCGGCCGCGCGAAC
>JAFKFJ010000187.1 GCA_017307335.1 Alphaproteobacteria bacterium | reverse complement strand
CGTTCCTCCCGGCGCGGCTCGCGCAGAAGGCCGGCACGCTCTCCGGCGGCGAGCAGAAGATGCTGCTGCTGGCGCGCGCGCTGATGGGCGCGCCGCGGCTGCTGTTGATCGACGAAGTGACGGAGGGGCTGCAACCCTCCAACATCGACCGCATCGCGGCCGTGCTGCGCGCGGAGGCGGAGCAGAACGGGCGCGCGATCCTGCTGGTGGAGCAGCATGTCGGCTTCGCGCTGCGCATCGCGCATCGCTACGCGGTGCTGAAGGGCGGCGAGAAGGTGGCGGAAGGCGAGGCCGCCGACCCCGACGCGGCGGCCGATATCGCGGCGCATCTGCAGCTCTGACCGCGTCGCGCGCCTGCGCCGGGCTCAGGTGCCGACGCGCAGCGGCGCGCGCAGCTTGCGCAGCCAGGCGATGACGGAAAGCGCCGTGATGCGCCCGGTTTTCGGATTGTCGCTCGGGATGTTCTCGATCGTCATGGTCAGCCGCGCCGCGTCGGATTCGACGACGACGCTGTGCGTGTTGCGGGTGAGCGACGGGTCGGCCCAGATCTCCAGCGTGGTCCGGTCGGGTCCGATGCCGGCAAGCGACAGCGCCACCGCCACGTTGAGATTGGCCGGGAACCCCACCGCCGCGTCGCGCGGCGTGCCACGGAAGACGCAGACCGGCGCGTCGATATCCTCGATGCGAATGTCGTTCGCGACGAGATAGGGCGCACCGACCAGTCCGCGCACCGGCTTGCGCGTGACCATCGCCACGGAATGGATGGCGCCCTCGGCCGCGGCGGTGATCGCATCGAGGCCGAGCAGCGCGCCGGTGGGCACCACGACCTGCCCGCCATTCTGTCGCGCCAGGTCGATCAGCGCCGGGTGCGACAGCAGCGCGCTCGCGCTCAGCACGACCACGGTCTTGCCGGCGCGCAGAAACGGCGTTGCAAGCTCCGGCAGCAGATGCGCGGGCGCGCACTCGACCACCATGTCGGCGAGCGGTTCCAGGGCGTGCAGCGCCACCACCGGCACCGGCTGGCGCAATTGCGCAACGCGCGTCCGCGCCCGAGCGAGATCGCGCGCTGCGACCGCGGCCAGCGCGCAGCCGGGAATGCCCGCGTCCAGCGCCTCCATGACCTTCGTGCCGATCGCCCCGAGCCCGGCGATCGCGATCCGCACCGGGGGCGCGGCGGCGCGCGAATGCTTGCTCATCGGGGCGCCTGGCTCGCGTGCGCCGGTGGCGGAAACTGCGCCGCGTAGTGCTGCGCGGCCCGCCCCGCGGTCGTGAACCAGACCTGATCGCGCACCCGGTTGATGTGTTCCAGCACGCGGCGAAGCTGCCGCAGCCGGAACGGCTGGCCGACGATGAAGGTGTGGATGGTGATGCCGTACAGCAGCGGCTGGTCCTTCGACTGCAGCAGCATCTCCTCGAAATTGTCGATGGCCATGTCGGCGAACGCACGCGCCGTGCCGTCGTGCAGTACGATCATCGGCACGTCGTTGACCTCGTGCGGATAGGGAACGCTGAGCAGCGGCCCGTGCCGCGTCTGCATCCACACCGGCTGGTCATCCATCGGCCAGTCGAGCGTGTACCGATAGCCGGCCTCCGCCAGCAGGTCCTCGGTCGCGGCGCTCGGATGCGCGCCGGGGCTCATCCAGCCGAGTGGCGGGCCGCCCTCGTGCCGGCGGATCGTCTGCGTCACCTCGGCGATCATCCGGCGCTCGGTCTCAGGTTCCATGCCGTTCGGATGTTCGGAGTTGGTGCGGCCATGCGCCACGATCTCATCGCCGCGCGCACGGTACGCGGCGACGAGCTGCGGGCAGTGATGGTAGCAGGCGGTGTTGAGCAGCACCGTCAGCGGCAGGCGGAATTCGTCGAACAGCTTCGCCAGCCGCCAGCCGCCCACGCGGTTGCCGTATTCCCGCCAGCCCCAGTTGTAGCTGTTGGGATGGCTGAGGCCGGGAGAATAGGCGAGCCCCAGGCCGGAGCCATAGGCGAAATGCTCCACGCACAGCGCGACGTAGACGCCCAGCCGCCGCCCGCCCGGCCAGGTGAAGTCGGGGCGATCGACGATCGGCGAATAGCGGAAGCGGTCGTGCGTGGGCAGCATGTCGGTCTCTCCGTGCAACGCGGGACGGGGCGCGGTTACGGGCGATAGCTCGCCGGCGCGGTCACGGCGCTCAGGTCCACCGTGGCGAGATTCTCCGGTGTGACCAGCAGCGCCGGCAGCACGACTTCCTTCGTCACCGCCTGGTGGTTCGCGGCCGCGACCGCCTGATCCAGCGCGGCACGCCCCTGCGCCACGACCTGCTGGATCGAGGTGCACACCAGCGCGCCCTGCTTGAGCAAATCCTGGGCGGTGGGGCTGAGGTTCGAGGTGGAAACCTTGACGTCGTTCTGCCGGCCGGCGTTCTTGAAGGCGGAGATGGCGCCGGCGGCCATGTCGTCGGTCGCGGTATAGACGCCGTTCAGCGCCGGGAACCGCTGCACCCAGTCCTCCGCCACGGTCAGCGCCGCGTTGCGGTTGTCGGCGAGGTGGGATTCGGCCACGATCTTCATCGTGGGCGCGTCCTTCGCGAGCGTCTCCTTGAACCCCTTGGCACGCATGTCCGCCCAGGACTGGCCGCTCGGCCCGGCGAGCATGGCGACGTTGCCCTTGTCGCCCATCGCCTTCGCGAGACACTGGGCCTGCAGCCTGCCCATGTCGTAGTGATCGGCGCTGACGACGGAGACGAGATGCGTGGTCTGCGGCGGCGAGCTCAGCCCGACGACCGGAATGCCGCGCTGCGCCGCGCGGTTGACGACCGCGGCCACCGCCTCGCCGTTGGTGGCGCCGACGATGATCGCGTCCACCTTGCGCTGGATCAGGTCCTGGATCTGGGAAATCTGTTGGCTGGCATTGGCATCCCCGCCGGCATTGAGCTTGATCAGCGAGACGCCGTCCTTCGCCGCCTCGTGCTCGGCACCATAGACGGCCGAGATCCAGAACGACGAGGTCAGGCTGGGCACCGCGAGGCCGATCGTCTTTTTCGTCGCCGCTTCGGTCGGCGCCACGATGCCGCCGAGGAGTGCGGCCGCGCAGGCAGCCGCGGCCAGGATGCGTTTCATGTCCAGCTCCTTCTGTGGAATGCGAAACCCTGGAAGCGCCGCAGCGCGAATTCCAGGAAGCCGGCGGCGACGATGACCAGCCCGACCACAATCTGTGCGATGAAGGGCGACACGCCTTGTAGGTCGAGGCCGGTCAGCACCGCCTGGATGAACGCCGCGCCAAGCACGACCGGAAACACCCGTGCGACCCCGCCGGACAGCGCCGTGCCGCCGATCAGCGCCGCGGCGATGGATTGCAGCTCCATCCCCGCGCCGTCGGTCGGCAGGCCGGTGCCTGCGCGCAGCAGCACCAGCACGCCCGCGAGGCCAGCAAATCCGCCGCAGAGCTGGTACGCGCGCAACTGCGTCCGCGCCGTGTCGATGCCGACGAGATGCGCGGCATCCGGGTTGGAGCCGAGCATGACGAGCCGCCGCCCGAGCACCGCGCGGCCCAGCAGCGCGCCCGCGAGCAGGATGCAGCCGATGGCGCCCCAGTCCGCCGGCGGCAGCCCGAACGCGGGGTCGAAGGCGAGCCAGGACGCGAGATCGGCATCGTGCAGCGGCACCACCTGTCCGTCGCCGGTGACGAGCAGTGCCAGGCCCCGCACGCCGATCATCATGCCGAGCGTGGCGACGATCGGTTGCAGCCGCAGGAAGCCGATCAGGAACCCGGTGAGCGTCCCGCACAGCAGGCCGGTGAGCGGGCCCGCCAGCAATCCCGCCGGGCCGAGCGCATTCACCGCATGCGCGGCGATCGTGCTCGACAGCGCCGCGACCGCGCCCACCGAGATGTCGAAGCCGCGAGTGACGATCGCGAACATCTGCCCGACGGCGAGCAGCGCCAGCACCCACATCTGGGCACCGACATTGCTCACATTGCCGAGCGTCAGAAACTCGGGTGCGCTCGCCGCGAACACGATGACGGCGCCGAGCAGGCAGAGCGGCGCCACCAGGAAACGCTGTCCCCCGAGAAGACGCAGCGCCGTCCTCATGCGTTCGGCCGGCGGGTCAGCGCGCGGCGCAGCATCACGGGCAGCGAACCCGCGTTCTGCAGCAGCACGGCGCCGATGATCACCACCGCCATCACGAGCTGCTGCGCCGCGATGGGAAAGTTCAGCAGCACCACGGCATTGTTCATCATGGCGATGACGAGCACGCCGCACACCACCTGATGCGCCCGGCCCTCGCCGCCGGCGAGCGGAATGCCGCCGATCGCGCAGGCGGCGATGCTCTCGAACGGCAGGTTGGGCGCGAGGTTCGGCTGGCCGGAGCCGACCCGGCTGGTCAGCACCACTGCCGTCACGGCGCAGAACGCGCCGGCAACGAGGTAGCCAAGAAACGTCACCCGGCCGACGGCGATCCCGGAGAGGCGCGCGGCGACCGGGTTGGCGCCGGCGAGATACCACAGCCGCCCGAGGCGCGACCGCGACAGCAGCGCGTGCAGCACTGTCACTGCCGCCGCGCCCAGCAGGATCGGCACCGGGATCGTGGCGACGGACCCGGCGGCGGGCCAGGCGAAGGCGGCGCTCGGTGGCGCGTCGATCGGCTGCCCGCCCACCAGGCTTGCCGCGGCGCCGGCGGCGGCCATCAGCATGCCGAGCGTGACGACGAAGGGCGGCAGCCCGAACCCGGCGATCAACGCGCCGTTCAGCGCCCCGATCGCGATCACCACGGCGCCCCCGGCGGCCAGCCCCCCGGCCGGGCCGAGCCAGGGCACCGCCAGCACCCCGACCACGCTCGCCAGCGCCGCCGACGAGCCGAAAGAGAACTCGATGCCGCCGAGCACCAGCACGATCGCCTGCCCGCAGGCGGCGACGCACAGGATGGCGGCGACCCGCAGCACGTTGACGAGGTTGCCGCTGCTCGCGAACCGCGGCACCAGCACGGCGAACAGCAGGAACACGCCGAGCGTCGTCCACGCCGCCGCCCCCGGCCGCCAGCGGCGCCACGCGCTCCGCACCGGCAGCGGCAGGGCGAGGGCGGTCACGCCGCCGCCTGCCCGGCCAGCGCGTCGAGCAGGTTCGTCCGTGCCGCGCCGCGCAAGATCTCGGCCGCGATGCGGCCGTGGCGGACCACCAGCACGCGGTGCGCCAGCGCCATTGCCTCGTCCAGATCGCTGGTCGCCAGCACCACGGCCACGCCCTGCCGCGCGATGTCGGCGATTGCGTCATGGATGGTCTCGCGCGCGGCGATGTCGACGCCGCGGGTCGGCTCCAGCACCACCAGCACGCGCAGCCCGTCGATCGCCAGGTTGCGCGCCATCAGCAGCTTCTGCTGGTTGCCGCCGCTGAACGTGCGGGCCTTCATGGCGGGCAGGAACGGATGGAGCTTCATCCGCCGCAGCCAGGGCAGCATCCGCGCCGCCTCCCGCGCCGGCGAGAGCACACCGGCGGGCGCGAGACCGCGCGTGCTGCAGGCGGAGGCGTTCTGCAGCGCCGACAGCACGGGAAACAGCCCCTCGGCGTGCCGGTCGCCCGGCACGTAGCCGACGCCCAGCGCCACCGCCTGCTGCCGGTCGCCGGGGGGCAGGCGTCGCCCGGCGACATGGAGTTGCCCCGCCGCCGGCCGCGCGCCGGCCAGTGCCGCGGCGAGTTCCAATGCGCCGGACCCGACCAGGCCGGCGAGGCCGACCACCTCGCCCGCACGCACCACGCAGTCCGCCGGCGCGTCGCCCGGACCCGGGCGCAGGCCGGCGGCGACCAGCACCGGCGCGCCGGGCTCCGGCAGGTGCCGGGTGGCCGCGGCCACCGCGGTGCCCAGCATGGCGCGCACCAGCGCCTCCCGCGACAGGTGCGACCGCGGCGTGCCGGCGATCACCGCGCGCCCGTCGCGCAGCACCGTCACGTCGTCCGCCACCGCGTCGATCTCGTCCAGCCGGTGGCTGATGAACAGCACCGCGGTGCCGGCGGCGCACAGGCGCCGGACCACCTCGAACAGCCGCGCCGCCTCGCTGTGGTTCAGCGCGGCCGTCGGCTCGTCGAGCACCAGGACGCGGCATTCCCGCCCGACGCTGCGGGCGATCTCCAGCAACTGGCGCTGGCCCAGTGACAGCGCCGCAACCGGCTGGTCCAGGTCGAGGTGCAGCCCCACCGTCTCCAGCCGGGCGGCAGCCTCCGCGCGCGGCAGCAGGGCGCTGCTGGCCGCGGCGCGGCGCGTGCAGCCCAGCGCGAAGGCGGAGAGGTTCTCCAGCACGGAGAGATGCGGGAACAGGCTCAGATGCTGATGGATCGGCACGATCCCCGCCGCCATCGCCTCGCGCACCGAGCGGAAGACGACCGGCCGGCCGGCCATCCGCAGCGCGCCGGCATCGGGCGCCAGCGCGCCCACGATGATCTTGACCAGCGTGCTCTTGCCGGCGCCGTTCTCGCCCAGCAGGGCATGCACACGGCCCGGCTGGAGGTGCAGCGACGCGCCGCGCAGCGCCAGGGTCGCCCCGAAAGCCTTGGCGATCCGGTCCGCTTCCAGGGAAGCCGCCACGCCGCACACCTCCTGCCCGGGCGCGTGCCCGGTTCATCCGGCGGAAAGGCTAGGGTCGGGCGGGCGCCGCCCGCAAACGATGACTTTGCAGCATGCATGAGATATTCTCATTCATGCGCTCCGCCCGGAACGAGAGGCCATGCGCCGTGACCTGCCCCCGCTGACCGCACTGCGCGCGTTCGAGGCCGCGGCGCGCCACGGCTCCTTCACCCGCGCCGCCGAGGAACTCGGCGTGACCCAGAGCGCGGTCAGCCGGCAGATCCGGGTGCTGGAGGATTTTCTGTCGATGCCGCTGTTCCGCCGCTTCATCCGCCGGCTGGAACTGACGGAGGCCGGGCGCGCCTATCAGGCGGTCGCGGCGGCGGCGCTGGATGAGATCGAGCGGGCGACGCTGCGCCTGAAGGGACGGCGCCAGCGCCGCGTCCTGACGATCAGCGTGCTGCCGACCATCGCCGCGTTCTGGCTCATGCCGCGCCTCGCCAGCTTCGCGCAGCAGGTGCCCGACGTGGAGCTCAGGATCATCAGCTCGATCGAGCCGGTCGACCTGCAGGCCCGCGCGGTGGACGCGGCAATCCGGGTGGGCGCGCTGCCGGGGGAGCGGTTCGGCGCCGATCAGCCGCGCATCGAACTCCAGATGCTCACCGACTGGCGCGGGGCGCGCTCGGAGTTCCTGTTTCCCGACATTCTTGTGCCCATCGCCTCGCCCGCGCTGTTGGCGGCCGGTCGTCCCGCAAACGTCGAAGCGCTCGGCCGCTTCCGGCTGATCCACGTGACCACGCGCCGCTACGCGTGGCACGACTGGCTGCGCGCACACCGCGCCGGGTTCGATCCGGAGCGGGATGCGCTGCATTTCGGCCATTTCTTCATGGCGATGGAGGCGGCGCGGGCCGGGCGCGGCATCGCGATCGTGCCGACCGTGCTGTTGCGGCACTATGACGGCGCGAGCCGGATCGTGCGGGTGTTCGAGCCGGACGTGGCGAGCGCCGGCGCCTACCACGTGCTGTTCCACGAAACCCGCGCCGGCGATCCGGCGCTGCAGAAGCTGCGATCGTGGCTGCAGCAGCAGGCGGCGGCGGATACGCCGGAGCCGCTCGCTAGATAGTCCGCGCGCGCCATGCGGCGCACGGCGCGGCGGAACGGGGCTGCGGGCGCGGACGGCCAACGGGCGGCGCGCGCCGCTCGGCGAATGCTTCCGCGACGGCGTGTGCCACGCGCACCGCATGCACGCGGATCTCCGGCACCGCGGTGCATTCCCAGAGGGCGCCGCGAACCACCGGCCCGAGCGCCCACATCTGCGTCGCCGCATGGCCGGACGCGTCGATCACCGCCAGCGTGGACGTGACATCGAGGCCCAGGCCGAGGCCATCGGCCCGCGCGAGGCCACGGCGCATGAGGGCGACCGCGAGTGGATCGACGGAACCGTGCAGCCCGGTGAGCCCCATCGCATCAATCACGCGCTGCACGACGAAGCGCGTCGGCTCGGACGCGCCGTGCAGGCGCGCGGTCACTTCAACGCCGGACTCGCCGGCGCGCATGTCAAGGAGGCGCCCGCGCCGGATGTCGAGCTGCCCCTGGGCGCGCATGCCGTCGATCCGGTCCGCGATCGGCCCGGGCAGCCGGTGCCGGTGCACGTCCCAGAACGGACGCAGATGGCGCAGGAACCGCGCGCGCTCGCGCGGCGGCAGGCCGCACCAGAGATCGGCGGTCATCGGGCGCAGGCTGTCGATGACGCAGCGCCAGTCCACGCCGCGCGCCGCCGCCGCTCGCACCTCCCGGCGCACGCAGTCGAGCAGCGCAAGGAGCGAGCGGCGTTCGCGGTCGGTGAAGACGGGTGTGGGCCACGGGGTCGTCGGCCGGTGGCGCCGCGGCAGCAGGCCGCGCCGCGACAGCGCGATGATCGGCGCGGCGAACCCGGCATCCCGCATCTGCAATGCCAGATCGATCATCGTCAGGCCGGTGCCGACGATGAGGACCGGGAGGTCGGGACGAAGCCCCGTGGTCGCGCCCGCGCTCCAGGCATCGGCCAGACGGCCCGGCATGCCGCTCGGCGGCGGCGGAAGGTTGCCCATGGCGAGCACCACCGCACCAACCCGCTCGACGCCGCCATCGGCGAAGTGCAACCGGAATCCGACGCCGGCACGCTCGATGTCGACGACTTCGCCAGGGCGCAGCGCGATCCGGCGCTTCCCCGCCGTCGCGCGCGCGGTTTCGAGGAGTTCCGAGAGATAGTCGCCGAACACGCGCCGCGAGGCGAATGCGCCGGCCTCGGTCGTCATCACCTCGCCGGCACGGTCGGTCGCGCGCGCAGCGAGCCAGTTCACGAAATGCGAAGAATCGGCGGGGAATGCGCTCATGCCCGTGGCGCGGACGTTCAGCATGTGATGCGCGAATGGCGTCGCGTACGCGGTACCGCAAGCGAAGCGGTCGCGCTCGCAGAGCAGGACCTGGCAGGCAGGCGGCAGCAGCGCGTGCAGATGGATCGCGACCATGGTGCCGCTGAAGCCGGCGCCGATGACGGCGACCCTGCGGCCGGCGGACCGCTCGTTATCCATCGGGGCCAGGCGCAATGACGGAACAGTGTTCATTGGCATCGCTCCATCCCACAAGCGGCGTTTCGGTCGACACTCTCCGAAAATCATCTGTGCTGTGTTTGGAAAAGAGAATAAAGATAACTCTTAATTAATGGCTGCGAGATCAACAGGACTACAGTTTCATCGAACGGAAGCTCGCAGCCATGCCAAATGGACGACATCGTGATTGGCAGGCGCGATGAGACCATCATGAATCATATTAGTCAAGTAGGAAATCAACGAGGCCCTATCCCCAGCACCAATTTGGCGCCTTCACGCGGCCGCTGGTCGCGTCCGTCACGCGGCAGAGGCCGCCCGGCGCCTTGCTTCGCGGGACCCGATTGACGCGCCCCCACGTTGCGCGCAACCAGCGGAGCGGCGAGCAGGAAGGAGTGCGCGATGTCCACGGTCATCAAGGGCGGCACCATCGTCGCCGCGGATCGGTCCTACGAGGCCGACATCCTGGTCGAGGGCGAGCGCATCGCCGCGGTCGGCCCGAACCTGTCCGGCGACACCGTGGTGGATGCGGCCGGGGCCTATGTGATCCCGGGCGGCATCGACCCGCACACCCATCTCGAAATGCCGTTCATGGGCACGACTGCGGCGGAGACGTGGGAGAGCGGCACGTTCGCGGCCCTCTCCGGCGGCACCACCAGCGTCGTGGACTTCGTCATTCCCGGCCCCGAAGGGATGCTGCCGGCGCTGGCGGCGTGGGAGGGGCGGGCGCAGCGGCAGGCGTCGTCCGACTATTCCTTCCACATGTGCGTCACCGGCTGGTCGCAGCAGATTTTCGAGGACATGGCCACCGTCGTTAGCCGCGGCATCAACACCTTCAAGCACTTCATGGCGTACAAGGGCGCGCTGATGGTGAACGACGACGAGATGTTCGCCTCCTTCTCGCGCTGCGCCGCTCTCGGTGCCCTGCCGCTGGTGCACGCCGAGAACGGCGACGTGGTCGCGGCGCTGCAGGACAAGTACATGGCCGAGGGCGCGACCGGGCCGGAGGGCCACGCCTTCTCGCGCCCGCCCTCGGTTGAGGGCGAAGCGACCAACCGCGCGATCATGATCGCCGATGCCGCCGGCGTGCCGGTCTACATCGTGCACACCTCCAGCGAGCAGGCGCACGAGGCGATCCGCCGCGCCCGCCAGCTCGGCATGCGCGTGTACGGCGAGCCGCTGATCCAGCACCTCACGCTCGATGAGGGCGAGTATTTCAACCAGAAATGGGATCACGCCGCGCAGCGCGTGATGTCGCCGCCATTCCGCGGCAAGGCGCATCAGGACAGCCTGTGGGCGGGGCTCGCGGCGGGGTCGCTGCACGTCGTCGCGACCGACCACTGCGCGTTTACGACCGAGCAGAAGCGCATGGGCCTCGGCGATTTCCGCAAGATCCCGAACGGCACCGGCGGGCTGGAGGACCGGCTCTCCGTGCTCTGGACCAAGGGTGTGGAGACCGGGCGGCTGACGCCGAACGAGTTCGTCGCCGTCACGTCGACCAACATTGCGCAGATCCTGAACATCTATCCACAGAAGGGCGCGATCATGCCCGGGGCGGACGCCGACATCGTCGTGTGGGACCCCAAGCTTTCGAAGACGATCTCGGCCGCCAACCAGAAGTCGATCATCGACTACAACGTGTTCGAGGGGTTCGCGGTGCGCGGCCTGCCGCGCTACACCATGTCGCGCGGCGAGGTGGTCTGGTCGCACGGCAGGAACGACCAGCCGCGGCCGGGGCGCGGCCGCTTCATCGGCCGCAAGCCGTTCCCGGCCGTGAACCGGGCGCTTTCGGCTTGGAAGGAACTCACTGCACCGCGGGCCGTCACCCGCGCGCCGGAGCACATGCCGATCGGCGTCTGATCGCGCCGCCGCGTCAGGCGCGCACGGCCACGCGCGCCCGGCGCCGGCCCAGGGCGATGCAGGGCATCTCGATGCCCCGGTGCAGCAGTGAGGCGACGACGAGGGTGCCGCCGAAGGTGAGCGCGGCCAGCATCGCGACGAACGGCCACTGGCCGAACCGTGCCGCGCCCACCCGCTCCAGCCCGAGCAGCGCCGCGGTCAGCACCATGTTGTGGACGAGATAGATCGGGTAGGAGATCCGTCCCAGCCACATCACGGGCGGCGCTTCCAGCACGCGCCGTACGACCGCGCTGCCCACGCCCCGCGGCTGCAGGATCGCCAGCAGCACGGCGCTCCAGATCACCAGCGGCGGGTTGCCGGTCAGCAGATAGGCGAGCGCCACGCCGACCACCGGCGCCAGCGCCCAGCGCGGCTGCCATCGCTCGCGCCAAAGGTAGTAGGAGGCGATGCCGAACGCGAACAGCGGGATGTGGCGCGGCAGGAAACCTTCATTGCCCGTCACCAGAAAATAGAGCGCGCATGCGACGGCGGTGGCGACCAGTGTGGGCATGGTGCCGCGCAGGAACGCCGCCGCGAACAGCGGCGCCACCACGTAGAACTGCCATTCCAGCGACAGGCTCCACGCCTGGCCGAGAATCGCGTAGTTCCCGTATGGCAGCAGCCAGCCCGACAGCAACCCGTGCGCCATCAGCAGATGCGCCGCGAGATGCTGCGGCAGGTCGCGCAAGGTTTCGTAGTCGATGGCCACCACCGCGAGATTGTGCGGGTGCGGCCAGGGTGCGTTGGCGTAGGCCTCGATCTGCAAGGGAATGACGGCGAGCGAGGCCAGGAGGCAGACCAGGTAGAGCGGATAGAGGCGCAGTGCCCGGCGCCAGAGGAAACGACCGTAGGTCTCCCGCGCCGTGTCCAGCAGGTAGAAGATGACGAAGCCGCTGACGATGATGAACACGTCCACGGCGTAGCCGCCGAAGGCGATGACCTTGAACGGACCGCGCCAGTCATCGCCGAGCCCGGCCGCCGGCAGCATGTGGCCCAGCACCACCCAGCACGCGAGCAGGCCGCGCAGCCCCTCGATCGCGCCGACCTTGCGGACGGTATGGTTATCGCGCGGCGACATGGCGCGCGTTGAGCGATGGCCGGTCGGGGGGTTCGGAACCGGCGGGCATCGCGCCGGTCGCCGCGCTTTGGATCCGTGTCTCCATTCCAATCCCGCTGGGCGCCGCCTCTCGCCGTCAGCGCGAGGCATCGCAACGAAGCCGCCAGCCTAACGAAAGCCCGGTGCCAAAGAAACGGCAAAGCGTTGGTTAGCACTACGCATCGACTGCGGGATCGTCTCATGCAAGGCAGCACGGGCCGGGGAAGCCGAGGTTTTCGTTGCGAATTGGCATCACGGTATGCCAGCCGGGTCGGCGGACTTCTGGCCGCCGTGACCGCCGTGTCGACGCCGCTGCGGGAGGGCCGGTGGTGCTTGACCGCCGGGCGGGGCGGCGGCCACGGATAGGGCGCCGCGAAGGCGGCCTGGCTCAGCTCCCGCCCTCGCGGCGCGCCAGCGGCACCGCGAACTGCGGCTCCGTGTCCCAGGGAAACATGATCCAGGTATCCTGGCTGACCTCGGTCACGAAGCTGTCCACCATCACCTTGCCGGCGGGCTTGGCGTAGACGCAGGCGAAATGGGCGCGGGGCAGCAGGCCGCGCACCACGCGCGCGGTGGTGCCGGTGTCCACGAGGTCGTCGATGATCAGGAACCCCTCGCCATCGCCGGCCGCGGTCGGCGGCTTCGTCACCACGGGCTGGCCACGGTTCTCCTCGTCATAGGTGACGACCGAGACGCTCTCGACCAGTCGTACCTCCAGCTCGCGCGCAATGATCGCGGCCGGGATGAGGCCGCCGCGGGTGACCGCGACGATCCCGCGCAACGGGCGCAGCGCCATCAGCCGCCAGGCGAGCGCCCGCGCGTCGCGATGGAGCTGGTCCCAGGTGACCGTGTAGTAGTGCGCCGCCATCAGAACATCCGCCCCCCGTTCGGCACCGGAAGATCGGCCCGCAGCAGCACCACGTTCCCGTGCTCGTCGGGCACGCCGAGGGTCAGCACCTCGCTCATGAAGCCGGCGATGCGCCGCGGCGGCAGGTTCACGACGGCGAGCACCTGCCGCCCCATCAGCCGGCCCACGTCATAGTGCACGGTGAGCTGCGCCGAGGACTGCTTCACGCCGATCTCGCCGCCGAAGTCGATCCAGAGTTTTATCGCGGGCTTGCGCGCCTCGGCGAACGGGCGCGCGTCGCGCACTGTGCCGACGCGGATGTCCAGCCGCTCAAAATCTTCGATCGTGGCCATGCGCCAGCATCTATCCGGCCGCCCCGGCGTTGCCAATGCCCAGCTTGCCGATGCTCAGGTTGCCAAGGGTCGGGCTGCGTGGCACAGGAGCCGGCCATGCGCGATCTTCATCTTCCGGGCCGTAGCCCGGCTTATGCCGCCAATGGAATGGCCGCTACCTCGATGCCGGCCGCGACGCTGGCGGCACTCGATGTGCTGCGCGCCGGCGGCAATGCGATGGACGCCGCGGTCGCCGCCGTCGCCGTCCAGTGCGTGATCGAGCCGCATTCGACCGGCATCGGCGGCGACTGCTTCTGTCTCTACGCGCCGGCCGGAACCGGGCGGGTGGTCGCGCTCAACGGCTCCGGCCGCGCGCCGGCGGCGGCGACGCTGGACTGGTACGAGGCGCAGGGCATCACCGCGATCGAGAACACCTCGCCCCACGCCGTCACCGTGCCGGGCGCCGTCGGCGCGTGGGAGCGGCTGCTCGCCGCCCACGGCACCAAGGGGCTCGAGGAACTGCTGCAGCCGGCGATCCGCTACGCCGAGGACGGGTTCATCGTCCATTCGCGCGTGGCCTCGGACTGGGCCGAGCATGCGCCGAAGCTGCGCGCGACCGGGGCCACGTCGTTCCTGCCGGGCGGCGACGCGCCGGCCGAGGGCGATCGCTTCGTGCCGCCCAACCTCGCCAAGACCCTGCGCGCCATCGCCGCCCGCGGCGCGAAGGCGTTCTACGAGGGGCCGATCGCCGCCGACATGGTGGCGGCGCTGCGCGCGCGCGGCGGGCTGCATACGGAGGAGGACTTCGCCGCCGGGCTCGATGCCGCGCATTTCGTCGAGCCGATCCGCACCGGGTTCCGCGGCTACGAGGTCTGGCAGTGCCCGCCCAACGGCTCCGGCCTGCTGGTGCTGATGCTGCTTGGTATCCTGCGCGGCTGGGACACGCCGCCGCACGGGCCGATGAGCACGCTGCGCCTGCACCGGCACCTGGAGGCGGCGCGCCTCGTCTATCGCGACCGCGACACCTTCCTGGGCGACCCCGATCAGGTCGAGGTGCCGGTCGCACGGCTGACCGATCCCGCCTATCTCGATGCGCTGCGCGGCCTGGTCCGCGACGACGCGGCGCTGCGCGACCTGCCGCGGGCGGGCGAGGCGGCGCTGCCGGCGCATCGCGACACGGTCTATCTCTGCGTCGTCGATCGCGACGGCAACGCGTGCAGCTTCATCAACTCGCTGTTCCAGAGCTTCGGTTCCGCGATCCTCGCCGAGCAGTCGGGCGTGATGCTGCAGAATCGCGGCTTCAGCTTCCGGCTCGAGCGGGGGCACCCGAACACGATCGCGCCGTTCAAGCGGCCGATGCACACCATCATCCCCGGCATGCTGACCGAGAACGGGCAGGCGGTGATGCCGTTCGGCGTCATGGGCGGGCATTTCCAGCCGATGGGGCAGACGCTGTTCCTGACCAACCACCTCGACTACGGGCTCGACATCCAGGAGGCGCTGGACGCGCCGCGCCTGATGGCGCTCGGCGGCAAGGTGCAGGCGGAACGCGGCGTGCCGCTGCCGGTGCTCGACCATCTCGCGCGGCTCGGCCACACCATCGAGCGGGTCGCGAAGCCCCATGGCGGCGGCCAGGCGATTCGCATCGACCGTGCGCGGGGCTGCCTGATCGGCGGCTCCGATCCGCGCAAGGACGGAATGGCCCTGGGGTACTGAACCGATGACCGAGCCCTGCGATCTTGGCGCCACGGAAGCGCGCCGGCTGATCGGCGCGCGCCAGCTCTCGCCGGTGGAACTGGTGGAGAGCTGCATCGCGCGCATCGAGGCGGTGGACCATGCGGTGAATGCCGTCGTCGCCCGCGACTTCGACCGGGCGCGCGCGACGGCGCGTGCGGCGGAGGCGGCGGTAAAGCGCGGCGACGCGCTCGGCGCGCTGCACGGGCTGCCGGTGGTGATCAAGGACCTCGAGGAAACCGCGGGGCTGCGCACGACGTTCGGCAGCCCGCTGTTCGCCGACAACGTGCCGGCGGCCGACGAGCGGACCGTCGCGAGCCTGCGCGCGGCGGGCGCGATCATCCTGGGCAAGAGCAACACGCCGGAGTTCGGCGCCGGCGCCAACACGCGCAACGCGGTCTATGGCGCGACCGGCAACCCGTTCGACCCGCGCCTGTCCTGCGCCGGCTCCTCCGGCGGCTCGGCGGTGGCGCTGGCGACCGGCATGGTGCCGCTCGCCTCCGGCACCGACATGGGCGGCTCGCTGCGCAACCCGGCGGCGTTCTGCGGCATCGTCGGCTTCCGCCCGACGGCCGGGCTGGTGCCGAGCGAGCGGCGCGGCCTCGGCTGGTCGCCGCTTTCCACCGGCGGCCCGATGGCGCGCTCGGTCGCCGACTTGGCGCTGATGCTGTCGGCGATGGTCGCCGACGATGCGCGCGACCCGCTCGCGACCACGGTGCACGGCAAGCAGGTCCGCCGCGCCAAGGATTTCACGCCGCTGCCGCCGGTCGACCTGTCGCGCCTGCGCGTCGCATTCACGCCGGATTTCGGCTTCGCGCCCACCGAGCGGCTGATCCGCGAGACCTTCGCCGCCCGCACGGCGCCGCTGCGCGGCCTCGTCGGGCGCGCGGCGGATACGACGCCGGACTGCACCGGCGCCGACGAGGCCTTCGGGGTCGCGCGTGGCGTGGCCTTCCTGGCCGCCCATGAGGAGAAGTCGCGCCTGCATCCCGACCAGGTCGGGCCGAACGTGCGCGCGAATGTCGAGGAGGCGCTTGCGTATTCGGCGCTGGACGTGGCGCGGGCCGAAGTGGCGCACACGGCGCTGTACCGGCGCTGGGTCGAATTCTTCACGGATTTTGATTTAATTATTAGCCCGGCGATGACCATCACCCCCCGCCCCTGGCGGGAGCTTTACCCCACCCAAATCGACGGGGTGCCGACGAAGACCTATTTCCACTGGCTGGCACTGCCGTACGCCGTGACGCTGGCGGGCACGCCGGCGGTGTGCCTGCCGGCGGGCGTCGATTCGGTAGGCATGCCGTTCGGGCTGCAGATCGTGGGGCCGCGCGGCGGCGACGCCTTCGTGCTCGCCGCGGCCGCGGCGCTGGAAGCGGTGCTGCCGGCCCGGCCGGTTCCCGACATCGCCAAGCTGCGGGCGGCACCGCCGATCAGCGCGATGGAAGGCTTCCTCGGCTTCGCCTGATCGACCCGCCGACGGCGTGAGCCTCGGAAAAGTGATATCGCCTCAATAATATTGACTGCTACGGTTCGATCCGCTCTGGAACGCCGCCCCTGCGGCACGCCAGCAGCGGGATGAAACGAGATCATGACCGCCTCTGCCGGCAGCCTCGACGGGCTGCTGAATTACGGCTTTGCCATCAGCCAGTTCGCCGCGCTCACCGCGCAGTCGGGCACGGCGACGTCGAGCGGCGACACGGACCAGTTGCTGACGCTGACGGCAGCGGCCACCGGCGCGAGCTTCGATCAGGGCGGCGCGGCGCAATACGCCACGACCGCGACGCTGGCGATCGTCGGCGTGAACGACGCCGCCGGCACGGTGCAGATCGCTTCGTACGACGCGGGGGCAAACTATCTCGGCACGCTGACCTACTCGGTGGCCGGGTTCAGTGCCAACGCGCTGCTGGTGTCGTTCTATCCGCCGGGGACCGTCGCGTTCGACGTGCTGGCCAACAACTTTGCCGATCTCAACCCGGTGATCGCCGCGATCGCGGTGGCGCCGCTCGCCGCCGGCACCGGCATCACCTTCGCCGCTGACGGCACGTTCGCCGGCGGCGGCCCGTGTTTCGCGGCGGGCACCCGCATCCGCACCGCAAGCGGCGACCTCGCGGTCGAGGATTTGCGTCCGGGCGCGCGCATCCTGTCGGCGCGCACCGGGCGCTGGCTGCGCATGACGTGGCTTGGCCGGCGCACGCTCGATGCCGCGCGCCACCCGCGCCCGGCCGACGTGGCCCCGGTGCGCATCCGCGCGCACGCTTTCGTGCCCGGACAACCGGCGCGCGACCTGAGGTTGTCGCCCGATCACGCGGTGTTCGCGGACGGGGTGCTGATCCCCGTGCGCCACCTGCTCAACGGCGCCACCATCGTGCAGGAGCCGGCCGCGCGGATCACCTATTTCCACGTGGAACTCGAAGCGCACGACGTGCTGTTCGCCGAGGGGCTGCCGGCCGAGAGCTATCTCGACACCGGCAATCGCGGCGCGTTCGACAACGCGCCCGGTGCGGTGACGCTGACCGCCGACTTCGCGCGCCGCGCCTGGGCGGCACGGGGCTGCGCGCCGCTGCTGACCGGCGGGCGCATGGTCGAAGACCTCGTGGCCCGCCTGACCGCGCGCGCCGTGGCGCTCGGCTGGCGGCGCAGCGGCGTGCCGTCGGTGGAGATCTACGCGGCCGGCCGGCGGCTCGCGGCGGCGTGGCGCGGGCCGCACTGCCGCGCCGAGCTGCCGGCGGCGGCGCGGACGCTGCGGCTGCGCGCCCGGACAGGGGGGGCGGCGGGCCGCCTGCGGCCGGTCGGTGTGGCGCTGGCGGAAGTGCGGCTGGACCGTGCGCCGGTCCCCGCGGCCGGCTTCCTGGATGGCTGGGGCGCGGCCGAGGGTGAGGGGCGCTGGATCGACGGCGAGGCGCGGCTTGCCACCGGCGGGGCGCGCGAGCTGACCTTCACCCTCACGCTCGCCGAAGCGTTCTGGGAACCACCCTCCTCTGCCGCGGCCGCGTAAGCGGCGCGGTTGGCAGCCGCCCGGCCCGGGTGTAGGCAGCCCGCCGGAGCCGAGCAGGAGGGATGCCATGAGCGCCATTGCCGACGTCGTCGCGCGCGAGATCCTGGACAGCCGCGGCAATCCCACGATCGAGGTCGATGTGACGCTGGAGAGCGGGGCGAGCGGCCGCGCCGCGGTCCCCTCCGGCGCCTCCACCGGCGCGCATGAGGCGGTGGAGCTGCGCGACGGCGACCCCTCGCGCTACGGCGGCAAGGGCGTGCGCCAGGCGGTCGCCAACGCCGAAGGACCGATCCTCGACGCCATCGCCGGCATGGATGCGACCGAGCAGGTGCGTATCGACGAGGCGCTGATCGAGCTCGACGGCTCGCCGAACAAGGGACGCCTCGGCGCCAACGCGATCCTGGGCGTCTCGCTCGCAGTCGCCAAGGCGGCGGCCGAGGAACTCGGCATGCCGCTGTACCGCTATATCGGCGGCGCCTACGCGCGCACGCTGCCGGTGCCGATGATGAACATCGTCAATGGCGGCAAGCACGCCGACAATCCCATCGACATCCAGGAATTCATGATCCAGCCGGTGGGCGCGCCGAGCATCGCCGATGCGGTGCGCATGGGTGCCGAGGTGTTTCACACCCTGAGGAAAGCGTTGCACGACGCCGGCCACAACACCAATGTCGGCGACGAGGGCGGCTTCGCGCCAAACCTGAAATCGGCCGACGAGGCGCTCGGCTTCATCGCGCGCGCGATCGAGAAATCCGGCTACCGGCCGGGCGAGGACATCAGCCTCGCGCTCGATCCGGCCGCCTCGGAGTTCTACAAGGACGGGCGCTACGTGCTGGCCGGCGAGGGCAAGACGCTCGATGCCGCCGGCATGGTGGACTATCTCGGCGACCTCGCCGCCCGCTATCCGATCCTCTCGATCGAGGACGGGCTTGCCGAGGATGACTGGGACGGCTGGAAGCACATGACCGCGCAGCTCGGCGGCAAGCTGCAGCTCGTCGGCGACGACGTCTTCGTCACCAACCCCGAGCGGCTGGCGCGCGGCATCGCCGAGCACAGCGCCAATGCGATCCTGATCAAGCTCAATCAGATCGGCACGCTGACCGAGACGCTGGAGACGATGCAGCGGGCGCATCGCGCGGGGTGGCGCTGCGTGGTCAGCCATCGCTCGGGCGAGACCGAGGATGCGACCATCGCCGACCTGACGGTCGCGACCAATTGCGGGCAGATCAAGACCGGCAGCCTGGCGCGGAGCGAGCGCACCGCGAAGTACAATCAGCTCATCCGCATCGAGCAGGAACTGGGGTCCGCCGCCCGGTTCGCCGGGCGCGCCGCGCTGCGCGCGTGAGCGATCCCGCGCCGGCCTAGCGTGTCTGAAACTGAGTCTTGCCGAACAGGACCTCGCGTTCCGCGTCGGTCATGCTACCCTGCCGCTGTCGATCCGCGAGGACCGCCACACCCCGCTGAACCGCCGGCCGCGCGGCGATGCTCTGAAACCACCGCTTCACCGCCGGATAGTCGTCGAAGTCGATGCCACGACGTTCAGGAAAGCGCAACCACGGGAAGGTCGCGATGTCGGCAATCGAATAGTGGTCGCCCGCCAGGTATTCCGCATCGCTCAATCGTTTTTCCAACACGCGGTGCAGCCGCGCGACCTCATTGGCATAGCGTTCCATCGGATAGGCCAGCCGCTCCGCCGCGTAGTGATGAAAATGCCCGTACTGCCCGAACATCGGACCCACGCCGCCCATCTGGAACATCAGCCACTGCAGGCACGCATAGCGCGCCGCCGGCGCCGCGGGGATCAGGCGTCCCGCTTTCTCCGCGAGGTAGATCAGGATCGCGCCGGACTCGAACAGCGCCAGCGGCTTGCCGCCCGGGCCGTCGCGATCGACGATCGCCGGGATGCGGTGGTTGGGCGTGATGGCGAGGAACTCGGGCTTGAACTGCTCCCCGGCGCCGATGTGCACGGGGATCACCGTGTAGGGAAGCGCGAGTTCCTCGAGCGCGATATGCACCTTGTGGCCGTTCGGCGTGGGCCATGTCCAGGCTTCGATCATCCGACACTCCGGCGGGTTGCGTCGTCCCGATATGGGCGGCGGACCCCGGTCCGCTAGGCACGCCATGCTCCTCGCGGACCATCTCGCCGAGCGGCTGCGGCGCGAGACCTCGGCGGAGGTGCTGTTCACGCGCGCCGATCGCGGCCGCTATGCCACCGATGCGTCGATCTATCAGGTGATGCCGATCGGCGTCGTCGTGCCGCGCAGCACCGACGACGTGGTCGCGGCGATGGCGGTGGCGCGGGCCGAAGGCGTGCCGGTGCTCGCCCGCGGCGGCGGCACCAGCCAGTGCGGGCAGACCGTGAACCGCGCGCTGGTCATCGACTTTTCCAAGCACCTCAACCGCGTCCTGCATGTCGATCCGGCGGCGCGCACGGCGCGAGTCGAGCCGGGCATCGTGCTGAACACGCTGAACGCGGCCCTCGCCTCGGCGCAGCTATTCTTTCCCGTCGATCCCTCGACGCATTCGCGCTGCACCATCGGCGGCATGGCCGGCAACAACTCCTGCGGCGCCAAGTCCATCCGCTACGGGCTGATGGCGGACAATGTGCGCGCGATCGAAGCCCTGCTCGCCGACGGCACGCAGCACCGCTTCAGCGTCGGCCAGAACGAGGCCGCGCCGCGCATCACGGAGCTGACCGCGCGGCTGCTGGCGTTGGGCGAGGCGGAGGCGGCGGAGATCGCGGTGCGGTTTCCGCACGTGCTGCGCCGGGTTGGCGGCTACAACATCGACACGCTGGTGCCGGCGCGCCGCCCGCTCAACCTCGCGCGGCTGCTGGTCGGCTCGGAGGGTACGCTCGCGCTCTCGACCGCGATCGAGCTGTTTCTGCACCCGATCCGCCCGCGCAAGGTGGTCGGCATCTGCCAGTTCCCCACCTTCCGCGCGGCGATGCAGGCGACCGCGCACCTGGTGGCACTCGATCCCGATGCGGTGGAGCTGGTCGATCGCACGATGATCGAACTCGGGCGCGGCATTCCCATCTACCGCCCCACGATCGAGGAAATGCTGATCGGCGAACCCGACAGCCTGCTCATCGTCGAGTTCCATGGCGAAGAGGACGCGGCGCTGGCGGCGCGGCTCAACGCACTGGAGCAGGCGATGGGCGACCTCGGCTATCCCAACGCGGTCGTGCGCGCGACCGACGCCGCGTTCCAGGCGCGCATCGCGCAGGTGCGCGAAGCCGGCCTCAACATCATGATGTCGATGAAGGGCGACGCCAAGCCGGTCTCCTTCATCGAGGACTGCGCCGTGCCGCTCGCCGACCTCGCCGACTACACCGCGCGGCTGGAGGAAGTGTTCGCGCGCCACGGCGTGCGCGGCACTTGGTACGCGCATGCCTCGGTCGGCTGCCTGCATGTCCGCCCGGTGCTCAACACGAAGGACCCGGACGACCTCGCCACGATGCGCGCGGTGGCGGAGGAGTGCTTCGCGCTGGTGCGCGAATACAAGGGCAGCCACAGCGGCGAGCACGGCGACGGCATCGTGCGCAGCGAGTTCCACGCGGCGATGTTCGGCGAACGGCTGGTGCGCGCATTCGAGACGGTGAAGGACGCTTTCGATCCGGCGGGGCTGCTCAATCCCAACCGGATCGTGCACCCGCCGCGCATGGATGATCGCACGCTGCTGCGCTACCCGCCCGGGTATGCGCGTGCGCCCGGCAGCGTCGAGCGGCTGGACTGGTCGGCGCATCCGAACGGCCTGCTCGGCGCCGCCGAGATGTGCAACAACAACGGCACCTGCCGCGCGTTCAACACCGGCAGCATGTGCCCGAGCTTTCGTGCCACGCGCGATGAACAGCATGGCGTGCGCGGGCGCGCCAACACGCTGCGCCTCGCGCTGAGCGGCCAGCTCGACGCCAAGGGGATCGCGGGCGCCGACGTGAAGGATGCGCTGCGCTTCTGCGTCGGCTGCAAGGCGTGCCGGCGCGAATGCCCGACCGGCGTCGACATGGCACGCATGAAGATCGAGGCCACCGCGGCGCGCGCTGCGGCGCATGGCGTGGCGCTGCGCGAGCGGCTGATCGCCGCGCTGCCGCGGCTCGCGCGTGTGGCGGCGATCGCGCCGGGCCTCGCCAACCTGCCGGCGCAGATGGGGCTCCTGCGCCATCTCGGCCTCGCCCGCACGCCGCCGCCGTTCCGCGGCGACGTGTTCGCCGATCGCGAGGCCGATGGCGGCGCGGGGGACGGCGCGCCGGTGCTGCTGTTCGCCGACACCTTCAACCGCTACTTCGAGCCGGAGAACCTGCGCGCCGCGGTGCGCGTGCTGCACGCAGCCGGCGTGCGCCCGAGCGTGCCGCGCGCCCGTGGCCGCCCGCTGTGCTGTGGCCGCACATTCCTGGCGGCCGGCATGATCGACCGCGCGCGGCGCGAGATGCGGCGCACGCTCGCCGCCCTTGCGGGTGATGCGCCGGTGGTGGGGCTGGAGCCGTCATGCCTGTTCACGCTGAAGGACGAGCTGCCGTCGCTGCTGCCCGGCGCGGCGGCGCGC
Organism: Alphaproteobacteria bacterium; assembly: GCA_017307335.1. Taxonomy (GTDB): domain Bacteria; phylum Pseudomonadota; class Alphaproteobacteria; order Acetobacterales; family Acetobacteraceae; genus JAFKFJ01. The sequence continues at coordinate 21,333 of JAFKFJ010000187.1, read as the reverse complement.
GCGCTGGCGGACCGCGTCATGCTGCTCGCGGAGTTCCTCGCCGACGACAAGCGGATTTGCTTCACCCCGCGCGCGGCGGCGGCGCACGTGCACGGCCATTGCCACCAGAAGAGCTTCGGCGCGTTCCCGGCGACGCTGGCGCTGTTGCAAAAGGTACCTGGGTTGTCGGTGCGGCCGATCACCTCGTCCTGCTGCGGCATGGCGGGCGCGTTCGGCTATCAGACCGAGACGCAGGCGGTCTCGCAGGCGATGGCGGAGCTGTCGCTGCTGCCGGCGGTGCGCGCGGCGGCGCCCGACGACCTGATCGTGGCCGACGGCACCTCCTGCCGCGCACAGATCGCCGACCTGTCGGGACGGCGGGCGGTGCACTCGGTCCAGGTGCTGGCCGCCGCGCTCACCACTGCATGATCGGGCCGAACAGGCCGGCGCGCTTCTTCTGCCGCAGGCTGCTCGCGACTTCCCACTCCTGCACCGGCATGAAGCGCGGTGCGAGGAACTGATAGCTGCGGCCGAGACGCAGCCACGCGGAATCATCCAGCCCCGGACCCGCCGCGTCCCAGTCGCCGAGCAGCGGCTCCCACGCGCGGCGCGAACGGTGGAGCCAGTCGCGGCTGGAGCGGATGAAGGCCCGGTGGCTCTCGGCATTGCGCAAGGCGCCGACGATCTCGGCGGTCTGCGCATCGACCTCGGCGAAGCGGGCGGCGAGTTGGGTGAGCGCGATGTGGGCGAGGCGGCGGACCTGGGTCAGCGTCGTCTGTCGCTCGGCGTTGCCGCGCCAGCCGGCGCCGAGCGTGTCGAGCCGCGCGCACATCGCCTGCACCCGCGCGAGCAGCCCCTCGCGCAGCGCCTCGATATACGCGATCTCCTCGGCCAGCCCCGCCACCACCTGCACCACCGCCTCTGCGTCAGGCAGGCCGAGCGCCGTCGCCGCCTGGTCGAAGGCGGTCTGCACGCGGGCGCGCAGCCCCGGATCGGTCTCCAGCCGCGCATGCGCGGTGGGATCGCGCGCGGCGGCGGGGTCGAGCCAGGCGAGGAGTTGCAGGCGCAGCCGCGCGGCGGCGAGGCGGCGGTGCCGCGCCTCCGGCTCCCAGCTCGCCTCGCCGGTCAGCACTTCGGCGGGCAGCCTGTCGCCGGGACGCAGGCAGGTCACGTAGTCGAGCGATTCCGCGATCAGGCCGAGCATGCGCCCGTCGGGGCTGTCGTCGTCGATGTGGAACTCGCGCTGCAACGCGCGCAGCGGCAGCGCGGCATGCCCCTCGCCGAGCGCGATCACCATCACCGGTATGCCGTCGGCCTCGGCGCGGCGGAACAGGGCATCCCCGAAGCGGGCGAAAACGGGATTGGCGAGCGCGCAGCGCTCGGGCGCGACGTCGATCATGGTGTCTCACGGACGTGGCGAAACGGGACGAACTCTGGCGTGCCGCAATGAACAATCCGGTAAAGGAGCGCGGCGGCGTGCCATGAGACGGCGCGGGGCCGATTAACCGAAAAATCAGGAGCTGCTCGATAATCTGGACGCGCCCACCATTGCGGGACTCGCCTCATGCCGTCCGACCTCGTGCAGCGGCCCGTGGCACCGCCCGCCGCGGCCGCGCCGCCGCGCTTTCGCCTCGAACCCCGTCGCCGCGACGTGCAGGCCGAACGCCGGCGGCTGATGCGCGAACTGGCGGAGGCGGTGCACGCCGACGGCTTCGTGCTGCGCTACGTGCCGCGCGTGGCGCTGGCGAGCGGGGTGCCATACGGTGCCGAGGCGGCGCTGCGCTGGCCGCATCCGCGCCGCGGCGTCGTGCCACCCTCCGTCTTCCTGCCGCTGGCCGAGGCAGCCGGGCTTGCGGTGCCGCTCGGCGCCCAGGTGCTGCGCACCGCCTGCCGGGAGGCGGCCGGCTGGCCCGGGGCGTGCGTGGTGTCGGTCAAGGTGAGCCTGCCGCAGCTCGCGGGCGGCGTCCTGCTCGGCCAGCTCGCCGCCGCCCTGGGCGCCGCGGCACTGCCGCCCGAGCGGCTTGAGATCGCGGTGCCCGAGGCGTCCCTACTCGACGCCGATGCGGAGACGCTGCTGCTGCTGTCGGCGATCCGCGACATCGGGGTGGGGCTCGTGCTCGATGATTTCGGCGCGGCGCACGCGGCACTCGCGCTGCTGCAGCGGCTGCCGCTGACGGCGGTGAAGCTGCATCGAGGGCTGGTGCGCGATCTGCCGGACGATGCCGAGGGGGTTGCGATCGTGCGCGCCATCATCACCGCCGCCGCGGCCCTCGGCCTCGGCGTCATTGCGGATTGCGTCGATACGGAGGCGCAGCGCGCGCTTCTCGCCGACTGCGGCTGTGAGAGCGGGCAGGGCCCGCTGTTCGGCCGGGCGATGCCGGCCGCGACACTCTGGGCCGATCAGCCGTAGCGTTCCTCGCGCCACGGATCGGCGTTGTTGTGATAGCCGCGGGTTTCCCAGAACCCGGGCCGATCCTGCACGACCAGCTCGATCCGCCGCACCCACTTCGCCGACTTCCACAGATAGAGGCGTGGGATCATCACCCGCACCGGCCCGCCGTGCTGGCGCGGGATCGGCGCGCCGTTCCAGCGGTGCACGAGAAACACGTCCGGCTGGTCGAACTGATCGAGCCGCACGTTGGTCGTGTAGCCGTCATGGGCATGAAAGACCACGTGCTGCGCTTCGGGCTTCGGCATCGCCTGTTCCAGCAGCGTGCGCGCCGCCACGCCCTGCCAGCGGTTGTCGTAGCGCGACCACTGCGTGACGCAGTGCATGTCTGCCACGCTCTCCGCCTGCGGCAGCGCCATGAATGCGTCGAGGTCGAGGCTGAGCGGCCGGGCGACCGCGCCGTCCACGTCGAGGCGGAACTTCTGCGCCGTCACGTCGGGCTGCACGCCGAGATCGAGCACCGGCCAGTCGCGCACCAGGCGCTGGCCGGGCGGGAGGCGAACGCGCGCGGGGTCGGCCGTGGTGCCGGTGAGCAGGCGGCCCTCGCGCGCCCATTCCTGCTTGCGGGCCACCAGCTTCTCGCGCCCGGCGCCGACCTCTCCGTCCTCCGCCATGTGCCCTTATCCCTTCTCCCGCATCAGCCGCGCCTTGTCGCGCTGCCAGTCGCGCGCCGCGATGGCGTGGCGCTTGTCGGCCTTGTTGCGGCCCTCGGCGAGGCCGAGCAGCACCTTCGCCCGGCCGCGCTCGTTGAAGTGGATATCGAGCGGCACCAGCGTCTGCCCCTGCCGCGCGACCGCGCCCAGCAGGCGGTTGATCTGCTTGCGGCTGAGCAGCAGCTTGCGCGGCGCCCGCGGCTCGAACCGCGCCAGCACGCCGCCCTGGTATTCGGGGATGTAGGCGTTGAACAGGAACATCTCGCCGTCGCGCTCGCCAGCCCACGCCTCGGCGATCTGCGCGCGGCCGTGGCGCAGGCTCTTCACCTCCGGCCCCTTCAGGACCAGCCCGGCCTCGACGGTCTCCTTCACGGTGTAGTCGAACCGTGCCTTGCGATTCTGCGCCACGACCCCGTGCGCGATCAGGCTCGACTTGCGGCGCTCGGCCATCGTGGACTCAGTTGAGCAGGCCCGCCTCGCCCATCGCGGCCCGCACCCGCGCCTTCGTCGCCTCGGCGCAGGGCGCCAGCGGCAGGCGGCAATGCTCGCTGGTGTGGCCCAGGAGGGAGGCGGCGTATTTCACGGGACCGGGCGAGGTTTCGGCGAACATCGCGTCGTGCAGCGGCACCAGCCGGGACTGGATGCGCATCGCCTCGGCGACGCGGCCTTCCTGCCAGGCGGTGTGCATGGCGCTGCACAGCCGCGGGGCGACGTTGCCGGTGACGCTGATGCAGCCGTCCCCGCCGGCGGCGAGGAAGGCGACGGCGGTGTGGTCCTCGCCGGAGAGCTGGCAGAAATCCCCGCCGCAGGCGCGCGTGGTGTGCAGCGGCCGGGCGAGGTTGGCGGTGGCGTCCTTCACGCCGACGATGTTCTTGTGCCGCGCCAGCCGCGCCATCGTCTCCACGCTCATATCGATCACGCTGCGGCCGGGAATGTTGTAGATGATGATCGGGATGTCGGAGGCGTCGGCGATGGCCGAGAAATGCAGGAACAGACCCTCCTGCGTGGGCTTGTTGTAGTAGGGGGTGACGATCAGCACGGCATCGGCGCCGGCGCGCGTGGCGTGGCGGGTGAGGTCGATCGCCTCGGCGGTGGAGTTCGAGCCGGCGCCCGCGATCACCGGCACCCGCCCGCGCGCGACCTCCACGGTGATCTCCACCACCCGCTTGTGCTCGTCGTGCGACAGCGTGGGGGATTCCCCGGTGGTGCCAACCGGCACGACGCCGTGGGTCCCTTCGCTGATCTGCCAGTCGACGAACCGGGCAAGCGCCGCCTCGTCCATCGTCCCGTCCGGGCGCATGGGGGTGATCAGGGCGACGAGGGAGCCTTTGAACATCGCACACCTCGGGGGTTGGCGCATGCGGGGGCCTGCGCGTGAGCGCGGGAGGCTAGGCGCGCGGGGGATGCATCGCAAGGCGGCGAGCGGATAAAAGGCGGCATGGTGCGCGCAACGATTCGGGCGCTCGGCGCCCTGCTGGTCCTGTTCACCGCCGCCCCGGCGCGGGCCGGCGACGTGATGGCCGCGGTGCGCGCCGACCGCTGGGACGAAGCTGCGGCACTGGCCGCCGCCGAGCCGGACCCGGTCGCGGGGAAGCTCGTCACCTTCTACCGCCTGCTGACGCCGGGGGCCGCGAGCGCCGCCGAGATCGGCCGGTTCATGGCGGAGAGCCCGGACTGGCCGATGGCCGGCACGCTCGCGCGGCGCCGCGACGAGGCGCTGGTCACCGAGCCCGACGATACCGCGGCGGCTGCGGCCTGCGCCCAGGGCGCCGCGCGTTCCGCCGCCGGCTGGGAACGCTGCGCGCAGGCCGATGCGGCGATGGGCAGGGCGGACGAGGCGACGGCGGCGGCGCGGCGGGCCTGGGTGCTGCTGCCCGGCGACGGGACCGCCCCGGCGTTCCTGGCACGCTGGGGCAGCGTGATCGGGCCGGCCGAGCAGCGCGCCCGGTTCGACCGCCTCGCCTGGACCGACACTGCCGCCGCCGCGCGCCAGATCCCGCGGCTCGACCCGGAGGACCGGCCGGCGGCCGAGGCGCGGCTCGCATTGCGCCGCGACGATCCGCAGGCGCTCGCCATGGTCGCCGCACTGCCGGCGGCCGCGCGGGCCGCACCGGCGATGGTGCTGGAGGAAGCGCGCTACCTGCGCCGCGCCGAACGCGACGAGGAGGCGGAGAAACTCTGGCTCGACCTCGGCACCGCCGCCGAGCGGGCGGCGCCGGCCGAGCACCGGGCGGCGTTCTGGGCCGAGCGCAACCTGCTCGCCCGTCACCGGCTGCGCGACAATGACCCGGAGGGCGCCTACGCGCTCGCCGCCGGCCATGCGCAGACAGCGGCGGAGCAGGTGGCCGACGCCGAGTTTCTGGCCGGCTTCATCGCGCTGCGCCGGCTGAACGACCGCGCCCGCGCGGCGCCGCATTTCGCGCGGCTGGCGGCAATGTCGCGGGCGGCGATCACGCAGGGGCGGGCGCATTTCTGGGCGGCGCAGGCCGCCGCGGACCCGGCCACGGCCCGGCGCGAATACCAGGCCGCCGCCGCCTGGCCGGAGACGTTCTACGGTCAGCTTGCGATCCTGGCGCTCGGCGAGGGGCCGGCCGGGCTGGCGCGGCGCATCACCGAGCGGCGCGACCCCGCCTGGGATTCCGGGCAGGCACTGGCCTTCGCCGCGCGCGAGCTGGCACGCGCCAGCGCCTATCTGATCGCCTGGGGCGAGCAGGACCGCGCCGAGGCGTTCCTGCTGCGCCTCGTGAACATCGTGCCCGATCCGGTGGACCGCTCGCTGGCCGCCCGGCTCGCGGCCGGGTTCGGGATGCCACAGACGGCGGTCGCGATCGCGCGCCGGGCGGGGGTCGAGGGCGTGGTGCTGATCGACGCCGGCTGGCCCGACCCGGTCAGGCTGCCGCCGGGCGGCGGCGTGGAGCCGGCCCTCGTGCTCGGCGTCATCCGCCAGGAGAGCAGCTTCGACACCACCACGGTCTCGCCCGCCGGCGCCGAGGGGCTGATGCAGCTCATGCCCGGCACCGCCAGCCTGGTCGCGCGGCAGATCGGCCTCGGCACCCGGCGCGCCAACCTGATCGGCGATCCGGAGCAGAACGTGAAGCTGGGCACCGCCTATCTGCGCGCGATGCTCGACCAGTTCGACGGCTGCACCCCGCTCGCGGTCGCCGCCTACAACGCGGGACCGTCGCGGGTGCAGGAATGGCTCGCCACCTACGGCGATCCGCGACAGAACGGCGTGGCGATGATCGACTGGATCGAGCTGATCCCGTACGGCGAGACCCGCAACTACGTGCAGCGGGTGATCGAGAACGAGGTGATCTATCGCGCCCGCAGCGGCGAGGTGAAGCCGCACCCGCTGGCGCAATGGCTGCGCTGAAGCTCGCGCGGGCGGTCGCGGGCGGGTTCGGATGCGGCGCCGTGCCGGGCGCACCCGGAACCGCCGCCTCGGTCGCGGCGACACTGCTCGGCGCGGCCCTGCTGGCCATCTCGCCTTGGGTGCTGGCGCTGGCGGCGGTGGTGGCCGTGAGCGTGGGCATCTGGGCGATCGCGCGGGTCGGCGCCGCGGGCGATCCGTCCTGGATCGTGATCGACGAGATCGCCGGCCAGTGGATCGCGCTGCTCTATCTTCGCGATCCCGCCCCGCTCGGGCTTCTCGCCGGGTTCCTGCTCTTTCGCCTGTTCGACATCGTCAAGCCGGGGCCGGTGGGCTGGGCGGACCGGCGCAGCGGGCCGGTGGCGGTGATGGCCGATGATGTGGTCGCGGGCGTCCTGGCGGCGTTGCTGCTGTATCTGCTGCGCCGCGCGTGGCCGGGCGTTCTGGACTGAGCCGGACCGGCGCGTGCAGGATCGACCCATGCCGGACGCCGCGCCGTTGCCGAACCTGATGCCGCGTGCTGCGCGCCGCGAGGCGGGGCGCGCCGCGCGTCGGTGCCTGCCGCGCCGCGCCCTCGCCACCCTGGCAGGGCGCGCGCGCGATCCGGTGGCCTTGCTGCAGGCGGCCGACACCGCGCGGATTCCCGCCCTCCTGCCGCTGCGCTACGCGCGCATGCGCCGCGACCCGTTCGCCTTCCTGCGCGGCAGCGCCGCCCTGATGGCGGCCGATCTGGCCGCGGGGCCGAACACCGGCCTCGTCGCCCAGGCCTGCGGCGATTGTCATTTGCTCAACTTCGGGACCTACGCTTCGCCCGAGGGGACGCCGCTGTTCGACATCAACGATTTCGACGAGACGCTGCCGGCGCCGTTCGAGTGGGACGTGAAGCGGCTGGCCGCGAGCGTGGCGGTGGCGGCGCGGGCGCGTGGCGAGCGCGAGCGGGCCGCGACGGCGTTCGCCCGGCAGGCGGCGGAAGCCTATCGGCACCACATGCTGGCGCTGGCGGCGATGCCGCTGCTCGACGGGTGGCGCGACCGCATCGACCTCGCGGGCGCCGTGGCGGCCATCGACCGCAAGCGCCTGCGGCTGCTGGAGCAGCGGCGGCTGCGCGCCGCGCTGGCGGCGAGCCGCAGCGCCTATGCCAACCTCGTCGCCAAGGACGGGCTGCGGCTGCCCGAGCATCCGCCCGCGATCTATCGCCTCGGCCCGGAGGAGGCGACCGCGCATGCGGCCTATGCCGCCTATCTCGACGGGCTGCCGGAGGAGCGGCGGGCGCTGCTCGCGCGCTACCGGCTGCGCGACATCGCGTTCAAGGCGGTGGGCGTGGGCAGCGTGGGCACGTTCTGCGCGATCGGCCTGTTCGCGACTGCCGACGGCGAGCCGCTGCTGCTGCAGCTCAAGGAGGCGCAGGGCTCGGTGCTCGCCCCCTATGCCGGCGCGAGCGCCTATGCCCACCACGGCCAGCGCGTGGTGGTCGGCCAGCGCATCATGCAGGCGGCGACCGACATCCTGCTGAACTGGACACAGGGCGGGCCGGAGGGGCGGCATTTCTATGTGCGGGCGCTGAAGGACTCGCGCCTCGCCGCCATCGGCGCCCAGATCGAGGACGCCGCGCTGGCGTTCTACGCGCCGTTGTGCGGACGGACGCTGGCGCGGGCGCATGCGCGCGCCGGCGACGCGGCTGCGATCGCCGGCTATCTCGGCAACGGGACGGGCTTCGAGGACGCGATCGCCGAGTTTGCCCTCGCCTATGCCCGGCTCACCGAGGCGGATCACGCGGCATTCTGCGCCGCGATCGAGGTGGGGCGGATCGAGGCTGCCGCATGACCGACACGGCGACGCTTGCCGCCGCCGACGCGGTGCTTGTTGCCTGCCGCGCCGCTGGCCTGCGGGTCGCGACCGCCGAGAGCTGCACCGGCGGCCTTGTGGCCGCGGCGCTGACCGAGATCGCCGGCAGTTCCGACGTGTTCGAACGCGGTTTCGTCACCTATTCGAATGCCGCCAAGCACGCGATGCTCGGCGTCGATGCGGCGCTGATCGCGGCGCACGGTGCCGTCAGCGAATCGGTGGCGCGCGCCATGGCGGCGGGCGCGCTTGCGCATGCGGCGGCCGATCTGGCGGTTGCCGTCACCGGCATCGCGGGGCCCGGTGGCGGCAGTGCCGCGAAGCCGGTGGGACTGGTCTGGTTCGGCGCCGCCCGCCGGGGCGCGGCGGTGCGGGCCGAGCGCCACGTCTTTCCCGGCGACCGGGCTGCCGTGCGTCACGCGGCGGCCTTGCGCGCGCTGGCACTCCTGCGCGAAATGATATGATCACGAGATCGCGAGCGGGATGCACTGCTCGCACGCTGCGATCCGGGCGCGCTACAACCCGCCGCTGGCGGGCACCCGCCGCGGCCGAGGGATGGGGGACGATGCGGATGCCGGGCCACAAGCGATGCCGCGCGGTGCGCGGCGCACTTGCGATGCTGCTCCTTGCGGCGCCGCTCGCCGCCTGCAAGGACGAGAACCGCTTCGTCCCGCCGCCGCCGCCGCAGGTGGGCGTGGCCGCGCCGCTGAAGGAAAAGATCGACCGCTACGTGTTCGGCACCGGCAACGCCTCGGCAGTGAACCAGGTCGACCTGGTCGCGCGCGTCGCAGGCTTCCTGCAGGACATCAAGTACCAGGACGGTCAGTTCGTGAAGAAGGGCACCGACCTCTTCATCATCGAGCCGCTGCCGTATCTGAGCCAGCTGCAGCAGGCGCAGGCGACCGTGGACAGCGACACCGCGCAGCTCAAGAACGCCGCCTCGGAATATGCGCGCCAGTCGGCGCTGGGGGCGAAGGACTTCGCCTCGCAGGCGCGGGTGGAGGATGCGCTGACCCGGCGCGACACGGCGCAGGCGGCGCTGGCGGGGGCGCAGGCGAGCGTGGCGATCGCCGCGATCCAGTATTCCTACACGCGCGTGACCGCGCCGTTCGACGGCGTGGTCTCGGCGCATCTGCAGTCGGTGGGCGAACTGGTCGGCGGCACCACGCCGACCAAGCTCGCCACCATCGTCCAGCTCGACCCGATCTGGGTGACGTTCACGCTGAGCGAGCAGGACGTGCTGCGCGTGCGCGGCCTGCTGCGCAAGCAGGGCATCGTCACCCGCGCCGACCTGCTGAACGCCAAGGTGCCGGTGGAAGTGGGACTGCAGAACGAGACCGGGTTCCCCCATCGCGGCATTCTCGACTACGTCGCACCGGGCCTCGATCCCTCGACCGGCACCATCACGGTGCGCGGCGTGTTCACCAATGACGACCGCGCGCTGCTGCCCGGCATGTTCGCCCGCGCACGCATCCCGATCGAGAGCGGGGTGGAGGCGCTGCTGGTGCCCGACACTGCGATGGGGGCCGACCAGCTCGGCCGGACCCTGCTGGTCGTGAATGCCGATAACGTGGTCGGGCTGCGGCACGTCGTGGTCGGCGAAACCGTTGGATCGCTGCGCGAGGTGGTCTCCGGCCTCAAGCCTGACGACCGTGTGGTGATCGAGGGGCTGCAGCGTGCGGTTCCGGGCCAGAAAGTCGTGCCGCAGGTGCGCACGGTGAGCCGCGCGTCGTGATCTCAACCTTCTTCATCAACCGTCCGGTCCTGGCCAATGTGCTGGCGATCGTGATGGTGCTGATCGGGCTGGTGGCATTGGTCACGCTGCCCGTGGCGCAGTACCCCAACGTCGTGCCGCCAACGGTGCAGGTGACGACGCGCTATCCCGGCGCCTCGGCGACGGACGTGATGAACACGGTGGCGCTGCCGATCGAGCAGCAGGTGAACGGCGTGGAAAACATGCTGTACATGCAGTCCACCAGCGCCAGCGACGGCAGCTACACGCTCACGGTCACGTTTGCGATCGGCACCGACCTCAACTTCGCCCAGGTCCTGGTGCAGAACAAGGTATCGGCGGCGCTGTCCGCGCTGCCGACGGAGGTGCAGGCGCAGGGCGTGGTGGTGCAGAAGCAGTCCACCGCGATGCTGCAGATCATCACTCTCACATCCTCCAACCCGAAGCAGGACGCGCTGTTCCTGTCGAACTACGCGACCATCAGCATGCAGCCGGAACTCGCGCGGCTGCCCGGTGTGGGACAGGTGACGGTGTTCGGCGCCGGCCAGTATGCCATGCGCATCTGGCTCGACCCGGAGCGGATGCAGGCCCGCGCCTTGACCACGCAGGACGTGGTGCAGGCGCTGCAGCAGCAGAGCCAGCAGGTGACGGCCGGCCAGCTCGCCGCCCCGCCGGCGCCGAAGGGCCAGCCGTTTCAGCTCACGCTGAACGTCGCCGGCCGGCTCGACCAGGCCGAGCAGTTCGAGAACGTGATCGTCAAGGTCGACTCGAGCGGTGGCATCACCCGCATCCGCGACATCGGGCGCGTGGAGCTGGGCGCGCAGACCTACGGCCAGAAATTCGCGGTGAACGGCCAGCAGGCCGCCGGCATCGGCATCTACCAGACACCCGGTGCCAACGCGCTCAACGTCGCCAACGAGGTGCGGGCCCGCACCGCCGAGCTGGCCAAGAGCTTTCCGCAGGGCATGGCCTGGGGCATCCCGTTCGACACCACGATGTTCGTGAAGGTGTCGGTCCACGAGGTGTACAAAACGCTGGTCGAGGCCGGCATCCTGATCCTGGTCGTGATCCTCGTCTTCCTGCAGGACTGGCGCGCGACGCTGGTGCCGGCGACGACGGTGCCGGTGACGATCATCGGCGCCTTCGCCGGCATGGCGGCGCTCGGCTTCACGATCAACCTCTCCACCCTGTTCGCGATCGTGCTGGCGATCGGCATCGTGGTGGACGATGCGATCGTCATCGTGGAGGGTGCGGCGCACCATATCGAGCGCGGCCTGAGCGCGCACGATGCCGCGGTGAAGGCGATGAGCGAGCTGTTCGGCCCGGTCATCGGCATCACGCTCGTGCTGATGTCGGTCTTCGTGCCCGCCGCGTTCCTGCCGGGGCTGACCGGGCAGCTCTATTCGCAGTTCGCGCTGGTGATCGCGGTGACGGCGCTGATCTCGGCGGTCAATGCGGCGACGTTGAAACCCACGCAGTGTGCGCACGGGCTGCGGCCGGCGACGCCGCCGGAGAAACGCAACTTCTTCTATCGCGGCTTCAACGCCGTCTACAACGTGGCGGAGGATTGGTACGCCGGCCTGATCGGCCGCCTCGTGCGCCACACCATCGTCACGGTGCCGGTCGCGTTCATCGTCATCGGCTTCGCTTTCTACGGGCTCACCCGCATTCCCGGCGGCTTCCTGCCGCTCGAGGACCAGGGCTACCTCGTCGTGGCGACGCAGCTTCCCGACGGCGCCTCGCTGCAACGGACGAACGACGTGCTGAACCGCGTGCAGGCGGCGGTGCGCGCGGTGCCGGGCGTGCAGGAGGTCATCGGCATCGCCGGCATCTCGCTGCTCGACAACAGCGCCACCCTCGCCAATGCCGGCGCGTCGTACGTGATCCTGAAGGACTGGTCGGTTCGCGGCAAGGCGAACGGGCAGGACCTCCGTTCGATCTATTTCGCGATGAACCGCGCGCTCGAGAAGATCGAGGAGGCGCAGAACATCGTCGTGATCCCGCCGGCGATCCAGGGCATCGGCAACTCCGGCGGCTTCACGATGCAGATCGAGCTGCGGGACGGCAGCAGCGACTTCCCCAAGCTTGCCGCCCTCACCCGCACGGTCGTCGGCGACGCCTCGGGCCAGAGCGCGCTGCAGCATGTCGCTTCGTCCTTCCGCGCCTCGGTGCCGCAGCTCAATGTGGAAGTGGACCGGGTGAAGGCGGAGCAGCTTCAGATTTCGGTCGGCCAGGTGTTCGACACGATCGCCACCTATCTCGGCTCGAGCTACATCGCGCAGATCAACAAGTTCGGCCGCACGTTCCAGGTCTATGTGCAGGCCGACGGCGATTTCCGTGTGCGTGAGCGGGACATCCTGCTGCTGCCGGTGCGGACGCCGAACGGGCAGATGGTGCCGCTCGGCACGCTGGTGACGATCCACCCCTCGGTCGGCCCGTCGCTGATCAGCCTCTACAACCTCTATCCGTCCTCGAGCGTGATCGGCTCTCCCGCACCCGGGTTCAGCTCCGGCCAGTCGCTCGGGCTGATGGACCAGATCGGCGCCACGTTGCCGCCGGGTGTCGGGTACGAATGGACGGCGATGTCGTACCAGGAGAAGCAGGTCGGCGGGCAGATCTATCTGACCTTCGGGCTCGGCGTGCTGCTGGTCTATCTGGTGCTCGCCGGCCAGTATGAGAGCTGGATCCTGCCGCTGGCGGTGATCCTCGCGGTGCCGCTGTCGCTGCTCGGACCGGTCGCGGTGCTGGAGGGGCTTGGCCTGGACAACAACCTCTACACCCAGATCGGCCTCATCCTGCTCATCGCGCTCTCGGCGAAGAACGCGATCCTGATCGTCGAGATGGCGCGGGAGCACCGCATCCTGCGGGGCGCGGGGCTGGTGGAATCGGCGGTGGAGGCGGCGCGGCTGCGCTTCCGGCCGATCCTGATGACGTCCTTCGCCTTCATCCTCGGCATGCTCCCGCTCGTGTTCGCGACCGGCGCGGGCGCGAACTCGCGCCGCTCGATCGGCATCACCGTGGTCAGCGGCATGCTCGCCTCCACCCTGCTCGCGGTGCTGTTCGTGCCGAGCTTCTTCGTGATGCTGCAGCGCCTCGAGGAGTGGCGGTCGGCGCGCAAGGCGAAGCCACAGCCGACGACGACAGCCCCGGCGGAGTAGTCAGGGCGTCACCCAGGCCCCGCCGGCTGCGGCGCGAAACGTCGCGTCGATGATGCGCATGTTGGCGATGGCGTCCTCGATCGGGTGGTCGAGCGTCGCCTCGCCGCGCACCACGCGCGCGAAGGCGTCGCCCTGCAGGCCGTACTGGTCGGCGACCGGGAAATCCTCGACCGTGGCGCTGCCGCCGTGCAGGTCGCTGCCGTCGTCGATGATGATGCGGCACGGCCGGTCGTTGGGCGCGTTGAACGGGATCAGGATCTCCAGCCGCGCCTTGGTGCCCACGATCGTCACCCGCTGGTGCGGCGCGAGCTGCGTGGCGCAGGTGAAGATGAGGTGCCGGTTGCCGGGAAACTCCATCAGCGCGCTGGTCAGGCGGTCGGTGCGCATGGTCGGGTCGCGGTCGATGAGCGCCGCGATGCGCAGCGGCTCGGCGCCGAAGATGAAGCGGGCGGTGAGGATGGCATAGCAGCCGATGTCCATCAGGCTGCCGCCGCCGATGTCCGCCTGGTTGCGGATATTGGCCGGATCAACCTGAAAGTAGCAGAAGAAGGTCTGGATCGCCCGCACCTCGCCCAGCGCGCCGCTGCGCGCCAGTTCGCGCGCACGCAGCCATTGCGGGTTGTGCCGCACCATGAACGCCTCGGCGACGATCCGCCCGGTGCGGGCGCGGGCGGCGAGAAGCTGCTCGGCCTCGGCAGCGTTCAGCGCGGCCGGCTTCTCGCACAGCACGTGCTTGCCCGCCTCCATCGCGCGGATCGTCCAGGGCACGTGCAGATGGTTGGGCAGCGGGTTGTAGATGGCCTCGATCGCGGGATCGGCGAGCAGCGCCTCGTAGCTGCCATAGGCGCGGGGAATGCCGAGGGCCGATGCCGCGCCCTGCGCGCGCGCCGGATCGCGCGAGGCGATCGCGGCGATGTGACAGCGTGCGCTGCGCTGCATCGCCGGGATCACTTTCTCCACGCCGATCTTCGCCGTGCCGAGCACGCCCCAGCTCACGCGGTCGTTCATTGCCGTTCGCTCCCCCTTGCGCCCGCTGGATAGCGCGGCGCCGCCCGGGACCGCTAGTGCGCGCCCGCGGCTGCGGCCCGTGGCCGCGCGAGAAACAGGGTCAGCGGGACGGCGAGGAAGAAGGCGACCGACATCAGCATCAGCACGTCGTTGTAGGTGAGCGTCAGCGCCTCGCGTTCGACCAGCAGGGCGATGCGGCGCAGCGCGCCCGCCTGCGCGTCTTCCTGCAACGCAGGGCTCAGCGCCGACGTCATTGCGTCGAGCATGCGCATGGCACCCGGGCGCGCCCATGTCACCGCCTCGTCCAGATGCAGCCGGTGCTGTGCCAGCCGCGCGGTCGTCAGCGTGTTGATCATCGCGAGCCCCACCGCGCCGCCGAGATTGCGCATCAGGTTGTAGAGCCCCGAGGCGTTCTTGAGTGCCGCCGGCGGCAGCGTGCCAAGGGCGAGCTGGTTCGTCGGCAGCATCACGAACATCATCGAGAAGCCGCGCAGCGCCTGCGGCCCCAGCATTTCCCAGAACGCCGACTGGTTGGTCAGGTGGCCGAGCCAGAACAGCGATGCGCCGAACATCAGCAGCCCGGCCGCGAGCATCGCCCGCGGGTCGACGCGCTGCGCGATCTGCCCCGCGATCGGGGCGGAGATGAACATGGCAAGGCCGGTGACGAACATCGTCTCGCCGATCTGCATCGAGTTGAAGCCGCGCACTCGGCCGAGGAACAGCGGGATGAGATAGACCGAGCCGTAGAGGCCGGTTCCCAGAATGAAGCTGAACGTGCAGCCGGCGGCGAAATTGCCGTTGCGGAAGGCGCGCAGCTCGACCAGCGGGTCGGCGCTCGCGAACATGCGCCAGAAGAACAGCGCCCCACTCAGCGCCGAGATCAGCGCAAAGATCCTGATGGTGTCGTCGGAGAACCAGTCGTTGCGGTTGCCTTCTTCGAGCACGTATTCCAACGAACCGAGGAACGCAGCCATCAGCGCCAGCCCGATCGCATCGAAGCGGCGCGCGAGCGACGGGTCCGGGCGGTCGATGTCGAGCAGGCGCCAGACCAGCACCACCGTCAGCAGGCCGAACGGCACGTTGATCAGGAACAGCCAGTGCCAGGAGAAATTCTCGGTCAGCCAGCCGCCGAGCGTCGGGCCGATGGTGGGCGCGAGCGTCGCGGTCAGGCCGATGACGACCGACATCTGCGTGCGCCGCTGACCGGAGAACAGCAGGAAGGAGGTGGCGAACACGGTCGGGATCATCGCGCCGCCGAGGAACCCCTGCGCCGCGCGGAACGTGATCATGGCGCCGAGCGAGGTCGCGAACGCGCAGGCGAGGGAGAAGACCGTGAACCCCGCAGCGGACAGCACGAACAGCACGCGCGTGGAGAGCAGGCGCGAGAGCCAGCCGGAAAGCGGGATCATGACGATCTCTGCGATCAGGTAGCTGGTCTGCACCCAGCTCGCCTCGTCGGGGCTCGCGGCGAGCCCGGACTGGATCTGGTCGATCGAGGCGCTGACGATCTGGATGTCCAGGATGGCCATGAACATCCCGAACACCATCGCCATGAAGCCGACCCATTCGCGCCAGGTCAGCGTGCCCATGGTCAGGAAAGCCCCAGCAGGTGCGCGATGCTGCCGAACAGGCCGCGGCGCACGGCGGCGGGGCCGCGCGTGTCCACCTCGGCGGTGACGGAGAGCCCGGCGCGCAGCCATGTCGCGCGCTCGGCGGTGGCCGGGTCGATCGTGATCTTCACCGGCACCCGCTGCACGACCTTCGTGAAGTTGCCGGTGGCGTTCTCCGGCGGCAGCAGCGAGAACAGCGCGCCGGTCGCCGGCGCGAGACTGTCGACGCGCCCGTCGATCGCGGCATCGCCGTCGATATCGGGCGTGAGCCGGACCTTCTGGCCCGGCTGCATGCGGCGAAGCTGCGTTTCCTTGAAGTTGGCGACGACGTAGAGATCGTGGCGCAGCGGCGTGACCGCGATGACCTGGGCGCCCGGCCTGACATGCTGGCCGGGCTCGGCCGCACGGTTGCCGACGATGCCGTCGAACGGTGCGCGCAGAACGGTGTAGCTCAGGTTGCGCTCGGCGATGCGCAGTGCCGCGGCCTCGCTCGCCCGCTTCGTCTCGGCCTGTCCCACCTGCGCCTCGGCGACCGCGAGCGCATCCGTGGCCGCGTCGCGCTGTGCCGTCGCCGCGGCGGTGGCGGCGGTCGCCTTGCGCTGGTCGGCGATGGCGAGGTCGTAGCTCTGCCGCGACACCGCGCCGGCGGGCACCAGCGCCCGCGCGCGCGTCGCATCGCCGTCGGCCCGGGTCTGCTCCGCCCGCGCCTGGGCCACCCCGGCGTCGGCCTGCGCGATTGCGGTATGCGCCTGGGCGACCTGGCGGCGGGCGGTGGCGACCGCGGCCTCGGCCTCGGCCACCGCGGCGCGGGCCTGATCGACCTTGAGCTGCCAGTCGGCCGGGTCGAGCGTGACCAGGGGCTCGCCAGCCTGCACGCGCCGGTTGTCGGCCACGTCGATCCTGAGCACGTCGCCCTCGATGCGCGGCGAGAGCACGGCGATGTCGGCCTGGACATAGGCGTTGTCGGTGCTCTCGATCCAGCGCCCTTCCTGCTGCCACCAGGCGCCGAGGCCGGCCGCGACGATGAGCACCACGGCGGCGATGCCCAGGCGCAGCAGGTGCCGCCGCGGCCGCCGCGCGCGGCTCTGGGCCGGCGATTCGACGCGCGCGGGCTTCTCGGTGATGGCGGTCATCGGGGCGTCCCTCAAGGGTGAACCGCACCGTTCAGTTCAGTGCTGCCGCAAGGTGGGACGGGGCGGGGGGACTGTCAACAAAAAACTGAACCGTCCAGTTCAGCCTTGACGCGGCGCCGAGCCGCACCCTACTCAGCGTACATGCACCACGACGCCGCCACGCTGGACGCGCCCGCCGCGGTGGAAGCTTCGCCCAAGCGGCGGCAGATGCTGGACGCGGCGCGCGGGCTGTTCCTCGCCCAGGGCTACGGGGCGGTGAGCATGGACGCCGTGGCGCGCACGGCCGGCGTGTCGAAGGCGACGCTCTACGCGCATTTCGCGTCGAAGGCGGCCCTGTTCGGCATGCTGATGGCTGAGGGTTGCAGCCAGATGCTGCCGCCCGAGGAGAACCTGTTTCCCGCCGAGGTCGCCGACCTGCGCCCGGCGCTGGAGGCGCTGGGCGGGCGGACACTGCGCTTCATGCTGCGCGAAGACTGGCTCGCCATCTATCGCATCGCGATGGCCGAGAGCGTGCGCTTCCCCGAACTCGCCCACAGCTTCCATGCGAACGGCCCGGTGCGCACGCTGGCGCGAACGCGCGACTGGATCGCCCAGCAACAGGCGGCCGGGAAGGTGCGGGCGGACGCCGAGCCGGAGGTCGCTGCCCAGCACTTGATGGGGCTGCTGCGCTCCACGCTGTTCCTGCGCGCGACGCTCGGGCTGCCCCCTGCGGCGGAGGGGGCCGACATCGACCGCGCGGTTGCCGGCGCGGTCGATACCTGGCTGCGGGCCTTCGCGGCCGATCCCGACCGCTGATCGTCAGCCGTTGCGGATCTTCAGCCGTTGCTCGGCTTCTGCTGGTGCTTGGCCGCGTGCCGCGCGCGGGCATAGGCGCGGATGTCGTCGGTCGTGACGTAGCCCCGCTTGTCCTTGTCGATCGCGGCGAAGTTGTTGACCACGTACGGCCAGTTCGCAGCGGCCGCCTGATCCTTCGTCAGCTTGCCGTCATGCGTCGTGTTCGCCGCATCGAAGCGCTGCTGCAGCGTCTGACGATGGGCGTGCTTTTTCATGGTGGTCGTCGGCGCCGTGCTCGTGCTCGGCGCTGCGGTCGCCGGAGCCGAGGTCGCGGGCGCCGGGGTGGTGGTCGTGGTCTGCGCCAGCGCGGGCACCGACAGCAACAGCGCGGTGGCGAGGGGTAGGACGACTCGCATCATAGCTTTCTCCTTGGCGGATGCGGCGGCACCCTAGTCGAGTCGCGGCGGCGGCGACATTGCAATGCGGTCATCGCTCGCCTGCGATGCGAAGTCCTTGGAGCATGATGACCGGAGGCGGAGTTGCCGGGGGTCTGAATCATGCCCTCAAATCAAAGAGCTAGAACGGGGTGACTGAGCGCGAGCGAACTCATCCCGTTCTAGCGGGGCGCGGCAAGAACGCCACGGATCGCGGCGAGCGCCTGCTCGACGCCGGCGCGCGTGACGTCGAGATGAGTGCATGCGCGCAAGCGGTTGCCGAGCACGGAGATCATCACGCCCCGCGCGCGCAGCCGTTTCGCAAGCTCGGCCGCGGAGAGTCCGGCAGCGTCGGCGTCGAAATAGACGAGGTTGGTCTGCGGCGGCGTGACCGCCACGCCCTCGATCTGCGCCAGGTCGCGCGCCAGCAGGCGGGCGTTCTCGTGATCCTCGGCCAGCCGCTCGACGTGATGATCGAGCGCGTGCAGGCAGGCGGCGGCACAGATCCCCGCCTGGCGCAGCGAACCGCCGAGGCGCTGCTTCCACATCCAGGCCCGGTCGATGAAGTCGTCCGACCCGCACAGCACCGCGCCGAGCGGCGCGCCGAGCCCCTTGGAGAAATCGAGCCACACGCTGTCATAGCCGGCCGCCATCTCGGCCGCCGGCACGCCGGCCGCGACCGCCGCGTTCAGCAGGCGTGCGCCGTCCATATGCGTCGCCATGCCGTGCGCGTGCGCGCATTCGGCAACGGCGTGCAGCGCGGCGACCGGCCAGATGGTCCCGCCGCCGAGATTGGCTGTCTGTTCCACGCAGAGCAGCGTCTGCGGCGCCTGATAGCGGCTGCGCGCGGTGACGGCCTCGGTCAGGGCGGCGACGTCGAACTGCCCGTCCGCCCCGGTCAGCGGGCGAATCTGCACCCCGCCGAGCGCCGCCGCACCGCCGCCCTCGCTGCTCAGCACATGCGCGGTCGCGTGCGCGAGCACCTCGTCGCCCGGCCGGCAATGCGCGAGCAGGGCCACGCGGTTGCACATCGTGCCGCTGGGCAGAAACACCGCCGCTTCCTTGCCGGTCAGCCGCGCCATGCGGTCGCAGAGCGTGTCGACGGTGGGGTCCAGCCCCGCCTGCTCGTCGCCGACCTCGGCCGCCATCATCGCCGCCTTCATCGCGGCGGTGGGCCGTGTCTGGGTGTCCGAGTAGAGGTTGACGGTGACCGGCGGCAGGTCGCGGGCGGGGCGCGCAGGGGCGTGGACCATTCTTGCTTGGGGCCGATCGGGGAGAGGGGACGCCAGCGTTATCCGAGCGCCGCGCGGCAGGCAACCCCGCTCGGTGCCTCAGCCGCTTGGGCTCTTCGCCGGCACCGCCCGCGGCGGCGTGATGGAGAGCGTGGCCGGCGGCGGGCCGTAGACCTGCTGCGCGCGGCGCTGGAAGGCGTTCACCATGCGCCGCACCGCCTCATGGAACACGACGCCGATCGCCGCCTGCAGGATGCGGCTGCGGAACTCGAAGTCGACGAAGAAGTCCACGCGGCTGCCGCGCGTGTCCGGGGTGAACGTCCAGCGGTTGTTGAGATACCTGAACGGCCCGTTCTCATAGCGCACGCGGATATGCCCCGGCCGCTCCAGCGCCACGCGGCTGGTGAAGCTTTCGCGGAACGGGCCGAAGCCGATGGTCAGGATCGCCACCAGTTCCGTCTCGCTGCGGCTCAGCACCCGCGCGCCGGCACACCAGGGCAGGAACTCCGGATAGCGGCCGACATCGGCGACGAGATCGAAAAGCTGCTCCGCGCGGTACGGGAGGAGCTTGGACTCCGCGTGCGTCGGCATGCGCTAGGCGTGGCCAGCGAGCCGCGCCGCCCGCGCCTCCCTCAGCGCCGCGAAATCCGCGTCCGCGTGGTAGGAGCTGCGCGTCAGCGGGGTCGCCGAGACCAGCAGGAAGCCCTTGCCGCGCGCCACCCGCGCATAGTCCGCGAACGCATCGGGCGTCACGAACTCGGCCACCGCCGCGTGCTTGACCGTGGGCTGCAGGTACTGGCCGATGGTGAGGAAGTCGACGTCCGCCACCCGCAGGTCGTCCATCACCTGCGCCACTTCCGTGCGCCCCTCGCCGAGCCCGACCATGAGGCCGGACTTGGTGAACAGCGTGGGGTCGAGCTGCTTCACCCGGTCGAGCAGCCGCAGCGACTGGTAGTAGCGGGCACCGGGGCGGATGGCGGGATAGAGCCGGGGCACCGTCTCCAGGTTGTGGTTGAACACGTCGGGCCGGGCCGCGACCCCGACCTCGACGGCGCCGGGCTTGCGCAGGAAATCCGGCGTCAGCACCTCGATCGTCGTGGCCGGCGCGGCGGCGCGCAGGGCGCCGATCACGGCGGCGAAATGCGCCGCCCCGCCGTCGTCCAGATCGTCGCGGTCGACCGAGGTGATCACCACGTGGCGCAGGCCCAGCCGCGCCACCGCGTCGGCCACCCGCGCCGGCTCGTCGGCATCCAGCGCGTGCGGCTGGCCGGTGGCCACGTTGCAGAACGCGCAGGCGCGGGTGCAGACGTCGCCCATGATCATCATGGTGGCGTGGCGCTGCGCCCAGCACTCGCCGATATTCGGGCACGCCGCCTCCTCGCACACCGTCACCAGCCGGTTCGCGCGCATCAGCGCGCGCGTCTCGTGATAGACGGGGTGGTTGGGCGCCTTCACCCGGATCCAGGCAGGCTTGCGCTGGATCGGGTTGTCCGGCCGGTGCGCCTTCTCGGGGTGGCGCAGGACGCTCGCCCCGCCGGCGCGGTGGTCGATCAGCACGCGCGTACTCATGCCAATTCCCTCAGGCTGGCCGCCTAGAAGTGGATGGCTCGGCCATACGCGTCAAGCACGGCCTCGTGCATGGTCTCGCTGACCGTCGGGTGGGGGAAGACGGTGTGGATCAGGTCGGCCTCGGTCGTCTCCAGCGTCTTGGCGATGGCGAAGCCCTGGATCATCTCCGTCACCTCGGCGCCCACCATGTGCGCGCCCAGCAGCTCCCCGGTCCTGGCGTCGAACACGGTCTTCACCATGCCTTCCGGCTCACCCATGGCGATCGCCTTGCCGTTGCCGATGAAGGGGAAGTGACCCACCTTCACCTCGTGCCCCGCCTCCTTCGCCCGCGCCTCGGTCAACCCGACCGAGGCCACCTGCGGGCGGCAATAGGTGCAGCCCGGGATGTTG
>JAFKFJ010000122.1 GCA_017307335.1 Alphaproteobacteria bacterium | reverse complement strand
CTCGATGTTCCACGGGTTGCGCGTCCGCCCGCCGTACCAGAGGTCGCCGTAAGCGAGCGCGCCCACCGACAGTTTCGCCAGCATGACCGCGCCGGCTGCGTCGAGCTGGCGGACGACGGTCGCGTCCTGCGCGGGCACGCGGTCGCGATACGGCTCCGCCCCCCAGCCGGTGGTGATGCCGGCGGTGTCGATGATGTCCTTGCAGCCCCAGGGGATGCCGTGCAGCGGCCCGAGATCGGTGCCCTCGGCGAGCAGCCGGTCGGCCGCCTCGGCCTGCTGCATCGCGCGCTCACCGGTCAGGGTGACGACGCATTCCAGGATCGGCCCGAAGCGTTCGAGCCGGTCGAGATAGAGCCGGGCGAGTCGCACCGCGCTGATGCGCTTGCTGCGGAGCAGCCGGCGCAGCATGCCCACCGGCGCGAAGGCGATGTCGTCGTCGGCGTCGGGCTCGCGCCCCGCGGCCGCCGCCGGCCGGAACGCGCCCTGCGGCATGGCGAAGCCCGGCGGGCGCGGGTCGAAGCGGGTCGCCGGGGGGAGCGCGACCGGCAGCGTCACGGCACGGCGCTGCCGCGCGAGCGCGATCTGTGCGCCGATATTGTCCACCATCATCGCCCGCTCGGCATCGGTATAGGCCACGCCGAACAGGGGCTCGGCGGCGGCGATCGTGTCGGCGGTGACGGCGTCGGACATGGCTCTCCCCGGGGCACTGGCGCCACACAGCCTAGCGCCGCCGGAAAGCGTCGGACAAATAGGTTTGACCGGCCGACGGCGACCGCGTAATGGGGCGGAAAAGAGGCAAATCCCGCCCGGTCGCGAACCGCGCCGCGCGCCTCGTGCGTTGCAGGAGCGGAGCGTGACGACGGAGCGGTCGTCAGGGAGTGGAAACGTGTCTTGCCGGTCCTCCAACTAAGGAACATCTCGAAGAACTTCGGCGCGATCCGAGCGCTTTCGGATGTCGACCTGACGCTTGAGCCGGGCGAGGTGCTCGGGCTCATGGGCGACAATGGCGCCGGCAAGTCCACGCTGGTGAAGATCATCGCCGGCAACTTCCCGCCCACCGACGGTGAGATCATCATGGACAGCGGACCGGTGGTCTTCCACAAGCCGGTCGAGGCGCGGCGGAAGGGAATTGAGATCGTCTATCAGGATCTCGCCCTCTGCAACAATCTGAGCGCCGCCGCCAACGTGTTTCTCGGCCGCGAAATCAGGCGGCGCATCGGCCCGTTCAACGTGCTCAACTACGGAGCGATGTACGAGCGTGCCGCGGAGTTGTTCGCCGAGCTGAAGAGCGAGACGCGGCCACGCGATCTGGTGCGGCGGATGTCCGGCGGACAACGCCAGGCGGTGGCGATCGCACGCACGCGGTTGTCCAATTCCCGCGTGGTGCTGCTCGACGAACCGACCGCCGCCATTTCGGTGCGGCAGGTGGCAGAAGTGCTCGACCTGATCCGGCGGCTGCGCGACCAGGGGATTGCCGTCGTGCTGATCAGCCACCGCATGCCCGACGTCTTCTCCGTCTGCGACCGCGTGTTCGTGCTGCGCCGCGGGCGCAAAGTGGCGGAAAAGCCGATCGCCGATTCGAGCCCCGAGGAAGTGACCGGCCTGATCACGGGAGCAATCCATGCCGCCTGAGGCCACCTCCACCGGCGTCGCGATCGCCGATGTCGTCGGCATCAAGGAGCGGACGTGGCTCGACCGGATCGTCAGCGCGCAGGCGTTCTGGGTCACCGTGGCGCTGGTTGCAATCTGCGTGCTGATGTCGATCGTCTATCCGAACGCCTTCGGCACCAGCGAGAACTTCTATAACATCACCCGCAACTTCAGCTTCATCGGGATCATGGCGCTGGGCATGACCGCGGTGATGATCACCGGCGGCATCGACATCTCCGTGGGCTCGGTCATGGGCGTTGTCGGCATCGTCGTCGGCCTGCTCATGCAGGCGGGTTACCACTGGATCATCGCGGTGATCGGCGGCCTGCTCACGGGCGTCATCTGCGGCCTGTTCAACGGAATCCTGATTACCTATCTCGGCCTTTCGCCGTTCGTGGTAACCCTCGGCCTGCTCTCCATCGCGCGCTCGGCGGCGGTCGTGCTGTCGCGAAACAAGATGATCTACAATTTCGGGCCGCACGCCAACGAGTTCTTCAACATCTTCGGCGGCGAGCTCGGCGGTGTCGCCAACTCCGTCTGGCTGCTGCTGGTCATGGCGGCCGGGCTGTCCTTCACGCTCCATTTCACCGCCTGGGGCCGCCACCTGTTCGCCATCGGCGGCAACGAGCAGGCGGCGCGGCTGACCGGCGTGCCGGTGAACCGGGTCAAGCTGCAGGCCTACATCTTCTGCTCGCTGACCGCGGCAGTCGCCTCGATCATGATCCTCGGCTGGCAGGGCTCGGCGATCAACGCGCTCGGCATCGGCTACGAGCTGCGCGTCATCGCCTCCACGGTGATCGGCGGCGCGAACCTCGCAGGCGGCGAAGGCGGCGCCTATGGCTCGATCGTCGGTGCGGCGCTGATCGAGGTGATTCGCAACAGCCTGCTGATGGCCGGCGTTGACTCGAACTGGCAGGGCATCTTCGTGGGTGCCTTCATCATTCTCGCAATCCTGCTCGAGCGGGTGCGGGGGCGTAAACGCGAATGACGCGACCGTCCGGTTGCGGCGTTGGCGAGAGAAACGTTGGGAGAAGGAAGGAACGTACATGCTGAAATATCTGGCAGGCGCGGCGGCGATGGCGCTGGTCCTGGCGGCCGGCAGCCACCCAGGCGTCGCGGCAGGCAAGAAATACGTGTTCGCGCTGGTCCCGAAGAACACCAACAACCCGTTCTTCGACCAGGCGCGTGACGGCTGCAAGAAGGCCGAAGCGGAGCTCAAGGGCGCGATCGAGTGCCTGTATATCGGCCCCGGCGAGCATGGCGGCGGCGAGGAGCAGGTGCAGATCGTCGACGACCTGGTGGCCAAGCATGTCGACGGCATCGCCGTCTCGCCGGCCAACGCCGCGGCCATGGCGTCGGCACTCGAGGAGGCGAAGAAGGCCGGCATCCCGGTGCTGACCTGGGATTCCGACCTCCTGCCCAAGGACAAGGGGCTGCGCGTCGCCTATATCGGCACGCACAACTACGACATCGGGGTGAACCTCGCGAAGCTCGTGCAGGCGATCAAGCCGAAGGGCGGCACCATCTGCATCCAGTCCGGCGGCGCCGCGGCGGCCAATCATAACGAGCGCATGCAGGGCATCCGCGACACGCTCGCCGGAAAGGCGAGCACGGAATCGCCCGGCGTGCGGCTGACCGGCCAGAACGGCTGGAAGGAAGTGGACGGCTGCCCGCTCTACACCAACGACGACTTCACCGTCGCAGTGCAGCAGATGGAAGACATCCTCGGCAAGTACCCGAACCTGGACGCCTTCGTGCCGACCGGCGGCTTCCCGGAGTTCGTCGAGCAGGCCTACAAGCGCGTCGCCAGCAACTACAAGTCCAAGATCGCCGACGGCTCGCTCGCCGTCGTGGTCGCCGACACGCTGCCGATGCAGATCGAGGAACTGAAGATGGGCCTCGCGTCGGGCAATGTCGGGCAGCGGCCGTTCGAGATGGGCTACAAGGTCATGTACGCCCTGAAGGACATGAAGGACGGCAAGGGGGCCCCGAAGGACCCGACCTATACCGGCCTCGATGTCTGCACGCCGAAGAACGCCAACACCTGCGTCGGCGGCGGCAACTGAGCGGCGACGGAGCGCACACAGAGGCGGGCGGGGAGCGATCCCCGCCCGTTTTCCATTGAGGAGCCTTCCCCCATGCGGCGCATCGGCATCGGCCTGATCGGCAGCGGTTTCATGGGCCGCAGCCACACGCTCGCGTTTCGCGCAGCCCCCGCCGTTCTCGCCCCCGCAGCGGTGCCGGTGCTGGAGATGCTCGCCGACATCGACGAGCCGAGCGCGGCGCAGGCGGCCCAGTCCCTCGGCTATTCCCGCGCGACGGCCGACTGGCAGGCGCTGGTGCGCGACCCGGCGGTGCATCTCGTCGACATCACCACGCCGAATGCGCTGCACAAACCGATGGCGCTGGCGGCGATCGCGGCGGGAAAGCATGTCTATTGCGAGAAGCCCCTCGCCGCCTCCGCGGCCGACGCGACCGAGATGGCGCGCGCGGCGCAGCAGGCCGGCGTGCAGACGTTCGTCGGGCTGAACTATCTGAAGAACCCGCTGCTCGCCGCCGCGCGCGCCATGATCGAGGGCGGCGAGATCGGCACCGTCGTGAGTTTTCGTGGCATCCACGCCGAGGACTACATGGCGGACCCGCTGCAGCCATGGACATGGCGGCTCGACCCGGCGGGCGGCCACGGCGCGGTCGCCGACCTCGGCAGCCACATCCTCTCCATCGCCCGCCACCTCGCCGGCGACATCGTGGAGGTGAGCGGGCAGATCGCGACCGTCGTCGCGGAGCGCCCTGTAGCCCGCGGTTCGACGGCGATGCGCGCGGTCGCGGTGGATGATCAGGCCCGCGCGCTGCTGCGCTTCGCTTCCGGCGCGACCGGCTCGATCGAGGCGAGCTGGGTCGCGACCGGCCGCAAGATGACGATCGGCTTCGAGGTCACGGGCACGAAGGGCACGATCGCCTTCGACCAGGAGCGGATGAACGAATTGCAGGTCTTCACCGCCGGCCAGCCACGTGGGCGCGAAGGGTTCCGCACCATCCTCACCGGCCCCGATCACCCGCCATACGGACAGTTCTGCCCGGCGCCGGGGCACCATCTCGGCTACAACGACCTCAAGACCATCGAGGTCGCCGCGATCCTCGATGCGCTCGCCGGCGGCCCGCGTTTCGCGCCCGACTTCGCGGAGGCGGCGCGCATCCAGGCCTGCGTGGACGCGATCGTCACGTCGGCCCGCGAGCGGCGCTGGGTGAGCGTGTAGCCTCAGGCGACCGGCGCCGACCCGTCGCGCCCGGGTCGCGCCTCGCTGGCGGCGCGCGCGAACAGGTCGGCCAGCACCCCTTCCGCGACACCCTCGCACAACCGGTCGGTCTGGAACGCGCCGAGCGCCCGGTAGCTCTCGAACTGGCTCTCGGTGAACCACTGCTCGCCGGTCGGCTCGTGCGGGAACTCCGGCCGCAGGGCACCGTAAGCGCGCACATCGGCGGGGATGTCGGCGAGCCAGCTCGGCTTGATCAGCAGAAGCTGCGCCCGCTGCCCCTCCGGATAGCGCACGAGGCCATAGGCAAAGCCCGGCACCTGCGCGCGCGCCGCTTCCGGCACGCCTTCGAAGGCGGCGCGGGACAGAAGGCGGATCGGCCGCATGGTGATCTGCACGTTGAGGTCGATCCCGGCCTTGCGGATGGCGTTGCCGAGATCGGTCAGCGTGCAGCCCGCGTCCTGCCCGGCATCGACGACCAGCATGCGGCGGCAGCGGCGGCGGAGCATTTCGTAAAGCCCCAGATTCTCGAAATGCCCGCCATCAGAGATGTAGATGTCGGCGCGCTGGTCGTCCGAGCGTCCGGTCAGTTCGTTCAGGAACGGCCACAGGCTGAACGGCGGCGAAGAGCGTTGCAGCCGCGCCGCGTCGTCGACGCGCGCCGGGTTGGGCAGCCACCCGCCAAGCCGGACGTTGAACAGCGTCATCAGGAATGCGGTCGCAGCGGAGGGGTGATAGCCCCAGTTG
>JAFKFJ010000121.1 GCA_017307335.1 Alphaproteobacteria bacterium | reverse complement strand
CGGCCGCGGCGGTGGTTGTGGACCGCGGCGGCGGCATCGCCGGCGGCGAGCAGCACCACCAGGATCGCGGCGGCGCGGTGGACGGCGCGCCGCACGCCGAACCCCGCGGCGTTGGGGCCGACCGCATGCGGGATCGGGATCACCAGCAGGAACAGGGTGGGCACCTGCGCCGGCGCAGTGGCGGCCGTGAAATAGCCGAGCACCGGCACCGCCAGCGCCAGGCCATAGAGCGCCCCGTGCATCCACGACGCCGCCCGCCGCTGCCAGGGGGGCAGCGCCGCCTCCCACGCCGGGCGCCCGCGCCGGGCGCGCAGCGCGAGCCGCCAGACGACCAGGGCGAGCACCGTCAGCCCGAGGGTTTTGTGCAACTGATACAGCAGGAACTTGACCAGCAGCTCGGTCAGCGGCACCGCCACCATCACCCAGGCGATGACGAACGCCGCCGCGATCAGGCCCGCACTCCACCAATGCAGCCGCCGCTGGGCCGCCGACCAGGCTTCAATCGCCACGCGCCGCCTCATCCAACCGGACGCGGGCCCGGATTTCGAGCCCCACCCGGTCGGAGACGAACGAACTGTCCGACGTCATCCCGAACGCCGAGCGTTGCAGCGCGCCGGTCACCACGAAATCGGCGATGTCGGCCTGCCCCTGGCGGACGTGATCCACGAGGCGCGCCTGCAGCGTAATCGGCCGGACGACGCCGCGCAGTTGCAGGTCGCCCGCGATCGTGTAGCGATCCGGGCCCGCGGAGGTCACGGCGGTGCTGGTGAAGCGCGCCTCGGGGAACTGCGCCACGTCGAAGTAGGCCGGTGAGCGGAGCATCGCCAGCGCCTCATGCCAGCTCATCTGGGCCGAGCCGGTGTCGATCGTGACGGCGATGCGGGTGCGCTCGGGGTGCGCCTGGTCGATGGCGAGCTGGCCCTGCCAACGGCCGAACTGGCCCTCGGAGCCGAACAGGCCGAGGTGACGGACGCTGAACCCGATTTCACCGAAGCGCTGGTCGATCGCGTATGTCTCGGTCGCGCGGGCCGGGGCACCGGCCAGGAAGGCGGCAAGCAGGGCGGCGGCGAAGAGAGGCTGGCGCATGGCGGTTCCCGTGATCGCGAGGACGCTTGGGGCGGGAAAGAAGTTCTTGCCCCCTCCCCGTACGCCGGGGACAATATCACCCGAGGCGCAAAAAGGCTCCGGCATGCTCGAGAGTGCAATGACCGCGTCGACGGAAAGGGCGCGTACCGGAGCGCCGGCCTATGCTGCGCTCGATCTCGGCACCAACAATTGCCGCCTCCTGGTCGCGACCCCGTCGCCCGCCGGCTTTCGCGTGCTCGACAGTTTCTCGCGCATCGTGCGTCTCGGCGAGGGGCTGCACGATAGCGGACGGCTGAACCCCACGGCGATGGATCGCGCGCTGGCCGCCCTGCATGGCTGCGCCGCGCGGCTCGCCCGCCGGCCGGTGCGCGGGTTGCGTGCGGTGGCGACCGAGGCCTGCCGCCGTGCCGCCAACGGGCCCGAGTTCCTCGCCCGGGTGCGCGCCGAGACCGGGCTGCCGATCGACGTGATCTCCTGCCGCGAGGAGGCGGAGCTGGCGCTGGAAAGCTGCGCGCCGCTGCTCGCGCGCGGCGGGCAGCGGGCGCTGCTGTTCGACATCGGCGGCGGCTCGACCGAGCTGGCCTGGGTGCGCACCGCGCGCGCGGGAAACCCGGAGCTGATCGGCTATGTCTCCCTGCCGGTGGGCGTGGTCACGCTCGCCGAGCGCTTCCCGGCCGGCGGCTGCCCGCACGCCCGGTTCCGCGCGATGGTGGAGGACGTGGCCGACCGGCTGCTGGCCTTCGACCGCATCCACTGCATCCGGCTGGAGATCCGCCAGGGCGGCGTGTTCCTGCTCGGCACCTCGGGCACCGTCACCACCCTGGCCGGCCTGGCGCTGGAGCTGCCCCGCTACCGCCGCGCCCTGGTCGATGGCGCGGTGCTGACGCGCGAGGCGGCGACGGCGGCGGTAGCACGGCTGCGCATGCTCGGGCAGGAGGGGCTGGCCCATCACCCCTGCGTGGGCGCGGAGCGGGCCGAGTTCGTGCTGCCCGGCTGCGCGATCTTCGCCGCCATCTGCCGCACCTGGCCGGCGGCGGAGGTGGTGGTGGCCGACCGGGGCCTGCGCGAGGGGATGCTGCTGCGCCTGATGCGCGCGGAACGGCCGCGGCGCCGCGCGGCGTGACCGTCCGGCTGCGCACGGCGCGGGGGCGCAGCACCTCCAGCCAGCGCTGGCTCGCGCGCCAGCTCAACGACCCCTATGTCGCCGCCGCCCGCACCGCCGGCTGGCGCTCCCGCGCCGCGTTCAAGCTGATCGAGCTGGACGACCGCTTCCGCCTGATCCGCCGCGGCGCCCGCGTGCTCGACCTCGGCGCGGCGCCCGGCGGCTGGGCGCAGGTGGCGCTGGCGCGGGGGGCGGCGCAGGTGGTGGGCGTAGACCTGCTGCCGATCGAACCGCTGGCCGGGGCCGTGTTCGTCGAGGACGACCTCGCCGATCCCGCGATGCCGGCGCGGCTGGCGGCCCTGCTCGGCGGGGCGGCGGACCTCGTGCTCTCCGACATGGCGCCGCGCACGACCGGGCATGCCGCGACCGACCACGTGCGCATCGTGGCGCTGGCCGAACTGGCGTTCGACCTCGCGCAGCAGGTGCTGGCGCCGGGCGGCGCGTTCGTGACGAAAGTATTCCAGGGCGGCAGCGAGCGCGACCTGCTCGCGGCGCTCAAGCAACGCTTCACCGCGGTACGCCATGCCAAGCCGCCGGCCAGCCGCAAGGAGAGCAGCGAGCTCTACGTGGTCGCCACCGGGTTCCGCGCCGCCGCGCCCTGAACTGGTTGCGCCGATGACCTGCCCTGGCTACTTGAACGACGAGCTGTCGAGGTGGCTGACGCCAAGGAACGTCACCGAAGTGTGGTCCTTCAGCTCGATTGTTACGTTGCCGCCGACATCCTGCTGCTGCTTGATGATGTGGTTGATCTCGCCCTTGCTGTAGCCCTGCAGGTCGATCTTGTCGGCGCCCACGGTGAAGTCCGTGACCATGAAGTTGCCGCCGGTCGCGCCCTTGGCGAAGACGTAGTCGTTGCCCGCGAAGCCGCCGGCGAGGGTGCCGCCTCCGGTGCCGGCGACGAAGGTGTTGAAGCCGAACCCGCCCTGGATCGAATCCGGTCCCTGGCCGCCCATGAAGGTGTCGGCGCCGGTGCCGAGGCCGATCAGCGTCTCGTTGCCGCGCCCGGCCACCAGCAGGTCGTTGCCGTGGCCCGGAGCGATCAGCGTGTCGCCGCTGCCGCCGCCGAACAGCGTGGTGGCGAGCTGGCCGCCCATCAGGAAGTTATCGCCCGCCGCGCCGCCGTGGTACACGCCGCCGCCGGTGCCGCCGAAGATCGTGTCGCTGCCGGTGCCGCCGAACACGGTCGAGAAGCCACCGGCATTGGCGAAGGTCAGCGTGCCCGACCCGCCCATCACGATCGCCGAACCGCTGGTGACGTTGACGGTGTCGTCGCCGCTGCCGGCCAGGACGCTGTCCTGCCCGAGGACCGTGACCAGGTCGTCGCCGGTGCCGAGCAGGATGCTGTTGCGGCCGGCGCCGGCGCTGATCGTGTCGTCACCGGTGAAGGCGAGGATCTCGTTGTTGCCGCCGTCGGTCAGGAACAGGTGGTCGCCGCTGCCGCTTGGATCAGTCATGATGATGTTGTTGCCGCCGCTGGCGACAACAGTGCCGACCCCGCTATTCGCGATGTAGGTGAACGAGGGATCGCTGACGACGTCCTGGCTTGGCGCGTCGCCGCCAAACAGCACGACAGGGCCGCGCGCCACGTTGACGATGTATTCTGTACTGGCGGGCAGCGAGGCGAAGCCGGGACCGTTCATAATGAGGTAGCTGGGCGTAGTGGGAGCGCCAAGCGGGCCGATTCCATTGTATTCGTAAGGGGTGAGATTTCCTTCCTTCACCTGATCAGTAATCGTGTTCAGTATACCTTCGGCAATTGTCGCCCATTGTGCGGACGAAATCGAGACGTTAACCTCTGATCCTCCGACACCAATAACAGTGAGAGTCGCCATGGCTTTCAGGCTCCCATCTCGATCTGCGTGTTCGGCAAACTTGTTCTAAGAGCCCTCCAGAAAGCAAGCACGGATTGACGACGAAATGGCCTTTTCACGTGACATTCTCAATTTTGCCTTCAATTTCTTTATGTGTATATCAGCAATAATCCAATTTGGCACCGTTGCATATAATTTCCATTTTTTGGTCGAAATCTAATGCCTTGATTTTGATAGGCTCTTAAACATGCGCGCGGCGTCCGCGCAGTTTTCATGATTGCCGAAGCCGGTTACTTGGCGACCCGATCGCACCACGCCGGAAGCTGCCGCCGCGCCTTGCGCGGGTAAGACGCCCCGTCCTGGCCTCCCCCGCCTGGCGTCAGGAACAGTGCGCGCAACGGCGGCGGAGGTGGGCGGGCACAGGGCGGTCAATCGCCTTTGATCGACCCGATCCCTCACGCGGCACCGTGCGCCCGCTGACTGTCCGGGGTCAGCGGGGCACCTACCGCTGACCGGTAGGCTGCGCCCGTGGCCCCTCCGCTGGCGAAAACGCATCGGCACCAGGCATTCGCGACCGAGCGTCATTATCTCAGGTTTTATTTTGATCGAGCTCTCGCCGGAGTCAAGGTTAAGTCGAAATGGAACGAGGTGAACAAAAACTTGCGCAATTGATGCAAGGAGGTGATGATGCCAACCACGACCGCGTCGTATACCGGATACAGTGTGAATTTTTCGGGAAGCGGAAGTACCGCAACTCTTGGGCAATTAAGAGGCACGGGCCCCATCACGGCATCCGGTGACGTACTGTCAAATGGACATGAAGTTCTAGGTCAACTTTCCGGCGATATTTTTACAGATCCCGGCATCTCTAGTCACACTTATACGTACTATGGATTGGCATCTTACGTTGTTTCCGGAACTACATACTATGGTATATTAGCATATTACACTGGCTCTACCAAACAATCCGATTGTTCGTGCCATCCACGCAACAGCTTCCCACCGGCTCGGCCCTCTCAGTGCTGAAGGACAGCACGAGCAATCCGAATACGTGGTTTGATCTTACCAAGAACAGCATCGTGTCCTGCTTCGTTTCCGGCACGATGATCGCACTACCAGAGGGCGATCGGCTAGTGGAAGAGTTGCGACCGGGCGATCTGATACTGACTGCGGACGGACAAGCCCTACCACTGCGTTGGCTGGGTCGGTCTACAATCTCCCGTTTCTTTGCTGATCCGCTGCGCATTCTGCCCGTTCGCATCAAGGCTGGCGCGCTGGGCGAGAACATGCCCGCGCGCGACCTGCTGCTCTCTCCGGGACATGGCATTCGCATCGGCGACTTGCTGGTGCACGCATCGGCGCTGGTGAACGGCGCCTCGGTTGTGCGAGACGAAGACGCTCCGCTGGTGTTCACGTACTACCACATCGAGCTCGACACACATACGCTGGTGCTCGCGGAGGGCGTGCCCGCGGAAAGCTTTCTCGATCAAGTCGAGGCAGTCGACTTCGACAACTGGGAAGAGCGCAAGGCCCCGGCGGCGGAGGAAGAGATGCCCTATCCGCGCGTGAAGTCGCCGCGCCAGCTCCCCCGCGCGTTGCGGTCGGCGCTGGTCGGCCGTGCCAACGCGCTGTTTCGTCCGCTTGCTAGGGCCGCCTGATTGGCCGGCCGGACGACGCCCTTGCCCGGGGGGTCAGCGCCGCT
>JAFKFJ010000120.1 GCA_017307335.1 Alphaproteobacteria bacterium | reverse complement strand
AGTTTCGTGCCCGCTCCGGCGCAGACGATGCAGGTGGTGGGCGATCCAACCGCCGAGCCGCCGGTGGTCGCCACCATCCGCGCGATGAATACACGCTCTCGACCAAGGTCGGCCGGATGCTGGAGCCGGTGGCCTCGGTCCCCGAGCTCGACAACAATTTCCAGCACGGGCTCAGCTTCCGCCGCCGCCTCGACTACAGCTACGACGGCACGATGCGCTCGATCGAGGACAGCCTGCAGCGCCTCGGCCTGCCGCGCATCGACATCGTCTACATCCACGACTGCGCTCCGGACTGGCTCGGCGACAACTGGCGGGAGGAGTTCGACCGGGCGATGGAGGGGGCCGCCGTCGCGCTCACCCAGTTGCGCGAGCAGGGCGTGATCCGGGCCTGGGGGATGGGCGTGAACGTGGTCGATCCGTGCCTGCTGGCGCTGGAGCGGGCGGACCCCGACCTGTTCCTCGTCGCCGGGCGCTACACGCTGCTCGACCACACGGCGCTCGGCGCGCTGCTGCCGGCCTGCGAGGCGCGCGACGTCAAGGTGGTCATCGGCGGGCCGTACAATTCCGGCCTGCTCGCCGGCGGCACGACCTTCAACTACGAAAAGGCGCCGCCCGAGCTGCGGGCGCGGGCGGAGGCGCTCGGCGCCATCTGCGGCCGCCACGGCGTGGACCTGAAGGCGGCGGCGCTGCAATTCCCGCTCGCTCACCCCGCGGTCGCCGCCGTCATCCCCGGCCCCCGCACGCCGGAGGAGGTGCGCCAGAACGCCGCCGCGATGGTGCAGCCGATCCCGCCCGCGGTCTGGGCGGAGATGCGGGCCCAGAAACTGCTGCCCGAGGCCGCGCCGGTCCCGGAACCGTAGCCGCAGCCGGGGCCGTTCAGGGCTGCCCGCCGGGTTGCGCGGCCGCCCGTGCGCCCGCTGCAATGCCGGCGGCGAGGCATTCTGTCAGCGCGGCGCCGCGCAGCCGCGCGGCCAGGAACCCGGCGAGGAACGCATCGCCTGCGCCCACCGTCTCGGCGGCCTCGACCGGCGGTGCCGGCAGGGCGATCGGGGGTGTGCCGGGCGCCCCGGCGATCGCGCCGGCCGCGCCGCGCTTGAGCACCACGATCCGGCGCGCGACGCCGAGCACCGCCAGTTGCCGCGCCGGTGCGGCATCGTCGGCCAGCAGCGCCGCTTCGGCCTCGTTCGCGAAGAACAGCGCCGCGGTGTCGGTCCAGGCGAGAAACGCGGCCGGACCGCACGCCGCGAGGAAGCCGGTCGAGGCGGCATCGACGCTCCACGGCACGCCATGCGCCACCGCCGCGGCCGCGAATTCACGCACCGCCGCCCGCGGCCCCGGCGCGAACAGCGCGTATCCCGCCACGTGCAGGTGCCGCAGATGCGGCAGCAGCGCATCCGGCAGGTCGGCGCGGTCCAGCGCCGCGTTCGCGCCCCGATCGGTCAGGAAACTGCGCTCGCCCGCGGCATCAATCAGCGCCACCAGCGCGCCGGTGGCGCGATCCGGGTCGGCCGCGAGACACGGGATGACGCCGGCGCGGGCCAGCGCCGCACTCTGTGCCGCGTGGTCGGCCGCACCGACCCGGGCGGCCAGCGCGACCCGGGCGCCGAAGCGGGCGAGCCATGCCGCCGCATTGGCGCCCGCGCCGCCCGCATGCAGCGCGATCGACGCCGGACAGTCGCTGCCCGGCACCAGCGACCCGTGCGGACGCACGATCACGTCGCGCATGATGTCGCCGATGACGAGGATATCAGCCGGCGCGCGCGCCCCCGCCACGCCGCCGCCGCCCTACTCCACGCAGGAGTGGATCAGCTGCGTGCACTCGCGGCGGTCCGACAGCAGCTTGCCGCCCGAGGACTTGTAGGTGATGGCGCGCAGGATGCCGCGGTCGAACACGAAATTCACCACGCAGCGCGACTGCGGCAGCGGGGCGTTCATGGCGATGCCGTCGGGGTCGGGGTCGCCCGCGAACGGCGTCACGTCGAACGTGGCATAGGCGGGATCGGTCACGATCTGCGGCGGGGGGTCCCAGACCGCCGAGGGGTAGGACCAGAGCGCGATGGAGCCCCGCGCCATCGCGATCGGCGGCCGACCCATGCAGGACTGGATATGCGCGAGCGGCAGCCCGATCAGCCGCGCCCGCGCCTCGGCCACCGGCACGGGCTTCGGCTGCGAAGGCGGCGTGCAGGCGCCGGCGAGCACGGCGAGCGCAAGGCAGAGAATCGGGCGACGCATGCCGGGAAGCCTATCGTCGTGCTTCGGTCGGCGGCAAGGCGCCTTCCAGCACGGCCAGCGCGACCGCGACCCGGGCCGCCAGCGTCGCGTTGGCGCGGATCAGGGCCTGGTTGGCGATCAGGCTGCGCCCCTCGCTCAGCGCGATCAGCCGCGCCAGCAGGAACGGCGTCAGCGCCTTGCCGCTCACGCCCTGCGCCACGGCCTCGGCGGCGGCGCGGGCGATGATCGCCTCCATCTCGGCCTCCGGCATCGCCACCGCCGCCGGCAGCGGATTGCCGATCAGGATGCCGCCGGGCAGGTCCAGGCGCCGATGCGCGGCGATCACCGCCGCCAGCGCCGCCGGCGTGTCGCAGCGGCGCTCCGCCGGCACGCCGCTGGAGCGGGCGAAGAAGGCCGGGAACATGTCGCTGCCGTAGGCGATCACGGGCACGCCCTGGGTTTCCAGGAACTCCAGGGTCTTCGGGATGTCGAGGATCGACTTCGCCCCGGCGCAGACCAGCGCCACCGGGCAGCGGCCGAGTTCGACCAGGTCGGCCGAGATGTCGAACGTCGCCGCGACACCCCGATGCACGCCGCCGATCCCGCCGGTCGCGAACACCGTGATGCCGGCGCGGGCGGCGAGGAACAGGGTCGCGGCCACCGTCGTCCCCGCCGTCCCGCCGCGCGCGACCACCGGCGCCAGGTCGCGTCGCGAGGCCTTCTCGACGTCCGGCCGTTCCGCGAGCGCCGCCAGTTCCGCCGGCGTGAGCCCCACGCGCACCACGCCGTCGAGCACCGCGATGGTTGCCGGCACCGCGCCCTCGGCGCGGATCAGGTCCTCTACCGCCTGCGCGGTGGCCGCGTTCTCCGGCCGGGGCATGCCGTGCGTGATGATGGTCGACTCCAGCGCGACCACCGGCCGCCGCGCCGCCAGCGCCGCGCACACCTCCGGGTCGATCGCGATCGCGTCGCTCGCCATGCGCCCTCAGTGCCCCGGCGCCGCGACGGCGGCAAGGGCTGGATGTGTCGGCGCCGGATCGGCACAGTCCGGCCCATGATCCGCATCCTGCTCACCGGCTTCACCCCGTTCGACGACGCGACCATCAACCCTTCGCAGGAGGCGGCGCTGGCGCTGGCCGCCGCCCCGCCGGAAGGGTGCGCGCTGCGCGCCGCGGTGCTGCCGGTGAGCTATGCCGCCGCCGCGCCGGCGCTGGCCGCGGCGCTTACCGCCGCCCCGACCGACATCCTGATCGCAACCGGGCTCGCCGGCGGGCGGGCCGCCATTTCGGTCGAGCGCGTGGCCATCAACGTCGACGACGCCCGGCTGCCCGACAATGACGGCGTCCGGCGCATTGATGCGCCGGTGGTGCCGGGCGGCCCCGCCGCCTATTTCGCGACCGTGCCGATCAAGGCGATGACCGCCGCGATCCGGGAGGCCGGGGTGCCGGCGGAGGTGTCGCAGACCGCGGGCACATTCCTCTGCAATCACATCTTCTACCGGGCCTGCCACCTCGCGGCGACCGCCTATCCGGGGCTGCGGGTCGGGTTCCTGCACCTGCCCTACCTGCCGGAACAGGTGGCGGGGCGGCCGGGCGTGCCGAGCATGGGCCGCGCGACGCTGCTGCGCGGGCTGGCCGCGGCGATATGTGCGGCGCGGGATCATGCGGCCGATCTCGCCGTCGCCGAGGGCAGCGCCGCCTGACCGCGCCGGAAATGATGCGTTGCGCGCCGCCTGCGCCGGCCGCGATACTCGCGGGCGCGGAGGACGGACGATGAACGTGCTGGCGCCGCCCCGGGCGCATCTGACGGTGGAGGTCGTCCACGACCTGGTCTGCCCGTGGTGCTTCCTCGGGCTCCGGCGGCTGCAACGCCTGCTGCGCCGGCGGCCGGACCTCGGCTTCGAGGTCGCGTGGCGGCCGTTCCTGCTCAACCCCGACATGCCCCGCGTCGGCATGCCCCGCGCCGACTACGTGGTGCGCAAGTTCGGCGGCGAGGACCGGGCGCGCCGTCTCTATTCCTCGATCGCCGAGATCGGGCGCGGCGAGGGCCTGCTGTTTCGCTTCGACCGCATCCGCCGCACCCCCTCCTCGGTCGACGCGCACCGGCTGGTGCGGTTCGCCGCCGCCTATGGCCGCGCCGGCGAGATGGTGGAGGCCCTGTTTTCCGCCCATTTCACCGACGGGCGCGACATCGGCGACCCGACCGTGCTGATCGGCGTCGCCCAGGCCTGCGGGCTCGACGGCACCGGCGTGCGGCGCTTCCTCTACAGCGACGCGGAGACCGATGCGGTGCACGCCGAGAACCTGCGGGCGCATCGGCTCGGCATCAACGGCGTGCCCTGCTTCATCATCGGCGGGCGGCACGCGATCGCCGGCGCGCAGGAGCCGGAAGTGCTGGAGCGGCTGCTGGACGTCGCATTGGTCGAAGCGGCCGAGGGCTGAGCGACCACCGCTTCAGTGCGCGATCGCTTCCAGCGCCAGCCCCCGCGTGCGCGGGCCGAAGCCGGCGATCGAGATCACCACGATCAGCATTGCCGCAGCGATGAACGCGAACACGCCGGGCGCGCCGAAATTCTGCAGGAAGAAGGCGATCATGAAGCTGCTGAACACGGTCGAGAGGCGGCTGAACGAATAGACGAAGCCCACCGCGCGGGCGCGCACGCGCGTGGGGAACAGCTCCGGCTGGTAGGCGTGGAAGGCGTAGGACAGCAGGTTGTTGGAGAGCGTGACGCCGATCCCGCACGCGACCAGCCAGGCCGGCGCCGTCGACAGCGTGAACAGCATGCCGAAGCTCGCGGTGCCGCAGGCCGCCGCCACGATCTGCCACTTGCGCTCGGTGCGGTCGGCGAACACCAGGAACAGCAGCGGCACCACCGGGCTCGCCAGCGCGATGATGAAGCTGTACTCGAGGCTTTTCGTGAACCCGGCACCCTGCGCCGCGAGCAGCGCGGGCACCCAGTTGCCGAACCCGTAGAAACCGATCGCCTGGCAGACGTTGAACACCATCATCATGATCGTGCGGCTGCGATAGGGCGGCCGCCAGATCTCCGCGAAGCCGCCCCGCCCCTCGCCCGCCGCGCCCGCGGGCTCGGCCGGCGGTGGCAGGGGCGCGCGCGCCTCCGCCGCCACCCGCGCCTCCAGGGCGCTCATGATCCGGTCCGCTTCCCCCACCCGCCCGTGCTGCGCCAGCCAGCGCGGGCTTTCGGGCACGCGCAGGCGGATGAACCACACGACGATTGCCGCGAGTGCCGCAAATCCGGCCACGAACCGCCAGCCGGCGACGCCGAACGGGTCGAGCGGCACCAGCAGCCAGCCGAGCAGCGCCGCGATCGGCACGCACAGGAACTGCACCGACTGGTTGACCGCGAACGCCCGGCCGCGCAGCCGCCCCGGCACCAGCTCGGCGATGTAGGTGTCGATGGTGACCAGCTCCACGCCGATGCCGATGCCGGCCACGAATCGCCAGAGATCGACGCCGAGCCGTGTCGAGCGCGTGACCATCAGCAGCGTCGCCGCGGAATACCAGAGCAGCGAGAGGGTGAAGATGCGGCGCCGGCCGAAGCGGTCGGCGATCGAGCCGAGCAGCGCCGCGATCGGCACGCACAGGAACTGCA
>JAFKFJ010000119.1 GCA_017307335.1 Alphaproteobacteria bacterium | reverse complement strand
GCCGCGCGCCGAGGGGGTGCTGTCGCTGCCCGGCGGGCTGCGCCCGGCGGCCGCGGAGGACCTGAGCGCGCAGACCGATGCGTTTCGCGAGGGCTTCGGCGCCGCCCTGACCGCGTTGGCGGCGGCGCGGCGGGAGGAGGGGGCGCGACTCGGCACCGTGCTCGCATCCGTGCTCGACGAGATCGCCGCCCTGCGCGCCGCCGCCGCCGACCAGGCGGCCGCGCAGCCGGCGGCGCACCGCGCGCGGCTGATGGAGACGCTCCGCGAGCTGCTGCGCGACAGCCCCGGCCTGCCGGAGGAGCGCATCGCCCAGGAGGTGGCGCTGCTCGCCGCGCGCTCGGACGTGCGCGAGGAGCTGGACCGGCTCGCGGCGCATATCGAGGCCGCCCGCGCGCTGCTCGCGGAAGGGGCGGCGGTCGGGCGGCGGTTCGACTTCCTCGCGCAGGAGTTCAACCGTGAGGTGAACACGCTGTGCAGCAAGTCGGCGAGCCTGCCGCTGACCGCGACCGGCCTGGCGCTGAAGGCCGCGGTCGAGCAGCTTCGCGAGCAGGTGCAGAACATCGAATGAGCATCGCGCGCCGCGGCCTCTGCCTTGTGCTCGCCGCACCCTCGGGCGCGGGCAAGAGCTCGATCACACGGGCGCTGCTGGAGAGCGAGCCGGCGCTGCACCTGTCGGTGAGCGTGACCACCCGCACCCCGCGGCCGGGAGAGCGTGAGGGCGAGCACTATTTCTTCCGCACGGCTGACCAATTCGCGGCGATGGCGGCCGCGGGCGAGCTCCTGGAGTGGGCCTCGGTGTTCGGCCGCAGCTACGGCTCGCCGCGCGGCCCCGTGGAGGCGGTGCTGCGGCGGGGCGAGGACGTGGCCTTCGACATCGACTGGCAGGGCTACCGGCAGCTGCGCGCGGCCCTGCCGGGCGACGTGGTGGGGCTGTTCGTCCTGCCCCCCTCGCTCGCGGCACTGGAGCAGCGGCTGCGGACGCGGGCGGCGGACGACGCGGCGGAGATCGCGCGGCGCATGCAGGCGGCGCAGGCGGAGATGAGCCACGCGACCGAGTTCGACCACGTGCTGGTCAACGACGATTTCGCGCATTCCGTGGCGGCGGCGCGGGCGGTGCTGCACGCGGCGCGCATGCAGACGCACCGGCTGACCGGCCTGACCGACTGCCTGAGCAGGCTCGCCCCGCCCCGCGCGCCGTAGCGCCCTATCCGCCGGCGAGCAGCCGGGCGAGCGTGTCGAATTCCGCGACGCCGAGGGTCTCGGCCCGGCGGTCGGGCGCGATGCCCGCCCGGGCGAGCAGGGCCTCGCCGCCGAGGCTGCGCAGCGCACCGCGCAGCATCTTGCGCCGCTGCCCGAACGCGGCGGCGGTCAGCCGCTCCATGGTCGCGAACAGCGCCGGCGGCGGCTGCGTCGCATGTGGGACGAGGACGACGACCGCGGATTCGACCTTCGGCGGCGGGGTGAAGGCGGCCGGCGGCAGGCGCAGCCGGATCGCGGCGCTGGTGGTCCATTGCGCGAGCACCGCGAGCCGCCCGTAGGGCGGCGTGCCGGGCGCGGCCACGATCCGCTCGGCGACCTCGCGCTGGAACATCAGCGTCAGCCGCTCCCACGCCGCCGCCTGCGCAAGCCAGCGGACCAGCAGGGGTGAGGCGATGTTGTAGGGCAGGTTCGCCACCACCTGCCGCGGCGCCGGCACCAGGGCCGCGAGATCGAGCGCCAGCGCGTCGCCCGCGGCCACGGCGAGCCGCGGGCCGGTGGCGGCCGCCAGCTCCTGCATCGCCACGACGGCGCGGGGGTCGACCTCGACCACGGTCACGGTGGCGGCGGCGCTGGCCAACAGCGCGCGGGTCAGGCCGCCGGGGCCGGGCCCAACCTCCACCACGTGCCGCCCGCCGAGATCGCCGGCGAGCGCCGCGATGCGCGCGGTGAGGTTTCCGTCGAGCAGGAAGTGCTGGCCGAGCGCGCGGCGGGCGCCGAGCGCGTGGCGCGCGATGACCGCGCGCAGCGGCGGCAGGTCGCTCAGGTGCGCTCGTCGAGCATCGCGCGACGTTGCAGGTCGCGCATGAGCTGGCGCGAGACCAGCTCGATCCGCTCGCCCAGGATGCGGTCGACGAGCTCGTCGCGCGTGGGGATGCCGAGGTTCCGCGTCGTGCGCGAGCAGACCATGATCACCATGATCCCGTCCTCGGCGATCAGCGGCTGGCTCGCCTTGCCTGGCGCCAGCTTGTCGAGCACCGCGTGCATTGCCGCGGGCACGTTCTCGAGCCGGATCTCGCCCGGGTCGACCGGCCGGACGCTGCCCGCCGCCTTGCCGGCGGCCTCGATCGTCGCGCAGTCATGCGCGGTCGCGGAGAGCTTCTGCGCCTGCGCCAGCACCTGCTGCTGCTGCGGGGTGGGATTGTTGGGGTCGAGACGGCTGGCGAACGGCAGGAAGGCCTGGCGGACGCTGAGGATGGTCGCCGGGTCGTTGCCGATCTCGCGCTTCGCGTTCAGGGCCACGATGTCGATCCCGCCGGGCACGCGGATCGGGTTGCTGACCGCGCCGACCGGCATTTCCCCGAGCACGCGCTCCACCGCCGGGTCGAGCTGGCCGGGCTGGACCCAGCCGATATCGCCGCCCTGCAGCGCGGTCTGGCTCTGGCTGAACTGCGCCGCGACCACGGGGAACGGGGCGCCGGCGCGCAATTGCTGGATCACGGTGTCGGCGAAGCGCGATGCCTCGTCGGCCGCCGCCGGATTCTCCACCGGGATGAAGATCTCGGAGACGCGGAACTCGGGCTTGCCGGTCTGCGCCTTGAGCAGGCGCTCGCGCTCGGCGATGTCGGCGTCGGTCACCTGAAGCTGCGGGCCGAGCTGCTGGCGCAGCACGCGGGTCCAGCCGATCTGCACGCGGATCTGGTCGACGAGCGTGCGATAGGCGACGCCGTCGGCGGAGAGGCGCTTGCGCAGGGTGCCCGCCGCCATGCCGTTGCGGGTCTCCACCTCCTCGATCGCCTTGGCGATGTCCTGGTCGGAAACGAGGATGCGCCGCCGCTGGATCTCCTGCAGGCGCAGCCGCTCGTCGATGAGCTGGCGGGTGATCTGCGCGGTCAGCCGGTCGAGGACCTCGGTCGAGGTCGGCAGGCCGGTCGAGAGGGCGAACAGGCGGCGGCGGTTGTCCACGTCCTCGCGGCTGATGATGTCGCCATTGACGATGGCCACGATGCGGGCCGCATCATTCGCACTGCCGAGGGCCTTTTCCCCGGCTGCCGCCCCGGCTGGTGTCCCCCCGGCGGGCGCTGCCCCGGCAGGTGGCGCCCCGGCAGGCGCTGCCCCGGGGGGCGGCGCCGGCGCGGCGGCCGCGAGCAGCGCCG
The DNA here is from genome assembly GCA_017307335.1 of Alphaproteobacteria bacterium. Classification (GTDB taxonomy): domain Bacteria; phylum Pseudomonadota; class Alphaproteobacteria; order Acetobacterales; family Acetobacteraceae; genus JAFKFJ01. The sequence continues at coordinate 2,576 of JAFKFJ010000119.1, read as the reverse complement.
CAAGGGCCAGGAGCGGCAGGCGGGCGGGCAGGGTCATTGCGTGCGGTCCTCCTCGGGCGCGCCTACATCCCACTCACGCCGAATGTGCCGACCGTCTTCAGCGTGATCTGGAACACAAGCATTGTCGCGCCGTTGTCGTTGTCGATCGACGTGTAGCGACGGAAGAAGTTGGTGCTGAAGATGAAGCATTCGTCTTCGTATGTCAGCGTCGCGCCCGCCGCTATCATTTTTTGCAGTTGAAGATCGCGCTGCACCAGACCGCCGAAACGCCAGTGGCCATAACCGGTGTTGAGATTCAGCGAGATCTCGTTGCGCGGCGGGCCAGTGAGCGTGCCGGAGGGAACGGTATCATAGTACGAGAACGGATTGTACGACGTGTAGAGGTAGCCGCCCGCGACTCGCAGCCAGGACGGTCCCACCGTGGCAAGCGCATCGACATAGCGCAGCGCGAGGTTGTTGTGATCGAACCGCTCCCGTGCGGTCAGGTCGAGATACTGGTTCGGCACGTAGGTCTGGTGGCTGACGATGTCGGTCACCGAATCCTCGAGCCCCGAGCCGACGGGAAACGCCGGGTCCGGCGCGGTGCGGTAGCCCTGGCCGATCAGCGCATCGAGCTGCTGGCCGTCCGAGAAGTACCACGCCGCATGCAGCCCCACATTGGCGCGCGGCCCGCCTTCCAGCCGGTCGACGCCGGGGAAGCGGTTGAGCGCGAACAGGTTCGCGTCGGTGAACAGGAAGTCGAGGCTGTCTTCGTTCGGGATCAGCGTGTTGACGAACAGCGGCGTGCCGTTCGGCGCCCGCACGATGGGATAGTTGCTGCCCTGCGGCGCGGCGATGAGCTGGGCGATGGGCTCGATCACCTGCGATCCGCCGCTTGCGGTCGTCCGCTGCCAGGGCCAGTGCAGTTCCAGCGCCACCGTCGGCATCGCCTGCGCGGCGCCCGCGGTGTCGGCGGCACCCCAGGACGGGTCGTTGTTGAGCTGGTGGGTGTTGTACGCGGCGCTGTCGAGGTGGAGGACGAGTTTCCACAGGTCGCCCTCGGCGCCGGTGAACGGCCGCTCCCAGTTCAGGCTGAGGCTCGTGCGCTGCGTGTTCGGGCCGATCTGGCGCAGCACGTTGAACGCCCCGGCGTCGAGCGAGAGCCGCCCGCCGAGCGCGTCGGGCTGGCCCACGAAGCTGTATTCGTAGCGCGGGATCGGATAGGGCAGCTTGGCATCGACGATGCTGGTGACGAGGCCCTGGTAGGCCTGCGTGTCCAGCCGCGAGTACGAGCCCTGGCCGAAGCCCTCCAGGTAGATCGTGCTGGTCAGCACGTCGTTCATGTTCGGCACGTGGAAGTCGCGGATGTAGTCGACCGAGCTTGCGCGCTGGATGTCGAACCCCCAGCGCCACTGGTCGTTGATCGCGAACTGCCCGGTGGCGAACAGGTCGTATTGCGCGGCGTTCTGGTCGTAGCCCAGCGAGGTATTGACGGTGACGGTGCCGTTGTTGAAGGCGTGGCGGACCTGCAGGTCGAGCGCGCCGACGCCCTGGGTGCCGACGATCGGGGCGATGGTCGCGTCCGTCGCGCCGTCGATGACGACGTAGTACGGTACCTGCAGGAACGCGCCGAGATATTTCGAGACGCCGAACGAGGGCACCAGAAGCCCGCTCGCGCGCTTCGCCGACGGGTCGGGGTGGGTGAAGTACGGCAGGTACATCACCGGGAAGCCGAACATGTCCACGACGGCGTCACGGTACTCGATGCGCTTGTTGTCCACGTCCTGCACGGCGGAGCGGGCGCGGATGTCCCACTCCAGCGGGCCGTTCGGATTCGCCTTGCAGGCGTTGCAGGTGGAGTAGATGACGCGGCTGAGCTCGTTGATGCGCGCATCGGTGCGGCGCGCGCCGTTGGCGGCGAGGCGTCCGTTCTCGGCAAGCTGCGCGCGCATGTTGCGCAGCACGCCGTCCTTCATGCCCTGCGACAGCTCCGCGTAGTCCGCGAACAGAACCTGCCCGTCGGGGTCGAGCAGCACGACATGGCCGCTGGCGGCGGCGACCCCGGTGTTGCGGTCGTAGGTGATCTTGTCGGCGCGCAGCACGCGCTGCCCCTGCCAGATCTCGACATGGCCGGCGAGCGTGACGATGCCCGCGTTGCGGTCGTATTCGGCGCTGTCGGCCTGGTAGTAGACCGGCTGGTCCTTCTGCAGCGGCTGCACCGGCGCGGTCGGATGCCGGGCGGTGAACTGCGCATGCGTGTCGTCGGCGCCGAACATCGCCAGTGCTGCTGCCAGCACCAGGATGCGGCAGACCAGCGCCCGCATCAGCCGTCTTCCAGGTGCAGCAGCAGGGCGACCGAGAGCATCAGCCCGGAGGCCGCCGGCGCCCAGGCGGCCAGCGCCGGTGGCAGCGCGCCGGACTGGCCGAACTCTTCGGCGAGTTTGGAGACCACGAACAGCGCGAAGCCGGCGGCCACGCCGCTGCCGATCATGCGCGCGACGCCGCCGCGCCGCTGCGGGCGCATCGCGAACCCGGCGCCGAGCAGGCACATCGTGCCGCACAGCAGCGGCAGGGCGAGCAGGGCCTGGTAGTGCAGC
>JAFKFJ010000118.1 GCA_017307335.1 Alphaproteobacteria bacterium | reverse complement strand
CCGGCACCCGCTACCGCGGCGACTTCGAGGAGCGGCTGAAGGCCGTCGTGACGGAGCTGGAAGCACAGCCGCACGCGGTGCTGTTCATCGACGAGATCCATACCGTGATCGGCGCCGGCGCGACCAGCGGCGGGGCGATGGATGCCTCGAACCTGCTCAAGCCCGCGCTCGCATCGGGCACACTGCGCTGCATCGGCAGTACGACCTACAAGGAATTCCGGAACTATTTCGAGAAGGACCGCGCACTGGTGCGGCGGTTCCAGAAGATCGACGTGAACGAGCCCACCAACGAGGATGCGGTAAAGATCCTCCGCGGGCTCAAGATCAACTACGAGCGCCACCACAAGGTCCGCTACACCGACGAGGCGATCCGCGCCGCGGTGGAGCTCTCGGCGAAATACATCCACGACCGCAAGCTGCCGGACAAGGCGATCGACGTGATCGACGAAGTGGGCGCGTCGCGCATGCTGCAGCCCGAGCACAAGCGTCGCAAGACCGTGACCTTGCGCGATGTTGAGGAGATCGTCGCCAAGATCGCGCGCATCCCGCCGAAGAGCGTGTCGGCGGACGACAAGGAGACGCTGCGCAATCTCGAGCGCGACCTCAAGAGCATGGTGTTCGGCCAGGACAAGGCGATTGAGGCGCTGGCGAGCGCGATCAAACTTTCCCGTGCCGGCCTCCGGGATCCCGAGAAGCCGATCGGCAACTACCTGTTCAGCGGCCCCACCGGCGTGGGCAAGACCGAGGTCGCGCGCCAGCTCGCCAAGACGCTCGGCATCGAACTGATCCGGTTCGACATGAGCGAGTACATGGAGCGGCACAGCGTGAGCCGGTTGATCGGCGCGCCCCCCGGCTATGTGGGCTTCGACCAGGGCGGGCTGCTGACGGATGCGATCGACCAGCATCCGCACTCGGTACTGCTGCTCGACGAGATCGAAAAAGCGCATCTCGATCTGTTCAACATTCTGCTGCAGGTGATGGACCACGGGAAGCTCACCGACCACAACGGCAAGACCGTGGACTTCCGCAACGTCATCCTGATCATGACCACGAACGCGGGCGCCTCCGATCTCGCGCGCGAGGCGATCGGGTTTGGGCGCGAGGCCCGCATGGGCGATGACGACGACGCCATCAAGCGCCTGTTCACGCCGGAATTCCGCAACCGGCTGGACGCCATCATCGGCTTCGCCGGGCTCACCCCGGAGATCGTGGGCCGGGTCGTGGAAAAATTCGTCATGCAGCTCGAGGCGCAGCTGGCCGACCGCAATGTGACGATCGAACTTTCTTCGGCCGCCAAGGAATGGCTCGCCGAACGCGGCTACGACCGGCTCTATGGCGCGCGGCCTTTGGCACGGGTCATCCAGGAACACATCAAGCGCCCGCTCGCCGAAGAACTCCTGTTCGGCCGGCTCGCCAAGGGCGGGGCGGTGAAAGTGACGCTGAAGGATAACAAGCTCGAGTTCCAGTTCATCGAGGCCGCCGTGCCCGCTCTGCCGCGCCCCGAGGGCGACGAGGGCGAAGGCGAGCGCGAGAGCGAAACCGCCGAATAACCCGCGGCTTCGGCACCCCGAGCCGACCCGCAGGCCCCTGGCGCTCTTGCCAGGGGTCTTGCCTTGCCCCATCTGTCCAGCAGGATTGCTAGTCAGTACGATGGCATGAGAGGTCGATGACCGCCCCGCTCATCGTGCGCCGTAAACTGTTTGAACAGGTCGCGGCGCACCTGGAGAGGCAGATCCTGGACGGCGCGCTGAAGCCTGGCGACCGGCTGCCGCCCGAACGCGACCTGCAGGAGCAGTTCGGCGTCGGCCGCCCAGCGATCCGCGAGGCCCTGATCGCGCTGCAGCGCACCGGCCTGATCGAGATCGCCAATGGCACCCGCGCCCGCGTGGCGATGCCGACCCCGTCCGGGGTTCTGGAAGGCATGCTGCCGGCCGTGCGCCAGATGCTGTCCACCACCCAGGGGCAGCGCCACTTCCACCAGGTGCGCACGTTTCTCGAGGTCGGGCTCGCACGGCAGGCGGCGCGGGAGGCGACGGAGGAACATCTCGCCCGGCTGGCGGCCGCCCTGGAGCGCAACCGCGCCGCGATCGGTGACACGCGCACCTTCATTGCGACCGACGTGGCCTTCCACTACGTCCTGGCCGAAATTCCGGGCAATCCGGTCATCCTCGGGCTGCACGACGCGATGTCGGCCTGGCTCAAGCAGCAGCGGGCCCTGACCCTGAAAACGGCGGGCCAGGACGCGACCGCCTACACGGCGCATGAGCGCATCTTCGCGGCGATCCGTTCCCACGACCCCGATGCTGCCGAGACGGCGATGGCTGACCATATGCGCCAGCTCGGCACCCTGCTGGCGACCCTCGACGGCAACGGCCAGGGCTGACCGCGCCGCGCGGCTTCCCATCCGACGAAGAATCAGCTATTCGTTATCGAACGATCTGGGTGGACCAAGCGAGGCAGCCGGCAGTGCTGCCCAGGGGGGCGTCAATGAAGCTCTATATGCATCCGGCCTCGACCACGAGTCGGGCCGTCGCGCTGTTCGTGATGGACAATGCGCTGCCGGTGGAATTCCAGGTTGTGGATCTGTTCTCCGGCGAACACCTGCGCGAGCCGTTCGTCTCGATCAATCCGAACCGGATGGTGCCGGTGCTCGACGACGGCGACTTCCGGCTGACCGAAAGCTCGGCGATCCTGAAATACATCGCCGAGAAGACCGGCTCGCCCGCCTACCCAAAAGAACTGCAGCGGCGGGCGCGGGTAAACGAGGTGATGGACTGGTTCAACTCCAACTTTTACCGCGACTATGGCTACGGGCTGATCTACCCGCAGGTCTTTCCTCAGCACAAGCGACCGTCTGAAGAGGGCCAGACGATCACGCTGAACTGGGGGAAGGAGAAGACTCAAGGCTGGCTGCAGATCCTCAACGACCATATCATCGGGCCCGATCGCAGCTACCTGTGCGGCGATGCGATCACGATCGCCGACTACTTCGCGGTCGCGATTCTCCAGGTCGGCGAACTCATTCGGTGCGACTTCTCGCAATATCCGAACATCGCCCGCTGGCTCGCCAACATGAAGAAGCGGGCCAGCTACCAGAAGGTCTATGAGGTGATCCAGGGATTCGGGAAATCGCTCGAAGGGCAGAAGTTCGTCGCCGTTGCCTGAACCAGCGGAAGGAGATGCGCCGTGATCAAGGGACTGCATCACAACGCCTATCGTTGCCGCGATTCCGAGGAGACGCGGCAGTTCTATGAGGGTTTCCTGGGCCTGCCGCTCGCCGGCGCACTGCGCATCGGCGAGTCGAAGACAGGGCGCAAGACCGACGTGTTGCACACGTTCTACCGGCTCGATGACGGGTCCTATCTGGCGTTCTTCGAGGCCCCCGATCGGCCCTTCGAGTTCAAGACACAGCATGACTTCGACCTGCACATCGCACTCGAGGTGGACGAAGCGGCGCTGAAGACGTTTCAGGCGCGCGCGAAGGCCGAGGGGCGCGAAGTGCGCGGCGTTTCCGACCATCACTTCATTCACTCGATCTACTTCCGTGATCCCAACGGCTATGTGATCGAGCTGACGGCCAAGCAGTCCGGGCACGACGAAGCCATGGATCCTGCGCGCAACGACGCGCGAAAGATCCTCGATGAGTGGCAGGCCGATATGCACTGAGCGCGCCGCGATGCGGGGCAGCGAACAGCGCATTCTGACCACGCACACCGGCAGTCTGCCGCGGCCGGCGGCGTTGACCGGGCTGCTGGTGCGGCGCGCGCGGGGCGAGGCAGTTGACGCTGCGGCGTTCGAATCCGCCGTCGCTACCGCACGGCGCTGGGTGGTGCAGCGACAACTCAAGGCCGGCATCGACATCGGCAACGACGGCGAGCAGCAGCGGGAAAGCTTCTTCCTGCATGTCCGCCACCGCATGAGCGGGTTCGGCGGCACGTGGCAGCGGACTCCGCCCGCCGATGTCGAGCGCTATCCCGAGTTCAAGCAGGCGCGCAGCGCGCAGCTCGCGGGCAAGGAGGCCGTCAGCAGCTTCGCGCCGTTCAAGGCGGTCGGCGCGGTGCGCTACGTGAATCCCTGTCTGGTTCGGGCAGAGTGCGACGCCTTCCGCGCGACGCTGGATGCGGCTGGCGGCGGATTTGTCGAGCCATTCCTCACTGCCCCCTCGCCCGGCATCATCGCCGCGGCCGTGCGCAATGAGTACTATGACACGGAGGATGCCTATCTCGCCGCTCTCGGCGCCGCGCTGCGCGTCGAATACGAGGCGATCGTTGGTGCTGGATTTCTCTTGCAGCTCGACTGCCCCGACCTCGCACTGGAGCGTCATGTCAGCTACCAGGACCGGCCGGTGAATGCGTTCCTGGGGTTCGCGGAGAAGGTCGTGGCGACGATCAACGCAGCCATCGCGGACATTCCCCCCGCGCGGATTCGCATGCACGCCTGCTGGGGCAACTACGAAGGGCCGCACGACTGCGACGTGCCGCTCGCGGAAATCCTGCCCGTCCTGCGCCAGGCCCGCGTGGGGGCACTGGTCCTTCCCTTCGCCAACCCCCGCCATGCGCATGAGATCGGCTGCCTCGCCGCGACGCCGCTTGCACCTGAGCAGATCATCGTCGCGGGTGTGATTGACACGCTGACCAATTTCGTGGAGCACCCGGAGGTCGTCGCCGAACGCATCGAGCGCGTCGCCCGCGCGATCGGCGACCCGACCCGCGTCATCGCGGGCACCGACTGCGGCTTCGATACCTCGGCCGGCATGGGACGGGTGGCAGGCGACGTGGTCTGGGCGAAGCTCGCCGCCCTCGCCGATGGGGCGAACCGCGCCTCCACCCGGCTATTTCCCCGCTAGTGCGACGAGGGGAGTTGCCAAGCCGCGACCGGCTGGCGCAGATTTAGTCTGACAAAGAGAAAGCGGCGCCGCACATGGCCCGCGAGGAGGGGAAACGATGACCGAATCCACCGCCAACCGGCGCGACCTGCTGCGCGCCGCCGCGACAGCCGGGTTCGCCGGCGCAGCCCTGCTCGGCAGCCTCGGCATTCCGCCGGCGCTCGCCGCGGAGATGGGCAAGGTCGCCGGGCGCTCGGAGAAGCCGCTGAAGGCTGCGTTCTCCAATGCCGGCCTTCAGGCGACCTGGTGCGCGCAGGGCAAGCAAGCGGCGGAATACTGGGGCAAACTGTTCAACGTCGAGGTGACCTGGTTCGACGGCGAACTCAGCGCCACGAAGCAGCGCGCCGCCATCGACAACATGGCCAGCCAGAAATGGGACTTCGTGGCGATCCAGGCGTTCGGCATCGGCACGCTGACGGCGCCGGTCGAGAAGATGATCAATGCCGGCACGCCTGTGATCGACATGGACACGCTGATCGCGCCGCTCGACAAGATCGCGGTGCACAGCTTTCTCGCCCCGGACAACGAGTTCATGGGCGCCGCCGTGACCCAGGCGCTGGTTGATGCCATCGGCGGCGAGGGCATCATGACCATGACCCAGGGCGCACTCGGCCACACCGGCGCCCAGGGTCGCGCGCGCGGGTTTGAAAGCATCGTCAAGAAATACCCGAAGATCCAGGTCGTGGACACGACCCCCGCCGACTGGGACGTCTCGAAGACGGCCCGCATCTGGGAGACGTTGCTGACGAAATACCCGAAGATCGACGCCGCCTTCTTCCACAACGACGACATGGCGCTCGCCGCCTACAACGTGATGAAGGCGCACAACCGCACCAGCATCAAGATCGGTGGCGTCGATGCGATGCCGCCGGCGCTCGTCGCCGTTGCTGATGGCCGCATGCTCGCCACCGTCCGCAACCCCTCCTGCCGCATCCATGGCGGCGCGATCATCGCCGGCGTCGCGGCGGTGGTGGGCGGCGAGAAGACCGGCATGGGCCCCGGCATGATCCCGAAGCATGTCATCACCGACGGGCCGGTGGTGACGAAGGCCAATGCGCCAGGGATGATGTGGATGGAGGAGCACTTCCTGATCTGACGCAGACGCCGTTCGACC
>JAFKFJ010000117.1 GCA_017307335.1 Alphaproteobacteria bacterium | reverse complement strand
GGCGGGGCTCGTGCTGATCGGCGCGCGCAGCCGCGCCACCGAGGAGTACCGCATCACCGTCGGGCGCATCCTGCGCACGCTGCGCACCGGCCGCGCCGGGCGGGCGGGGACCGGCAACCTGCTGATGGTGACCTCGGCCCGCCCCGGCGAGGGCAAGAGCTTCTCCGCCCTCAACCTCGCCGCCAGCATCGCGCAGAACGGGCTGGCCGAGGTGCTGCTGGTGGATGTCGACGGCAAGCGCCGCTCGATCAGCGCCGAACTCGGCCTCGGCGGGCGCAGCGGCCTGCTCGACCTTGCCGCCGATCCCTCGCTGCGGCCCGAGACGGTGGTGGTGAAGAGCGCGGTCGACGGGCTCTCGGTGGTGCCCCATGGCACCAGCGCGGGCGAGGCCGGCGTGCGGGCGGCCTCCGCCTCCGCCGGCACCGGCGTCACGCGCGCCGTGGGCATCGCGATCGAGCGGCTGGGGCGGCGCTTTCCGCATCACGTCGTGATGCTCGATACCGCCCCCTGCCTGTCCACCTCCGACCCCAGCGCGCTGGCGCCGCTGGTCGACGGGACGGTGGTGGTGGTGGAGGCGCAGCGCACCCAGAAGAGCGAGCTCGAGGCCGCGCTCGACCTCGTCCGCGCCTGCCCGAACGTGACCCTGGTGCTCAACAAGATCCAGCTCGTCGAGCGCCACTCCTTCGGCTCCTACTACTACTTCGACGAGGCCCCCTAGTGTCCTGCGCCGCCCCCCGCCCGTGCGGGGGCAGTCCCCGGCACCGCGCCGGGGGCTGGCGCCTGCGCAAGGGCCTGCTCGCCGCCTATTGCCTCGCCGCCGTGCTGCCGCGCGGGGCGGCGCACGCGCAGGACGCCGGGGGCGCCTCGTCATCGTCGTCGTCGTCGTCGTCGTCGTCGGGACCGTCGGCGCTGATGCCGGCGGCGGGGGGCACCCTGCTCAACACCATGCCGGCGGAGCCGGGCAGTTTCGCGGGCTATGGCAGCAGCAGCGGGCTCGTGCCCGGCACCAGCCTGCGCGACCAGATCGCCCAGGCGCTCGGCCTGCAGGCGCCGGGGGCGAGCAACGCCCCGGGCTTCGTGTTCACGCCGGCGCTGCTGCTCTCGCAGCAATGGATCAGCAACGCCGGCATCAGCAACGGCGACAACAGCAGCGCCGGCGCCTTCATCACCCACATCAACCCCTCGGTCAGCATCGCCGCCAACACGAGCCGCATCCAGGGCAACTTCGTCTATGCGCCGGACGCGATCATCTATGAGGGCGCCGGCTCCGGCGGCCAGGACCGGATCGCCCAGAACCTCGCGGGCAACGCGCACATCACGCTGCTGCCCGACCAGCTGTTCCTCGACCTCAAGGCCTTCGGCACCGAGCAGTCCATCTTCGGCGGCTTCGGTCCGCCGGGCACCACCCAGCTCAGCAACCAGCAGGCGGCGCAGACCTACTCGGTCTCGGCCAACCCCTACCTGATGCACCGCTTCGACACGTTCGGCACCGCCGAGCTGGGCGGCCTCATCGGCGCCACCTCGCAGGCGGCGCTGAGCAACACGGTGCAGACCGTGCCAGGCCAGCCGGCGACCTTCACCGGCGACCAGCACAGCCTGGAGACCCAGGAATACGCCGCCTTCGCCTCGGGCGACGATTTCGGCCGCTGGGTCTCCAACGCCGCGGCGAGGTTCACCCAGTACACCGGCACCGGCGTGCTGGACGGCGCCTGGGACAACAGCGTCACCTACGAGGGCGGCTATGCGCTGACGCGCCAGTTCACCGTGCTCGCCACCGTCGGCTGGGAAGACCTGCACTACAACAGCATCCCGCCGGTGGACATCGACGACGGGCTCTGGAACATCGGGTTCCGCTACACGCCCAATCCCGACAGCACCATCCTGTTCCGCTACGGCCGGCAGCAGGGACTGACCGGGCCGTTCGTGCAGGCGACCTATGCGCCCGGCTCGCATTCGCGCCTGTTCGCCAACTACTCGCTCACGCTCTCCACCGATCAGCAGCAGCTGGCCCAGGGCCTCGCGAGCGCCACCTTCGATCCGCTCGGCAATCCGACCGACGCCACCACCGGCGCGCCGCTGCTGCTGGCCAACAACTTCTTCGGCATCCAGACCAGCGTCTACCGGCTCGAACAGGCCTCGGCCGGCGGCACGATCCTCTTCGACCGCGACACCTTCCTGGTCAGCGTCAACCAGCAGCGGCGCAAGCCGGTGGGCAGCGCCCCCGGCGGGCCCGCTCCGTTCGAGGACACCGGCACCTACGGCGCCGTGCACTGGCAGCACGACCTGAGCGAGGCGTTCAGCCTCGGCGCCTACCTGCAGTACGGCGAGCTGACCACCACCACCGACAGCGTGCGGCAGACGACCGACCTGCTCGTCGGCACCGCGACGCTGAACTGGCTCGTCACCGCCACCCTGAATGCGCAGCTGCTGTACAGCCACACCGCCGACCTCTACACCTCCGGCGGCGCCCCCGGCACGTCGAGCGACCTGGTGATGGTCTCGATGCGCAAGACGTTCTGAGGCCCCCGCACCATGTACGAACGCTTCTACGAATTCACCGCGGCCCCGTTCCAGCTCACGCCGGACAGCCGCTTCTACTTCGAATCCCGCGCGCACAGCCGCGCCGCCGCGCATCTCACCTTCGGCCTCGCCCAGGGCGAGGGCTTCGTCGTCGTCACCGGCGAGGTGGGCGCGGGCAAGACCACGCTGATCGAGCGGCTGCTCTCCCAGCTCGACCGCGACACCTACACGGTCGCGCGCATCAACACGACGCAGGTCTCGGGCGACGACCTGTTCCGCCTGGCCATGGCCGGCTTCGGCGTCGACGTGACGGAGGCGAGCAAGGCCACGCTGCTGCTGCGCTTCGAGGACGTGCTGCGCGAGCACCACCTCGCCGGCCGCCGCGGCCTGCTGATCGTCGACGAGGTGCAGAACCTGCCGCTGCCGGCGCTGGAGGAGCTGCGCATGCTCTCCAACCTCACCGAGGGCGGGCGGGCCGGATTGCAGACGATCCTGATGGGCCAGCCGCAGTTCCGCCGCATGCTGGCGAGCCCCGATCTCGACCAGCTCCGCCAGCGCGTGCTGGCCTCGTACCATCTCGGCCCGCTGTCGCGCGAGGAGACGCGCGCCTACGTGCTGCACCGCCTGACCACGGTCGGCTGGCACGGCAACCCGGAGTGGGAGGAGGCGGCCTTCGGCGCCGTGTTCGACCACACGGGCGGCATCCCGCGCCGCATCAACCGGCTCTGCGCGCGCGTGCTGCTCTACGGCGCGCTCGAGGAGAGCGGCGAGGTCACCGCCGCGATGGTCGAGACCACGGCCGAGGAGCTGGCAATGGACCTGGAGGGCGGCGCGGCCGCCCTGGCCCTGGCCGGAACCGGCGGCGGGCGGCCGATCGGCTTCGCCGGCCCGCGCGAGGAATGGGGCGAGCTCAGCCACCGTCTCGCCGCGCTGGAGAGCAAGGTGGCGCGGCGCGAGCGCGTCTTTCAGCGCCTGCTCGACGTCTTCGCCGCCGCCGGCGGCCCGGTTGCGTGAGGCACGCGATGCCCGCCGCCCCCCTGCGCCCCCCTTTGCGCAACGCGCTCAGCATCGACGTCGAGGACTATTTCCAGGTGCAGGCCTTCGCCGGCGTGATCCCGCGCGCGCGCTGGGACGAGTTCCCGCGCCGGGTGGAAGCGAACACCGAGCGGCTGCTGGAGATCCTCGACCGCGCCGGCGCGCAGGCGACCTTCTTCGCGCTCGGCTGGGTGGCGGAGCGGCATCCGGCGCTGATCCGGCGCATCGTCGCCGGGGGGCACGAGCTGGCGAGCCACGGCTTCGGGCATGAGCGCGTCGATTCCCTCACCGAGGCCCAGTTCCGCGCCGATATCGGCCGCGCCAAGGCGGTGCTGGAGGATGCCGGCGGGGTCGCGGTGGAAGGCTACCGCGCCCCCACCTTCTCGGTCGGGCCGCGCACGCCCTGGGCGTTCGAGGCGCTGGCCGAGACCGGGCACCGCTACAGTTCCAGCGTCTATCCGGTGCGCCACGACCTCTACGGCATGCCGAACGCGCCGCGCTTCCCGTACCGCCCGTTCGGCGGCGCGCTGTGGGAGATCCCGATGACCACGCTGCGGCTCGCGCGGCGCAACGTGCCGCTGGCCGGCGGCGGCTGGTTCCGGCTCGCGCCGTACTCCGCATACCGCACGGCGCTGCGCCGCTTCCACGCCGCCGAGGGGCAGCCGGCGATCTTCTACGTCCATCCGTGGGAGATCGACCCCGGGCAGCCGCGCGTGGCGGGCGCCAGGCTGCGCTCGCGGGTGCGCCACTACACCAACCTCGCCGCCACCGCCGGGCGGCTGGAGCGGCTGCTCCGCGATTTCGCCTGGGACCGCATGGACCGGGTGTTCGCCGGCGTGCTCGCGTCCTGATGGCGCCCGGCGTCCGGCTTCTCACCGACGCGGCCGCGGCGGCGTGGGACGGGTTCGTCGCCGCCCACCCGCAGGGCACGTTCTTCCACCGCGCCGCCTGGGCCGGCGTGATCGAGGCCGCGTTCCGCCACCGCCCGCACTACCTCATGGCCGAGCGCGACGGCGCGGTCTGCGGCGTGCTGCCGCTCGTGCACATGCGCACGCGCCTGTTCGGCAACACGCTCGCCTCGCTGCCGTTCTGCGTCTATGGCGGCATCCTCGCCGACGACGGCGAGAGTTTCGCCGCCCTCGCCGCGGCGGCGGAGACCCTGCGCGAACGCTGCGGCGCCCGCGCGCTGGAACTGCGTTTCCGCGAAGCGCCTGACGGGCTCGACGAGACCTGGGTCGCGCGGCCCGACCTCTACGCCACCTTCCGCAAGCCGATCGGCCCCGACGACGAGGCGAACCTGAAGGCGATCCCGCGCAAGCAGCGGGCGATGGTCCGCAAGGGGATCGAGCGCGGGCTTGCCGCCACGGTGGGGCGCGATGTCGACCTGCTGCACCGCGTCTACGCCGAGAGCGTGCGCAACCTCGGCACGCCGGTGTTCGCGCGCCGCTATTTCCGCCTGCTCGCCGAGGCGTTCGGCCGCGACATGGACGTGCTGGTGGTGCGTGACGGCGAGACGCCGGTCGCGGCGGTGATGAATTTCTTCTGGCGCGACGAGGTGCTGCCCTATTACGGCGGCGGTACGGCAGCGGCCCGCGCATGCTACGCGAACGATTTCATGTACTGGGAGGTGATGCGGCGCGCGGCCGCACGCGGTTGCCGCACCTTCGACTACGGCCGCAGCAAGCTCGGCACCGGCGCCTTCGCCTTCAAGAAGAACTGGGGGTTCGAGCCGCTGCCGCTGGAATACCGGTTCCGCCTCGCCCCCGGCGCCGCGATCCCGGAGGTCAATCCGCTCAACCCGAAATACCGCGCCGCGGTGGCGCTCTGGCAGCGCCTGCCGCTGTGGCTCGCCAACCGGCTCGGCCCGCCGATCGTGCGCGGGGCGGGGTGAGCGCCGTGCGCGACCTGATCTTCCTCGCCCACCGCATGCCCTATCCGCCGGACAAGGGTGAGAAGATCCGGGCGTGGAACGTGTTCCTGCATCTCGCGCGCACGCACCGGATGCATCTCGGCTGCTTCGTCGACGATCCGGCCGATGCCGTGCACCTGCCGGCACTCGCCGAACACTGCGCCGACGTGGCAGCGATCCGCGTCGACCGGCGGCGGCAGACGCTGCGGGCGCTCGCCCGCGCGCGGCCGGGCCGGCCGCTCACCTTCGGCTATTTCGACGACGCGCGGCTGCGGCGCTGGGTGGCGGGGAAGCGCGCGGCCGGCATCGACCGCGCCTTCGTGCACTGCTCGGCGATGGCGCCCTACGTGCTCGGCGCGCCGGGCCTCGCGCGCGTGCTCGACATGGTGGACGTCGATTCGGCGAAATACGCGGCCTATGCGCAGCGCGCGCGCTGGCCGATGCGGGCGGTGTGGGCGCGCGAGGCACGCACCATGCTCGCGTTCGAGCGGCGCGCGGCGGCGGACTTCGCGCGCACGCTGTTCGTCTCGGCGGCC
>JAFKFJ010000116.1 GCA_017307335.1 Alphaproteobacteria bacterium | reverse complement strand
TGCACCATCAGCATTCGACTACGCCGCGTCGTGCGGGCATTCTCATGGACGTCCATCCGGGGCTCCGGCTCGAGGGCTGCGTGTGTGGTAACCACAGCCTCTCAGCCCAGCCCCGGAGGGACAACCTCCATAGCAACGACATCTAGCGCACCGGCGCCACCGACGCCTCGGCCGGGTCGGCGCGGGCAATGCCGCAGAGTGCGGCCAGCATCTCCGCGTCGTCGCAGACGCCGGCGAAGGCACCGTCGGCCTCGAGGAGGACCGGATGACCGCTCGCCTGCCGCGCTTGCACGACGGCGCGCAGCGGCACCGCGACCGGCATCAGGGCGAGCGTTCCCGCCGCGGCCCCCGCCTCGGCGCAACGGTGGATCGGCAGCGCCGTCTCCGCCCGCCGCGCCGCCGCGGGCGCGCCACGCGCGTCGAGCGTGAGCCGATAGCGCCCCTCGCGATCCAGCCAGAGCGATGCGCCGTCGTCATGCAGGGCGGCGCGCGGGCGCATCACGGTCTCGGCCCGCAGCACGTTCAGCGGGTTCATGTGCTGCACGAACTCCGCCACGTAGGCGTCCGCCGGTCGCAGCACGATGTCCTCCGGCGTGCCGGTCTGCACGATGCGGCCGCCCTCCATGATCGAGATCGCGTTGCCAAGCTTCAGCGCCTCGTCGAGATCGTGGCTGACGAACAGGATGGTTTTCTTCACCGCCGCCTGCAGCGCCAGCAGCTCGTCCTGCAGCTTGGTGCGGATCAGCGGGTCGAGGGCCGAGAACGGCTCGTCCATGAGCAGGATGTCGGCGTCGGTCGCGAAGGCGCGGGCGAGCCCGACGCGCTGCTGCATGCCGCCCGAAAGCTCCGCCGCGTAGCGGTCGCCCCACTGCTCCAGCCCGACCAGGTGCAGCTTCTCATCGACGATGCGCCGCCGCGCGGTGGCCGGCATGCCGCGCAGTTCCAGGCCGAGGCCGACATTCTCGCGCACCGTGCGCCAGGGCAGCAGCGCGAACTGCTGGAACACCATGGCCACCCGCTCGCTGCGCACCCGGCGCAGGGTGGCGGCGTCGCAGCGCGCGATGTCGACGGTCCCGGCGCCGTCCTGCACCAGCACGCTGCCGCGGGTGACCTGATTGAGCCCGTTGGCCGCGCGTAGCAGGGTGGATTTGCCCGAACCCGAGAGGCCCATGACCACGCAGATCTGCCCGGCCTCGACCCGCAGGCTGGCGCCGGCAACACCGACGACGGCGCCGGTGCGCGCGGCGATGTCGTTGCGCGTGGCGCCCTCCGCGAGCAGGTGCAGCGCCAGCTCGTGCTGTCGCCGCCGCTGGCGCACGCTGCCGGAGCCGAAGACGATGTCGACGTCGCGGAACGCCAGCGCCGCCGTCATCGCGGATGCGCCGCCTCGGGCGGTCGGCAGACGCGGTCGAGCACGATGGCGACGAGCACGATCGCGAACCCGGCCTCGAACCCCATGCCGACCTTCACCTGGTTCAGCGCCCGCACCACCGGCACGCCCAGCCCGCCGGCGCCCACGAGGGCGGCGATCACGACCATCGAGAGCGACAGCATGATGCACTGGGTGATGCCGGCAAAAATGGTGGGCCGTGCGCTCGGCAGTTCGACCTTCCACAGCAGTTGCCGGCGCGTGGCACCGAACGCCTCGCCCGCCTCCAGCAGCGGCCGCGGGACCGAGGTGATGCCGAGATGGGTCAGCCGCACCGGCGCAGGAATGGCGAAGATGATCGTGGAGATCAGGCCCGGCACGGTGCCGAGCCCGAACAGCACCAGCGTGGGCAGGAGATAGACGAAGGTCGGCAGCGTCTGCATCAGGTCGAGCACCGGGCGCATGGCGGCAAAGAGCCACGGCCGGTGCGCCGCCGCGATGCCCAGCGGCACGCCGATCATGGTGGAGAACAGCGCCGAGAACAGGACGAGGGAGAGCGTTTCCATCGTCTCGTTCCAGTAGCCCTGGTTGAGCACGAACAGCAGCGCGAAGACGACGAGGCCGGCGAGCGAGAGCGAGCGGCGCACCGCGTAGGCGGCGAGTGCCAGGACCACGATCAGGATCGGCGCCGGCACCCATTCCAGCACGCCGGTGAACCCGTCGACGATGAAGCTGATCGTGGCGGCGAGAATGTCGAAGAAGCTGAGCGTGTTGTCTTTGATGAACTCGACGACGTCGGCCATCCAGTCGCCGACTGGCACTTTGTTGTCGGTGATCCAGTCAACCAGCCGGTCCATCGCCGCCCCCCTGCAGCCCCCTCCCGCGCGGGAGGGGGATGTTGGCATGTATCGCTCAGCGCATCATAGCTTCGCCTGCACCGCGGCAAGACCGGGCTTGCCCTCGAAGGTGGTGACGCCGGCGAGCCAGGTGGTCAGCACGTCCTTGTGGGCGCGCAGCCAGGTCGCGGCGGCCTTGGACGGGTCCATCTTCTTGTTCAGGATCATGTCCATCATCTCGTTTTCGCCGGCGAGCGAGAACTTCAGGTTGTCAAGCAGCTTGCCCACGTTCGGGCACTCGGCGACGTAGCCCGCACGGACGTTGGTGTAGACCGTGGCGCCGCCGAAATTCGGGCCGAACGTGTCATCACCGCCGGTCAAATAGGCCATCTTGAAGACCTTGTTCATCGGATGCGGCTCCCACCCGAGGAACACGATCGGCTTCTTGCGGCGATAGTCCTTCTCGACCTGGGCGAGCATGCCCTGCTCGCTGGACTCGACCAGTTGGAACTTGCCGAGGCCGTCGCGGTTCTGCTTGATCAGGTCGAGAACGTGGCGGTTGCCGTCGTTGCCGGGCTCGATGCCATAGATCTTGTAGTCGAGTTCCTTGCCAAATTTCTGGATGTCACCGAAGTCGTGCAGACCCTTGTCGTAGAGATACTGGGGGACGGCAAGGGTGTATTTGGCGCCCTCGAGGTTGGCATTGAGCACGTCGATGGACTTGTCGTCGGTGAAGGGCTTCCGATCCGCCTCCATCGACGGCATCCAGTTTCCGAGGAAGACGTCGATGTCCTTGTTCTTCAGGGATTGATAGGTTACCGGGACCGAGAGCACCGTGATCTTCGGCCGGTAGCCCAAATCCTTCAGGATCAGGCTGGTGAGCGCGGTGGTGGCGGTGACGTCGGTCCAGCCGATGTCGGAGAAGCGGACCGCCTTGCAGGCGGCAGGGTCAGCGGCCTGGGCCGTGGCGGCCAGCAGGCCGACCGCCGCCGCGATGGCGGCAGCGGCGAAAGAGCGACGGCGCATGCGATTTGGCTCCCAAAGTTTCCCTCCCTGCCGCCGGGCGGCGCCCCGGATCGCGCAGGCACGGCATTGAATACACATTCAAGTCGACTTGGCCAGATCCCCTTGACTTGCGGCGATGATTAAGTGAACGTTCAAGAGTTATTGGGAGGCCCAATGCCGCAGTCAGCCGCCGCGTTCGGTCGCGCCGAGCCGGAGGAGGGTCGGCGCCGGCACCTGATCGAGACCACGATCGACACCCTCGCCGAGCAGGGCTTCGTCGGCACCACGCTTGCCCGCATCGCCGCCCGCGGCGGCATTTCCGCGGCACTGCTCGTGCACTATTTCGGCGACAAGGAGCGGCTGCTGGAAGCCGCGTTCCGGACCCTCGCCGCGCGGCTCTCGAGCGGCGTCGCGAGCCGCCTGCGTGCCGCCCGCACGCCGCGCGAGCGGGTGCAGGCGGTGATCGACGCCAATCTCGCGCCGGAGGAATTCACGCCGCGCGTCGGCGCCGTGTGGCTCGCGTTCTGGGGACAGGTGGTACATGCGCCGCGCCTGAAGCGCGTGCAGGCGGTCTATCAGCAGCGCATGCTCTCCAACCTGCGCCACGCGCTGCGCGCGGTGAAGCCGGAGGCCGAGGCGCGGCAGCTTGCGGGCGCGATCGCGGCGCTGATCGACGGCGTGTGGCTGCGCGCGGCGCTGTCGGAGTGGCGCGAGGCGGACAGCGAGGCCGCGCGGCGGATGGCGGCGGCGATGGTGGATCGCAGTTTTCCGGAGGAGGCGCCGATGCCGGACGCGAACCCCGCCGCGCCGCGCCTGGTGGCCAACTGGATCGACGGCCGCGCCGTGCCCGGCGGCGGCGCACGGTTCGAGACCCGCAACCCCGCGACCGGTGAGATCATTGCCGAGGTCACGGCCGCGAACCCCTCGGACGTGGAACACGCGGTCGCCGCCGCCACGCGCGCGCAGGCCGCGTGGGCGGCGATGACGGGCGCCGAGCGCGGCCGCATCCTGCGCCGCGCCGCCGAGATTCTTCGTGCACGCAACGACGAGCTGGCACGGCTGGAAACGCTCGACACCGGCAAGCCGATCGCCGAGACGCGCGTGGTGGACGTGATCTCGGGCGCCGAATGCCTGGAATATTTCGCCGGCCTCGCGGCGGGGCTGGCCGGCGAGCACGTCGATCTCGGCCCGGCGGCGTTCGGCTACACCCGCCGCGAGCCGCTCGGCGTGGTCGCGGGCATTGGCGCCTGGAACTATCCGTTGCAGATCGCGTGCTGGAAGTCGGCCCCGGCCCTCGGCTGCGGCAACGCCATGATCTTCAAGCCGGCGGAACTGACACCGCTCACCGCGATGGAACTCGCGGCGATCTATCGCGAGGCCGGCGTGCCGGACGGCGTGTTCAACGTCGTGCAGGGCGCCGCCGAGGTCGGGCGGATGCTCACCCGCCATCCGCAGATCCGGAAAGTGTCGCTCACCGGCGAGGTCGGGACCGGCAAGGCGGTGATGGCGGACGCGGCATCCAGCCTGAAATACGTGACGCTGGAACTCGGCGGCAAGTCGCCGATGATCGTGTTCGACGATGCCGCCCTCGACAATGCCGTCGCCGGGGCGCTGCTCGGCAATTTCTACTCCGCCGGCGAAGTCTGCTCCAACGGCACGCGCGTGTTCGTGCAGCGCGGGGTCAAGGCCGCGTTTCTGAAGAAGCTCGTGGCGCGCGTGGCGCGCATGCGCATCGGCGATCCGCTGGACCCGGCCACCGATGTCGGCGCCCTGATCTCGCCCGAGCACATGCACCGCGTGCTCACATACATCGAGCGCGGGCGGGCCGAGGGCGCGCGCGTGGTGATCGGCGGCACGCGGGTGACGGCGGGCGTGCCGGCAGGCGGGGCATTCGTGGCGCCGACCGTGTTCGACGACTGCCGCGACGAGATGACGATCGTGCGCGAGGAGATTTTCGGCCCGGTCATGACCGTGCTCGCGTTCGACGACGAGGACGAGGCGGTGGCGCGCGCCAATGCCACGGAGTACGGCCTTGCCGGCGCCGTCTTCACCCGCGACCTCGCCCGCGCACACCGCGTGGTCGCGCGCCTGCAAGCCGGCACGTGCTGGATCAATCACTACAACATGACGCCGATCGAGCTGCCGTTCGGCGGGGCCAAGCTGTCGGGCCTGGGGCGCGAGAACGGCCGCGCCGCGATCGAGCACTACACGCAGCTCAAGAGCGTCTACGTGGCGCTCCAGGACATCGAAGCGCCGTACTGAGATGGAGGTGTTCGACTTCATCATCGTCGGCGCCGGCTCAGCCGGATGCGTGCTCGCCGACCGGCTGAGCGCGGACGGCAGGCATTCCGTGCTGCTGCTGGAGTTCGGCGGCTCCGACCGTTCGATCTATATCCAGATGCCGAGCGCACTGTCGATCCCGATGAACCGCGCCAAGTACAACTGGATGTACGAGACCGAGCCGGAACCGCATCTCGACGGCAGGCGGCTGCACACGCCGCGCGGCAAGGTGCTCGGCGGGTCGTCGTCGATCAACGGCATGGTGTGGGTGCGCGGCAACCCGCTCGATTTCGACGGCTGGGAAGCGGACGGCGCCGAGGGCTGGGGATTCCGCCACGTGCTGCCGTACTTTCAGCGCGCCGATGCGCATGCCGAGGGTGATCCGCAATACCGCAGCGCCGGTGGCAAGCTGCACAACACCTATGGCACGCTCGCCAACCCGCTGCATCACGCCTGGCTGGAAGCGGCCCGACAGGCCGGCTATCCCGCGACACCCGACTACAACGGGTTCCAG
>JAFKFJ010000115.1 GCA_017307335.1 Alphaproteobacteria bacterium | reverse complement strand
CGAGCATCAGCGCGATCGCATGATCGGCGACCTCCATCGTTCCATAGTCGGGGACGTTGCAGACCAGGATGCCGCGCGCGGCGGCGGCCGCGCGGTCGATGCGGTCATAGCCCACGCCCATGCGGACGATGGCGCGCAACCGGGGAAATCGGGCAATGTCGGCGGCCGAGCACCAATGGCGGAACAGCATCAGCCCGTCCGCCTCGGTGCAGTCGGCATCGGTAAGGCCGGCGAGGCTCTCCGGCGCGCGCATCCGCACGTCGACCTCGGGTCCGAACACGGCGCGCTCGACCTGATCGTCGGCATAGAGAGCTTCGGAGTAGAGAACGGTGGTCATCGCGGCGCCTCGGCGGTAAGGGCGGGGTCTTGGTCGGCGCGGAGTTAGCCCTCGATGAACGGCGCGGAAAGCCTGGTACGCACGCTGCTCGGTTGCGGCGTGGACACGTGCTTCGCCAATCCCGGCACGAGCGAGATGCATTTCGTTGCCGCATTGGACCGCATCCCTGGCATGCATTGCGTGCTGGCACTGTTCGAGGGCGTCGCGACCGGGGCGGCTGACGGGTACGCGCGGATGGCCGGGCGCCCGGCGGCGACGCTCATGCACTGCGGCCCCGGCCTCGCCAACGGGCTCGCCAACCTGCACAACGCCCGCCGCTCGGCCTCGCCGGTGGTCAACTGCGTGGGCGACCAGGCGACCTATCACCGCCCGCTCGACTCGCCGCTGACGGCCGACACGGAGGGGTTCGCCCGCGGCGTGTCGCACTGGGTGCGCACGGCGGGTCAGGCGAGCGAGGTCGGCCGGCTGGCGGCGCTCGCGGTGCAGGCGGCGCGGACCGCGCCTGGGCAGATCGCGACCCTGGTGCTCCCCTCCGACACCTGCTGGGACGAGGGCGGCGCGGTTGCCGCGCCCCTGCCGGCCCCGGCGGCCGCCCCGGTGGCACCGCTGGCGCTGGAGACCGCGCTCCGGGTGCTGCGCAGCGGCGAGCCGGCGGTGCTGCTGCTCGGCGGTGCCGCGCTGCGGGCGGGGCCGCTCGCCGATGCGCACCGCATCGCCGCCGCCACCGGTGCGCGGCTGCTCGCCCCGCTCTCCAACGCCCGGGTGGAGCGGGGGCGGGGGCGGTACCCGATCGAGCGCGTGCCCTATCCGGTGGATGCGGCCCTGGCGCAGTTCGCCGATGCCCGGCACCTGATCCTGGTCAATGCCCGCGCGCCGGTGGCCTTCTTCGCCTATCCGAACAAGCCCGGCCGGCTGCACGGCGGGGCGCAGGTGCATGAACTCGCCCGTGCCGAGCAGGACGGTGCGGCGGCGCTGGCCGCCCTCGCCGAGGCGCTCGGCGCGCCGCGCGTCGCGGCGCCGGAGGCTCCGCGGCCCGAGCCGGCGCGCGGCGCCATCAACCCCGACGCCTTCGCCCAGTCGCTCGCCGCCCTGCTGCCGGAGCAGGCGGTGGTGGTGGACGAGAGCATCACCTTCGGCCGCTCGCTCTTTCCCGGCACCCACGGCGCGGCGCCGCATGACTGGTTGCAGCTCACCGGCGGCGCGATCGGCGAGGGCCTGCCGCTCGCCACCGGGGCGGCGGTCGCGAGCCCGGGCCGGCGGGTGGTGACACTGCAGGCCGACGGCTCGGCGCTGTATACCGTCCAGGCCCTGTGGACCCAGGCGCGCGAGCGGCTGGACGTGACCACGGTGCTGCTCTCCAACCGCGCCTACCGCATCCTGCAGGGCGAGCTGCGCGCGGTCGGCGCCAATCCCGGCCCCACGGCGCTCGGGCTGATGGATCTCGGCAATCCGG
The DNA here is from genome assembly GCA_017307335.1 of Alphaproteobacteria bacterium. Taxonomy (GTDB): domain Bacteria; phylum Pseudomonadota; class Alphaproteobacteria; order Acetobacterales; family Acetobacteraceae; genus JAFKFJ01. The sequence continues at coordinate 4,245 of JAFKFJ010000115.1, read as the reverse complement.
ACCTGGACTGGGTGCGCATCGCCGAAGGGTTCGGCGTGCCGGCGGCGCGGGCGGAGACGATGGAGGCGTTTAACGACCTCTTCGCCCAGTCCTGCGCACAGCGCGGCCCGTTCCTGATCGAACTCGCCACAGGCTGAGGACGCGCGCATGGCCGGGGTCAGCGACGAGGAGATCGCCCGCCTGGCCAACCGCCTGGCCATGCTCGTCTCCGACGACGGCGAGGCCGACAACGCCGGGCGCGCGGTGGGTGCTCTCGCGCGCCGGCTCGGCCTGTCCGGCGGCCAGCTCAAGGCAATCTTCATGGCGGGCGCCGAATCGGCCGGCGCGCAGACCGTGAAGCTCGCGACGCAAGCCAATAAAATCAGAATCTTGGAGGGTGATGCCGAGGCATTGCGCGAAGCCCTTGCCGGCGCGGAGGCCGTCGGCCGCCAGCACGCGCGGGAGCGCGACGCGCTGCGCGAGGAGGTGGCGACGCTGCGCGCGGCGCTCGGCGCGCGGCGGCAGCGGCGGCGAGTCGGCTGGATCGCGGCCCTGGCGATGGTGGTCGTGGCCGGGGGGCTGGGTGCGGTCGGCTACTCGCTGCCCTGGCTCTACGGTCTGCTCCACAGCCCGCCGCCCGGTGGGGCGCCGGTCTACCACACCGCCCAGGTGCGCGACCGCCCAAGCGTGCTTCGCCAGCAGCCCGATTCCGCCGCGCCGGAAGTGGCGACGCTGCCGGTCGGCGCCCGCCTCACCGTCCGCCGCGTGCTCTGGCACAACCTGATGCAGTGGGTCGAGGTGGAGTTCGATGGCAAGAGCGGCTTCGTGCTGAGCACCGACGTCGATCTCTCGCGGCGCGAGACCCCCCTGGACTCGGGCTGGCACTTCGCGTAGACGCCCGCGCTCATCCGGAACGCGGGAGACCGTGGGGCGCGCGCCGCGCCGCTCGGTCGCATGCACCGCGGTCCCTCAGGGCGGCGCGGGAGAGGGATCATGGCGAAGAAGATCGTTGGCTACATCAAGCTGCAAATTCCGGCCGGCAAGGCCAACCCGTCGCCGCCGGTGGGCCCCGCGCTCGGGCAGCGCGGCCTGAACATCATGGCGTTCGTCAAGGAATTCAACGCCGTGACGGCGCAGATGGAGCCGGGCATGCCGGTGCCGGTGGTGATCACCGCCTACGGCGACCGCAGCTTCTCGTTCATCACCAAGACGCCGCCGAACAGCTACTTCCTCAAGAAGGCGGCGGGCATCGAAAAGGGTGCGACCGCGACCGGCAAGAGCGCCACGGTCGGGCGCGTGACCATGAGCCAGCTGCGCGAGATCGCCGAGCAGAAGATGAAGGACATGAACGCGAACGACGTCGAGGGTGCGGTGCGCATGCTCGCGGGCAGCGCGCGTTCGATGGGTCTCACCGTGGTGGAGGGCTGAGCCATGGCCGAGGGCAAGCGCCTCACGGCGGCGCGCAGGAACGTCGAGCGCAACAAGCCGTATCCGCTCGCCGAGGCGGTGGCGCTGATCAAGGCCAACGCGAAGGCGAAGTTCGACGAGACGGTCGAGATCGCGATGAACCTCGGCATCGACCCGCGCCATGCCGACCAGATGGTGCGCGGGCTGGTCAGCCTGCCGAACGGGACCGGCAAGACGCTGCGCATCGGTGTGTTCGCCCGCGGCCCGAAGGCCGAGGAGGCGCAGGCCGCCGGCGCGGACGTGGTGGGCGCCGAGGATCTCGCCGAGAAGGTGCAGGCGGGCCAGATCGACTTCGACCGCTGCATCGCCACGCCGGACATGATGGCCCTGGTCGGCCGGCTCGGCAAAATCCTCGGCCCGCGCGGCCTGATGCCGAACCCGCGCCTCGGCACCGTGACGATGGACGTGAAGGGCGCGATCCAGGCGGCGAAGGCCGGGCAGGTCGAGTTCCGCGCCGAGAAGGCGGGCATCGTCCATGCCGGCATCGGCAAGGCCTCGTTCCCGGCCGAGCAGCTGATCGAGAACGCGCGCGCCTTCGCCGACGCCATCGTCAAGGCGAAGCCGACCGGCGCCAAGGGCACCTATCTGCAGCGGGCGGCGCTGAGCTCCACCATGGGGCCGGGCGTGCGGCTGGACGTGGCCAGCCTCGCCGGCTGAGACGCAATACGCCGGCCCGTGCGCGGGCCGGCGGGCAGGGGGCGGGAGCCCCCGAACCTGTCCGAGACCGCACGTCCCTCGCAGGAGGGTTAAGGGGCCACGGCCCGCGCGCGGGAGACGGGGATGCCGGGGGAAGGCCCCTGGCGGTTCCGGCTGGACAGGCGAACCGGGCCCGGCGCCATTCCCCACGCGGGGTGCGGCGGCGGCCCAGAGGGCAACCCGGCCGGGGGCGGCACTGCCGCATCCGGCCACTGGGAGACGGGATTTGGACCGTACGGAGAAGCACGAGTTCGTTGCCTCCCTCGCGTCCGTCTTCGCAGACACGTCGATGGTCGTCGTGACCCGCAACAGCGGGCTCAACGTGGCCGAAATGACGGAGCTGCGGCGGCGGATGCGCGCGGCGGGGGCAACGTTCCGGGTCGCGAAGAACCGGCTGACCACGCTCGCCCTGGATGGGACCCGATTCGACGGCATCAAGCCGCTGCTGAAAGGACCGACCGCGCTCGCGTGGTCGCATGACCCGGTGGCAGTGGCCAAGGCGGCCGTCGAGTTCGCCAGAACGAACGAGAAGTTCGTCGTGCTTGGCGGCGCCATCGGCGCCCAGACGCTCGATGCGGCTGGGGTCAAGGCGCTGTCCGAGCTGCCGTCGCTGGAGGCGCTGCGTGCGCGGCTGCTGGGGCTCATCGTTGCCCCCGCGACCCGTATCGCCGGCATCCTCCAGGCGCCGGGCGGGCAGATCGCGCGCGTTCTGGCGGCCTATGCCAGGGAGCGCGAGGCCGCCTGAGCGGCGCGATGCGCGGAGTTGAGGGCAGGCCCGCGATGGTGGGCTTGCAAGGGACCGACCAGAGGCTAATTTAGGGACACACGATCATGGCCGATTTGCAGAAGCTGGTGGATGAGCTGTCCAGCCTGTCAGTGCTGGAAGCCGCCGAACTCTCCAAGCTGCTCGAGGACAAATGGGGGGTCAGCGCCGCCGCACCGGTGGCCGCTGCTGCCCCCGCCGCCGCGGCGGCTGCCGCGGCACCCGCGGCCGCGGCCGAGGAGCAGACCGAGTTTACCGTCGTCCTGGCCAAGGCGGGTGATAAGAAGATCAACGTGATCAAGGAGATCCGGACCATCACCGGGCTCGGCCTCAAGGAGGCGAAGGACTTGGTGGAGGGCGCCCCGAAGACCGTCAAGGAAGGGGTGAACAAGGACGAGGCCGCGAAGATCAAGAAGGTGCTGGAAGAACAGGGCGCCGCTGTCGAAATCAAGTAAGCTGCGATCAAGCGGCCCGAGTCGGCCGCAAACCGGCCTGGGGTGGGCGGAAACCCGAGCGGTTTCCGCCCATACCGGCGTTGGGCCGGAGGCTAAGGCGGATGAGGCGGGCCGCGTGGCGGGGACGCGGCGTGCCGGTACGGTTTCACCCCAGAAAGGGTCGGGGGCTGCGGGACAGGCATGAACGCGATCACCAGGTCATTCACCGGGCGCAAGCGCATTCGCAAGCATTTCGGGCGTATCCCCGAAGTGGCGCCGATGCCGAACCTGATCGACGTGCAGCGAGCCAGCTACGAAGCGTTCCTGCAGATGAACGTGCCGCCGGACAGCCGCACGCCGACGGGGCTGCAGGAAGTATTCCGCTCGGTCTTCCCCATCGACGACTTCGCCGGCCGCGGCCGGCTGGAGTTCGTCTACTACGAGCTGGAAGAGCCGAAATATGACGTGGAGGAGTGCATCCAGCGCGGCATGACCTTCGCCGCGCCGCTGAAGGTGATTCTGCGCCTGATCGTCTGGGACGTGGACGAGGACACCGGCGCGCGCTCCATCCGCGACATCAAGGAACAGCCCGTCTACATGGGCGACATGCCGCTGATGACGGACAACGGCACGTTCATCATCAACGGCACCGAGCGCGTCATTGTCAGCCAGATGCACCGCAGCCCGGGCGTGTTCTTCGACCACGACAAGGGCAAGACGCACAGCAGCGGCAAGTACCTGTTCGCCGCGCGCGTCATTCCGTACCGCGGCTCCTGGCTCGACTTCGAGTTCGACAGCAAGGACCTCGTCTACGTGCGCATCGACCGCAAGCGCAAGCTGCCGGTCACCACGCTGCTCTATGCGCCCGACAGCGCGCGCACCGCGCAGGTGCGCGCCGAGCGTGCG
>JAFKFJ010000186.1 GCA_017307335.1 Alphaproteobacteria bacterium | reverse complement strand
TCCAGCACGCGCGCGAGATCATAGAGCCGGGAAGCGCCGACACGATTTACGCCCCGCTCATACTTCTGCACCTGCTGGAACGTGACACCGAGCGCCTCCGCCAAGCGTTCCTGCGAAAGCCCCAACATGCCGCGCCGCAGGCGGATGCGGGCACCCACATGTATATCCTTCGGGTCGGGCTTAGCCACTCCGCGACCGCTTCCCTCTTCGCTCATCGCGACCTCCGGTTGAAACTGATGACCATGCTGACGCGACGAGCGAATTAACAGCACAACCTCCGGTCGTCAATCTTTTTCGCAACCAGTGCAACTATATCCCCAATTAGCGCTGCGTCTCACGATTGCGACGGGGAGCGAGACCCGCCAGCAGCGCAATCGTCGCCAGTGCGCCCGGTATGAGCAACCCGCCGCGCGCGAATGGCGTCGGCGGAAGCGGCCCGGGGAGTGCCAACACCAGCGTACCGGCCTTACCGAGCCCCAACCGTCCAAGCTCGCGGCCGTATGCATCGAACCCGGCGGAGATGCCGGTGTTCGCTGCGCGCATCAGCGGCAGCCCTTCTTCGACCGCCCGCACCCGTGCGGCCGCCAAATGCTGGCGCGGGCCTGACGAGTCGCCGAACCACGCATCATTCGTCACGTTGACCAGCCAACTTGGTCGGTCGCTCTCATTGACGACCTGCCCCGGGAAGATCGCCTCGTAACAGATCAAGGCGCCAACTGGCGGAAGCCCGACGATGCGCAGCGTCTTGGGACCGGGCCCGGGAACAAAGCCCCCTCCGCGGACCAACTGAACAGCAAGCGGAACCCAAGACGGGGAATACTCGCCGAACGGGACCAAATGCCATTTGTCATAAATTTGTTGCGGCGGGTCCGCTGATACGACGGCAACGAGGCTGTTGGCAGGGCGCTCAAATGCGTCGAAACGAACCGTTCCCGCAAGCAGAGGGACGCCGCCGAGCGCCCGAACAACCTCGGTCCGCGCGCCGGCGTCATTGGGCAACGCGAAGGGGCTCGCAGACTCGGGCCAGATCACGACGGGTCGGTCACCGGGCAATGTTTGGTGCGCATTCAGAATGCCCGCACGGGTCAGGACCAGGTAGTGGTCGAAAGTCGCGACTGCGAGGTGCATGTCCCATTTGCGGGATTGGGGAACGTCACCCTGAACGATGACCGCGACGACCTGCGGCGGCCGGGGGGATGCAGAAGTCAATCGCCAAGCGCCCCAGCCGCCCCATAGCAGCAGGCCAAGTACCCCGATCACGGCCCCGCGTCGCCCGAAGGCGGGTGTGGCGGCGATCAGCAACGTCGCAAGCGTGAGGCCGTGCACGCTCACCCAGGCGGCCGGCTGAAGGAACACATCGCCCAGGGCGCCGGGAATCGCCCAGTCGGTTCCCCAGAGGTTCCACGGGAAGCCTGTCGCAATGAACTGGCGCGCGAGATCGGCGAGTACCCAGGCACCGGCGAGCGTAGAGGCGCGCCGCCAGCCCGGCTCGGCAAGCCGCGCGATGCCGCAAGCAGCCGCGATGAACGGTGCCAGGATTACGGCGAGAGCCGGGACCGCGAGCGGCACCAACCACCAATATCGTGCTGCCTCGATCAGCACGGCATCGGTCACCCAGTAGAGGCCGACCAAGTGATGCGCGAGTCCGAACCAGAACCCACGGATGGCCGCCGTTCGGAAACCTGGCGTGGCGTCGATCAGCGCCAGCAGGCCCGGGACAGCGACCAGCAGCACCGGCAGGAGGTGGAGCGGGGGCAAGGCGAGCGCGCTCAACAGGCCCAGGGCGGCTGCAGCCGCGTTCGCGCGCCAGCCCCGCAGGCCCGCAAGCCAAGGCAAGCATCGGATCAACGCAGGCTCAAGCCCGAACCACGATGCGCTCAGGCGGGACCAAGCCTCCACCCAGTGCAAGGACGATGCATTCAGCCGCGGCAACCCCCATCGCTTCAAGCGATGCCACGCTGACGCCCGCGAGATGGGGCGTGACGAGGACGTGCGGGTGGTTGCGCAGCGGGGAATCCGCCGCCGGCGGTTCGACGTCGAAAACATCGAGGCCTGCTCCGGCGATCTGGCCGGAGTCGAGAGCAGCGATCAGCGCGGTCTCGTCGAGAATGCCACCACGAGCGGTATTCACAACGAAGCCGCCGGCGGGCATCGCAGACAGGATGGCGGCATCGACCAATCCCCGCGTTCCCTCCGTAAGCGGGCAGTGGAGCGATAGAATATCGCTGCGCGCCGCGAGCCCGCTGAGCGAACTCGCCGATGCAATTGCGGGAAGTCCCTCCGCCGGCATCGCCGGGTCGTAAGCCGCAACCTCCAGTCCAAAGGCTGCCGCAAGGCGGGCAACCGCTCGGCCGATCGCACCACATCCGACCAGTCCGAGCCGCATCCCCGCAACGTCGCGCGTCCGGCTCGCGGCGCCCCGCCAAGCGCCCGCACCGACCGCTTGACCCAGCGGTTTCAGGTCTTTCGCCAGGGCGAGAATCAGCGCCAGCGTGTGTTCCGCGACCGCCGCAGTATTGGTGCCAGGCGCGTTCGTCACGAGTACGCCGTGCAACGCAGCCGCCTCAAGATCAACCTCATCGGTACCGACGCCATGGCGTGCAACAATGCGCAGCCGCGGTGAGGCGACGATGGCTTCCCGAGTCACGCGCCCCTGGCGCGCGAGGATGGCATCGGCTTGCACATCCGCTGCGAGTGCCGCAATCGCGACGCCCGACGGATATGCCTCCGTATAGTGCACCATACAGCCCGCGGCCTCCAGGAGGCTCACCGCTGCCGGCGCGAGCGCGGGTGACGTCATCACGACGTTGAAGCGGTTCATGCGTGTCCTTGTACGGCGATGCGGTCAATCGAGGGCGTCGCGCACCTGTCGCTCGTAGTGGCGATAATACTTGTCCGTCACTAGATCGGTCTTTACCACAACGGCCACGTCAGTCGTGTTGAACTGATGGTCGATGACGGCCCCGTCGCCGACGAAGCCGCCCAGCCTAAGATAGCCCTTGATCAGCGGGGGCAAACCGCCGGCGACCCGCCGGATGTCCAGCGCCGCCGGGTCTAGGCGCCGCATCTCGACATAGCGGTGCGGCAGCGCGCGCGGGCGCAATGCCGGCGGAGCCAGGTGGTTCTGATAGAGATAGGTCAGCTCCGCCGCGAGCAAGTCGGGGTCGGTCCCCGGGAGGCTCGCGCAACCGAACATAAGATCGATCCTGTGCAGGAACACATAGGCCGCGATGCCCCGCCACAGGAGCTGCATGGCCGCCCGGTTGCGATAGTTCTGATGCACACACGATCGTCCAAGCTCGAGAACATGTCCGGGAAACGCGATGATCGGGGTGATGTCGTATTCGTCAGCCGAATAGAAATGCCCAATCCGCTCCGCCGCGGGCTGGCGGATAAGGCGATAAGTACCCACGACCCCCTCGGGACCGGCACCGATCATGTGGTCCACTACCAGGAGATGGTCGGCAACCACATCGAATTCGTCACGATCACGCTGCGTTTGGGCAGCGGATGCGCCCGGCCGCGCGCCCATCTCCTCATAGAAGACGCGATAGCGCAGGGCCTGCACCGCGTCGATCTCCGCGTCGGTGGTCGCGATCCGGACGCCTAGGTTACCTCCCCGAAGCTCGCCGAACCCGCTGTCCGAGTCGCCGGGCGGCAGCGCCGGAGCGCTGATTGGAGCGCTCGCAGTCATCGGCCACCTGGCGCCCGGGACGGGCCCTTGCGCTCGGCCTGGCTGTGTGGCGACGGCAGCTTGGCCTCGCGCTTTCGGCCAAACAATTCAAGGCGGTGTGACACCAGATCGAACCCGAGTCGCAGGGCGATCGCTTCCAGCGCACGCGCATGCTCAGCGTCAGCAAACTCGATGACGCGGCCCGAGTCGACATCGATCAGATGATAGTGTGGTCCGTGCTCGCTGGGCTCATAGCGCGCCCGGCCGCCACCGAAGTCGCGCCGCTCCAGAATCCCCTGTTCTTCGAGCAGCCGGACGGTCCGATACACGGTTGCAATCGAGATGCGCCGGTCGAGCGAGCTAGCTCGCCGATAGAGCTCCTCCACGTCCGGGTGGTCGGCGGCGTCGGAAAGCACGCGCGCGATGACTCGGCGCTGGCCGGTCATTTTCAATCCTCGCTCGATGCACAGGCGCTCGATGCGGCTTTCCATCGCTCCTGACTTCCGCGGCTGCGGTCGCCGGAAGGATAAGGGGGCAGGCGGGCGAGAGGCAAACCGCCGACACGCGGCTGCCTTTCGCGCGGACAACGCGCGGCTGGGAAAGGTTGACGAAGGCTTATTTGCGGCTGCGGGGTTTGGTGCCAAGTCCGATCTTCTTGGCAAGCGATGAGCGATGACGGGCATAGTTTGGTGCGACCATGGGGTAGTCGGGAGCCAAGCCCCACCGCTCGCGGTATTGCTCCGGGCTCATGTTGTATGCGGTCTTCAGGTGGCGCTTCAGCATCTTAAGCTTCTTGCCATCCTCGAGGCAGATAATATGGTCGGGGAAGACGGACTTCTTGATGGGTACGGCCGGCTGCGGCTTGTCCGGCTGCGGGGGTTCCTTGCCCACGCCAGAAAGCGTGCGATAGACATCCTGGATCAACGTCGTCAAAGCGTCTGGCGAGATGGAGTTGTTCGACACATGCGCCGAGACAATCTGCGCCGTGAGACCCAGAACATCCGACGGACTCGTGGTATCGGTCATGTTTCTCCCTTTCCGACCGCGGGACTTGCGCCATATAGGTCGTCAGCACCCCGTTTCGCAACGTATATTACGTGAGAAAGCAACAGTCCAGTCATGCCCAAGACGAGCCAGACCATGCCACCTCCAGCGGACCAGACCCTGGACATCACTCGTGAGGTCTGCCCGATGACGTTTGTACGGACGCGTCTGGCGCTCGAGCGCATGGCACCCGGCAAAACGCTCTTGGTGCTGTTGCGGGGCGAGGAACCGCGCCGCAACGTCCCCGCCAGTGCAAGGGCCCTCGGCCATGAGGTTTTGGCCGAGGAGGACGGTGAGGACGGCGTTAGGCGGCTGTGGCTGGTGCGGTCGTAAGCAGCTTGTGCAGCACCAGGGCGTCGTCGCCGTCGCGATAGTATCGCCGGCGCCGCCCGGCCTCGCGATAGCCGGCACCGCCATAGAGGGCGCGGGCAGCCGCATTGGAGGCGCCAACTTCGAGGAACATCTCACGCACCCCTTTTAGTTTCGCGCGCTCCTCCGCCGCCGCGAGCAAGGCTCGCGCCCGACCAACGCGCCGGGCGGAGGGCAGAACGGCAAGCGCGAGAATCTCCGCCTGATCGGCGCCGTACCTCACGAGCACCATTGCTCGGGCTGGATCGAGCAGCCCGAACACGCCCGGCAGATCCAGCAGCGTCGCGATCACGTCAGCGCTCCAGTGCTCTCCGCCTGGACTGGCAGCCGCGTGAATAGCGGCCAGCGACTCCGCGTGACTTGGCTCGGCATCGAGAAAAGCGGGACGAAACAAGCGAGTAACGTTCACCTGGCGGCGTGAACAGCTGGCGGGTCGACGTAGAGGGGCACCGCCGCGAGCGGCGGAAGCACCCGGGCGAGCCGACGCAGCGCCACTGCCCCGACGTCACGGGCGCGGGGCTGCAGCGGTCCGGCAAGAAGCGCGTCCGCCCCGCGTGCGACCAGATCGGCGACAACCACTGCCGCTGCGTCACCGGCTACGATGATCGGATCCGATGGCACCGGCAGCGCGGCACGTGCGACCGAACGGAACGGCGCATTCGCTGCGAGAAATAGGTGGTTGATCCGACGGCTATCGACCGCAACCCACAGCGTACGCCCAATGGGCGCCGGCAGTGCGTGCTTGAAGACTTCGAGGAGGCTGACTCCAACCGGCTCTGCAGCTGCGACGCATGCCAGTCCCCGCGCTAGGGCCGAGCTCGCCCGCAAGCCGGTGAAGCTGCCGGGCCCAACGCTCACGGCGACCGCCTCCAACGCAGCCGGCCTGACACCGGCGGTGGCCAGAACGGCTTCGGCGAGAAGCGCAAGCTGCTTACCCTGTCCGCCCGCTACGGCTTGCTCACTCACGACAAGCCCGTCGACCAGGACCGCAGCCGAACAGTTCGCGAGTGAAGCATCAAGAGCGAGCAGCCGCATCCGCGCCTTATAGCACCGCGCAGGCCTCAAAAAACTCGAGGCGCGGGTTGCGCGGGCGGACCCCGGCTTGGTCGCCATGCCCAAGATTGATCAGAAAGTTCGACTTCCAGCCGCGGCCGGCGAGGAGCGTCGTATCGACCTTTTCACGGTCAAAGCCGGACATGGGGCCACAATCGAAACCGAGCGCCCGCGCGGCGATGATAAAGTACGCGCCCTGCAGCGAGCTGTTGCGAAACGCAGTCTCTTCCGCAAGGGCCTCGTTGCTGGCGAACCACGATCGCGCGGCGGATTGCGGAAATACGCGCGGGAGATAGTCGTAAAACGTGGGGTCATAGCAGACGACCGCAGTCGCCGGGGCCGCCATTGTCTTCGGCGTGTTGCCCCTCGAGAGCGCTGGCCGCAGCCGCTCCTTCGCCTCCGGCGAGACAATGAACAAGAATCGCCCTGGCGAGGAGTTGGCTGAGGTAGGACCCCATTTCATCAGCTCGAAAATCGCCCGCAAATCGTCGTCGGTGACAGGCTGCTCCGTCCACGCATTGTGCGTACGCGCCTCGCGGAACAGCACGTCGAGCGCCCCAGCATCCAGACTCATCGCAGTCCCTTTGACGCGGCCAGAGCCTAGTACGCCACTTGCTCGACCGTGAGGACCTCTGGGATGTAGTGCCGCAGCATATTCTCAATACCATGCTTCAGCGTCGCGGTAGAGGACGGGCAGCCGGAACACGCGCCCTGCATGTGCAGGCGCACGACCCCGTCACGGTAGCCGCGGAAGATGATGTCGCCCCCGTCGCCCGCGACGGCCGGGCGCACGCGCGTGTCCAACAGTTCCTTGATTTGCGCCACGATCTCCGCGTCGTCAGGCGACACATCCTCCTCAACAGCGTCAGCGGCACCCTCAACCACGGGGCGCCCGGCGAGGAAGTGCTCCATGATGATCCCGAGCACCTGAGGCTTGAGGGAGGGCCAGGCAACCGCGTCAGTCTTCGTCACGGTGACAAAGTCACCACCCAGAAAAACCCGCGCCACGCCGGGAAGGGCGAAGATATCGCTGGCCAGACGGCTCCGCCCAGCAGCCTCGACGGACGCAAAGTCCGCCGTGCCGACGCCCATCACCGTACGTCCTGGGAGGAACTTCAAAGTCGCAGGGTTGGGCGTGCCTTCGGTCTCGATAAACATGCTTTCCGTCCGTGCCCGATCAGCGGGCTACATCCACGCCATGGAGTGCTGCGTTTAGATTGCCCGTCCCCGCCGCGAAGGCAAGGGGCTCTGCCGCGGGGGCACTCGCGCTAGCGGCCTGCCTCCACCGCCGCGCCTACTCTGCCGCGACCTGCTGCGGAGCCGAGCGGCGAACCCGGACCCGGCGGACCCGCCGCGCATCCGCTTCCAAAACACGGAACTCACATCCCGATGGATGACTGAGCACCTCGCCCTTCGCAGGGACTCGGCCGGCCAGGGTCAGCACAAGCCCGCCAACGGTTTCGATGTCGGCAGCGCGCTCGTCTTCTGTGAGGATCGGGCCGAAGCGGGATTCAAACTCTTCCACAGGCAAACGCGCGTCGATATCCAGCGAGCCGTCGGCCCGTTCGGTCACCAGCGGGCCGACGATTTCGTCATGCTCGTCGGAGATATCACCGACGATCTCCTCAACCAGATCCTCGATCGTTACCAGTCCGTCAATACCTCCATACTCGTCCACTACGAGCGCCAAGTGCACATGCGCCTGCCGCATCTGCAGTAACAGATCGAGCACCGGGATCTGCGGAGCCACCATGAGGGGGCGTCTCAGGATGGTCTCCAGCCGGAAGGCTTCCGGCCGACCCACATAGGCGAACACGTCTTTGACGTGCACCATGCCAACGATATTGTCGAGTTGGTCATGAAACACCGGAAGGCGTGAATGCCCTTCGCGACGAAGCACGGCAATTGCCTGATCGAGAGTCAGGTCAACCGGCATCGATATGATGTCGGCGCGCGGTACCATCACGTCGCCAGCTGTCCGGTCACGCAGACGCAGGACATTGGCAATCAGCGCTCGTTCCTGCCGGTCAAGCTCGGGGAGCTGCCCGGGCAGCTGGGGTGCCGCCGCAGCCTCTTGCACCAGCTCGGCGATGCTCTCGCGCACCGAGGGTTCCGGTGCCCGGCGACGCAGCAGGCTGCGAAGGCGAGCGACCAAGCCGGCGCGGGCAGGGCTGCTCATGCGCGCTTCCATGGGTTCGGCAATCGAAGCCGCCGGAGGATGCGGGCCTCCTCGCGCTCCATCCGGCGCGCGGGTCCCGCGCGCCCATGGTCGTGTCCTCGGAGATGTAGTGCCCCGTGCACAACCAAGTGCGCCATGTGCGCCGCCAGCCGCTTGTCCTGTGCAGCGGCTTCGCGTCGAACGGTGCCCAACGCCAACACGATTTCACCCGGCCAGCCCGGCGCCGCCGGCTCGAAGCTGAGCACGTTCGTCGACACGTTTCGTCCGCGATGGCGGGCGTTAAGTCGCTTCACAAACGCATCGGACGCCAGCACCACGGTGCACACTACCCCGGCCGCATGGGCGGCTCGCCTGGCCCACACTTCGGGTTGGCGCAGGGCTCGCCGCCAGGACGATTCTTCTACAATAACCGGGATCCCCGCTGCCGCGGGGCTGGGACTGCCCGAGCTGGCCATTTAAGTACCCGCAACCTCCGGCGACACGTCGCGGCTGCGGCGGGCGTCGCGGGTTTCGCGCTCGGCCGCTGCCCGCTGTTCGTACGCCTCCACGATCCGAACGACGAGTGGATGGCGCACGACGTCACGGTGCGACAGGCGGCACACTGCGAGGCCTGGGACCCCTTCGAGCGTATCAAGAGCGTCCCGGAGGCCGCACCGCGTGCCTGCTGGCAGGTCGATCTGACTCAAGTCGCCGGTGATGACCATGCGTGTGCCCTCACCCATCCTGGTGAGGAACATCTTCATCTGCATCGGCGTGGTATTCTGAGCCTCGTCCAGAATCACAAACGCGTGACTGAGTGTTCGTCCTCGCATGAACGCGAGCGGAGCCACCTCGATCTCTCCATTGCCAAGGCGGCGGATGACCTGCTCGGACGGCATCAGCTCATTCAAGGCGTCGTACAGCGGACGCAGATACGGATCGACCTTCTCCTTCAGATCGCCTGGCAGAAATCCAAGCCGCTCGCCTGCCTCGACAGCAGGTCGGGACAAAACGATCCGATCGACCTTGCCCGCCTGCAGCATTGCTACCGCCTGGGCCACGGCCAAAAAGGTCTTGCCGGTGCCGGCCGGCCCCAGACCAAAGACCATCTCATGCTGAGCCAGCAAATCCATGTATGCGGCCTGACCCGGACTGCGGGCCGTCACCGCACCGCGCCGGGTTCGAATCGCCGGCATGTCCGAGAGCGGGAGGCGTGGATCGTCGACTTCGCTGAGGCGAATAGCGGTATCCACGTCGCTCGCGCTGATCCCCTCCCCTCGCTCGAGCCGCCGCCAGAGGCTTGTGAGCGCGCTCTGTGCCATTTCCACGCGCGCCGGCTCCCCCGCTATCGCCACCCGATTGCCGCGACACGACAACCGCACACCGAAGCCCTGTTCCAGGCGCACAAGGTGTCGGTCGTGATCACCCAAAAGCAGCGGCAACAAAGCGTTATCAGCAAAATGCAGAGTGACGGCTTTCGCCGGGCTCCGCTCGGGGGGGGTGCGGTTGGCGGGGAACGCGGCGCTGTCGCTCAAGCTTGGGCAGGCTCCTCTGCAAGCAGGATCGCTGATAGAGAGTTGGGGTTGGCCGCCGAGATCTTCACCTCGCCGATATGTCCGACGAGGCTCCGGGGTCCCGCCGCGTGAACGGGCTGTTGCCATACCGAACGGCCGGCGATCTGCCCAGCGCGGCGTCCCGGCCCCGTGAAAAGGACTGACAATTCCCGGCCAACGCAATTTTCGTTGAAGGCCCGCTGTTGCTCCCTGAGCAAGGCCTGCAGAGCGGCGAGGCGCCGCTCCTTTTCCGGTTCTGGGACCTGGGGTAGTGCCGCCGCGGGCGTGCCCGGACGAGCAGAGTACTTGAAGCTGAATGCCTGGGCGAAGCCTACCGCATGCACGAGCGCGAGCGTTTCGGCGAAATCGCTCTCGCTCTCGCCCGGGTGACCCACGATAAAGTCCGACGAAAGCGCCAGGTCGGGCCGCGCCGCGCGCAATTGCCCAATCAGCTCCAAATATTCAGCAGCGGTATGTCCTCGATTCATCGCCGCAAGGATACGATCCGAGCCGCACTGCACCGGCAAGTGAAGAAACGGAACGAGTTTTCCCACGTCATGATGTGCTGCGATGAGCGAAGCATTCATGTCCCGAGGGTGCGAGGTCGTGTAGCGGATGCGTTCAAGCCCCTCGATGCTTGCGAGCATTCGGACCAAGCCGGCGAGCCCCTGCGCACCCTCGCCATGCCACGCATTTACGTTCTGACCTAGCAACACAATCTCGCGCGCGCCGCAGGCAACCAGCCGTCGAGCTTCTGCAACAACCGCGGCTGCCGGTCGGCTCTGTTCCGGGCCACGGGTGTACGGAACCACGCAGAAGCTACAGAACCTGTCGCATCCTTCCTGGATCGGCAGCAAGGCCGTCGGGCCAGACCGCCTCGCGCTTTGAGGGAAATGGGCAAACTTGTCATCGGCGGGGAAGTCAGTCTCGATCAGTGTTCCCCGTTCGGCATTCGCCCTCGCCAGCAGGTCCGGCAGGCGATGATACGCCTGCGGTCCAATCACAATATCGACGAACGGGGCACGGGCGACCAGTTCGGCACCCTCCGCCTGAGCGACACACCCCGCGACGGCAAGCACCATCCGCCGGCCCTGCAGCGCGCTGGCACGCTTTAGGTCGCGCAGCCGTCCTAGTTCGGAGAAAACCTTTTCCGCTGCTTTGTCGCGAATGTGGCACGTGTTAAGAATCACCAGATCGGCAGCTTCCGGCTCTCCAACCGGGCGATAGCCAAGTGCCGCGACCAGATCGATCATCCGATCGCTGTCATAAACGTTCATCTGGCAACCCCACGTGATAACGTGCAGGCGCTTGATGTCGTCCGTCATGCTGTTACGTCGTTGCGGTAGTATACCAAGCCGCATGTCCCCCTTCCGCCCACACGCGGAGCAATGGCGGCTGGAAACCTTCTCTTCAAGTGCACGACGCCGAATGAGACTCCGATAGCGGCAGCCAGTGTCGCAGCATCGGCAATAGCGATGTCAAGGCGAACGAGCCGCTTGTCGCCAGCTCTTCACGCGAACGCAGGGGTGCCAGCGGCTTCGGCGCCCTCGCCGGCACCGGCCGGCCTCGCAGGGCGGTTCTGCCGCAACGCAGCGGCCCCGGCCGCGACCGCCACCCAGGTCGCGTGGGCAAGAGCCTTGCGGCTAGGGAATGCGCTCGGGTCCAGAGGTGTGTGCAGCAGCACCGTCGCCCGGAGACCACGGCGCTGGGCCAGCCGCCAGAAATGCGACCCGATATCCATGTCGCCATACCAGGCGAAGATGGGCCGGGTCGACCGACCCGCCGGAAGATAGGCCAGACGGTCATACACGACCGATACCGGTTGGACCAACGGCGGCTTTCCGCCGGGTCCCACCGGCAGCTGCGCAATGGAGAGGAAAGCGGAACGGAAGGGCAACACGCGTGATCCGTCGGACGTCGTCCCCTCGGGAAAAAGGATGAGATTGTCCCCCGCGGCCAACCGCTCCCCCATGTCGTCACGCTCGCGAGCCGTGCTCGAGCGCTGCCGGCGTACGTAGACGGTCCGCCCCAGGCGCGAGATCCAGCTGATCAGCGGCCAGCTCGCGACCTCTTCCTTGGCGATGAAGCATGCATTCAGACGACCGCCGAGCACGAGGATGTCAAGCCACGAGGAATGATTCGAAACATACACGACGGGCCGTCCGCCCGCGTCGGCGCCACGCACGGGCGCCCCGATCAGGCGGACGCGCAGCCCCAGGAGCC
This sequence comes from Alphaproteobacteria bacterium, assembly GCA_017307335.1. GTDB lineage: Bacteria > Pseudomonadota > Alphaproteobacteria > Acetobacterales > Acetobacteraceae > JAFKFJ01. Next base: position 36,956 of record JAFKFJ010000186.1, on the reverse strand, counting down.
GGCACATCATTGACCAGTAAATGCGGGCGAAGACCACTTTCGCTGACCCCGGAAGCGCGATCAGTACGGACTGGACCAACATCGAGACCAGCGTCCAGATAGTGACAAGCAAGGCCCGACGGATCACCCGCACGCGCCGGGTCAGGTAGTGGTTGCCGGGCCATGCCAGGGCGTTCCAGCCTTCTTCCGCCGGCTCTTCGGGTCGGCGCAAAAGCGGCAGACGCTTGGCCTTCAGTCGGCGTGGGGCGGGAACCATGGCAACAACGGGATAGCGCGTGCGCGGCGCAATCAGCAATGACACCAGCGTGACGTTTGCGCTTTCCGACTCCGTCATGGCGGAAAAGCCCCCCATCGAGCGATTTGTGCTTGCCTCCGGCACCGCATCCGCGACGTTCTTGGCCAGTGACCTGCCTGACCCGTCTCACTAGCCATCTGGTCTGCGTAAGCCTGTGCTTCTTCCTGGCTCTGTCGCTGGCCGGAGCGGCAGGGAGGCAGGTGCCCGACCAGCTCACCTACGCGGTGACGATCGTCCCCACCGGCAACGGACCTCTGGACCAGGCGGTGCAGGGGGCTTCGACCCTGATCAGTTTGCGGGACAGCGCGCCTGTGGGTCCGTTCGCGCTGATCGCTCGCGCGCGCAGCGATGCAGCGCGGTTTTCAGCGGCCCTCCACAGCTTCGGCTACTACGATGGCAGTGTCAAAATCACCATCGCCGGCCTCTCGCTCGAGGATCCGACGCTGCTGGCAACGCTGGACGCTTCGCCGGCGAACGAAGTCGAACCGGTGCGTGTCAGCCTGACAATCGGCCCCCTCTTTCACCTGCGTCACATCAGCGTGCAAGGCGAAGTGTCGGCGACGGCCCGCGAGAAGCTCGCCCTTCAGTCAGGGGCGCCCGCGGTTGCGGCGGACGTGCTCGCCGGACGCGACCGACTGTTGGCGGCATTGCGGAATGAAGGACATGCGTTCGCGAAGGTGTCTGAACCGGTCGCGACGCTGATCCCTGCCGAGCGGGCGTTGGACATCACATTTCGCGTCGATGCCGGGCCGGTGGTCGATTTGGGGCCGATTAGCTTCGCCGGACTGACCAGTCTCAACGAGGACTTCGTTCGTGAACGGCTGGTCCTGCACGAGGGCGAGAAATTCAGTCCTGAGAGGATCGAAGCGGCCCGGGAAGATCTGGCGAGCGTGGGTGCGATCTCCACGGTGCGAATTTCTCCCGCCAGCGCGCTCGATTCCGCTGGCCAACTTCCGGTGCAGGTCGTCATCAGCGAGCGGCCGCTGCGACTTGTGCAGTTCGGTGCCGCCTATTCAACCGATCTCGGCGGGAGCGTGAGCACGAGCTGGACCCATCGCAACCTCTTCGGCAATGCCGAGCAGCTCACGCTGAGCGCGGCGGTCACGGAACTCGGCGGCACGGCCGCCGTTCGACCCGGCTATAATCTTGCGGCAACCCTTGCCATCCCGGATTGGCTGCGTCGCAACCAGTCGCTCAACTTGAGTGCCCTGGCGGTGCGGGAGTACCTCATCGCCTATGACCGGACCGCTGTTGTGGCCGGAGCGGCGGTCTCGCGGCGCCTCGATCGCGACCTGACCGCAGGCATCGGACTGACCGCAGAACAGGCACAGATCACGCAGGAAGGTGTGACCAATAACTACACATTGCTCCAGGTCCCATTGACGCTGCAGTATGACAGCACCCACAACCTTCTCGATCCTACGCACGGCGTGCGCGCTGCCGTGAACGTCACGCCCACCGAAAGCTTCTCGAATCCGAACTCAACATTCGTGATCGCGCAGGCGTCCGCTTCAACATACATCAACCTCGGCGCACCCGGGCGCAGCGTATTGGCCATGCGCGGACTGGTCGGTACCGTCGAGGGCGCCGATACGTTCGCAATCCCGCCCGACCAACGCTTTTACGCCGGCGGCGGCGGTACGGTGCGTGGTTTCCGCTTTCAGTCGATCGGACCTCAATTCCCTGATCAGGTTCCGATCGGCGGCACCTCGGTCCAAGCTGGCTCCATTGAGTTCCGCCAACGATTCGGCGCGAGCTACGGTGCTGTGGCCTTCGTGGACGCAGGCGCGGTGCAAGCGAAAGGCGTCGCCTTCTCCTCGACACCACAGGTGGGCGCCGGATTGGGTGTCCGCTACTATACGAGTTTCGGTCCACTGCGCTTCGATTTCGCTCTGCCCGTGACGCACCAGCCGGGGAGTGATGCGTTCGAACTCTACATCGGGATCGGTCAGGCATTCTGATGCGTCGCGCCTTGATGATCATCAGCTTCATTCTCGGCATTGTCATAGCAGTGCCTGTGGTGCTGCTTGCGGCGCTGAACACGGACCCGGGGCGGCGCCTCGCCGAGCGGGCCGTTGCAGCAGTTAGCGGTGAACAGGTCATTGTCGAGGGGCTTTCGGGACGATTCCCCGACGCTCCCCGCGTGGCCTTGATCACGCTGAGGGACGCGCACGGCCGTTGGGCGGAAGTCCACGATGCGTCGCTCGATTGGGCACCGCTCGATCTCGCGCGTGGAGTGGTCAAGGTTCGTCGCCTGGCAGCAACGGCGATCGCACTCGACCGGCTGCCCCCTTCGTCCGGTGGCGGCGGAACACCCTCAGGGACCAGCTTCGGGTGGCGGGTCGACGTTCTGGCGCTGCGTGTCGATCGCGTGAGCTTAGGCAAGGCCGTGCTTGGCGAACCGGCCGCCTTCGCCGTCGACGGCGCGGCGACCCTCACTTCTTCCGAGGACGGCAACGTCACGCTGACCCTGCAACGTCTCGATGGATCCGGCAGCTACGCTGCGGAAGGTAAGTTCACACAGAGGGGTCTGTCAGCGCGGGTCACGGCGAGGGAACCGCCAAACGGATTTGCCGCTTCCCTCGCCGGCGCGCGCAATCTCGGCGCCATCACCCTCAATGCTCAGCTTGATGGCCCGTGGTCGCAAGCCGCGACACGCCTGACATTGTCCGCCGGCGCGCTGCACGCCGAGGTGAAGGGCCATCTGGACGTCCGCAGTCGTGGCGGCGACCTCCGCATAACCGCGAGCGCCCCTGCGATGGCGCCCCGGGCCGATCTTGCATGGACATCCGTCGCCGTCGACGTCCGAGTGTGGGGCACCCTCACCCACCCGGATGCGCGCGGTATGCTCAGGGTTACCGGCCTGCGGGCGGCCGGCGCAAGCGCTGAGCGCGTGGCTGCCGATGTGTCTGATAGTGCGGGGCACGCGAAGATTCACGCTTCGATCGACGGCGTGAAGGTTCCGGGTCCGAAGCCAGACCTACTGGCGACGGCACCGATAACGCTGGACGCTGAAGCACGAACCGACAGCGCCGGCTTCCCGACAACGTTCGCGCTCACACATCCGCTCATCGCTCTGCAAGGCGAGACCGATAGCGCGGGTGGCTTGCGGGCCAAGGCCCATGTCGTCCTGCCGGACCTAGCGGCGATAGCGACCGCGGCTGGCCTCGATGCCACCGGACGGGCTGAGTTCGACCTTTCGGCGTCGCAATCCGATGGCGCGACTACGGTCGACGCGACCGGGACGGTCGGCATCCTTGGTGGTCAGGTCCCATTGCCCGCCTTGATCGGCCCGGCCGCGAAGCTTGATGCGGGTATCCGTCTCACTGGGTCGGAGATCACGCTCTCGCATCTCGCCGTCGACGGCAAGTCGCTTTCCTTGCGCTCTCAAGGGAAGCTTGCCGATGGCCGGCTCCAACTCGACTGGCAATCGACCCTCAGCGACCTGTCGGCATTGGCGCCGACAATTCACGGGACAGCGGTCGCCGGCGGGAAAGTTGATGGCTTGACTGAAAATTTCGCGCTTGACGCGAGTGTCACGGCAAATGTCGGGCTGACGGGCGCGGACCGCCAACCAATCCGCCTCACCCTCGCCGGCCGCGGCCTCCCGAACAAGCCGGAAGCGACCGTGACCGTCGAGGGGTCGCTGGACTCGGCCCCTGTCGCGCTCGCCATTGCTGCCGAGCGTGCAGCCGATGGGACCTTGAGCATCAGCGTTGAGCGAGGCGGCTGGAAAAGCGCGCATGCCGAGGGCACACTGCGACTCTCACCCAATGCGGTCTGGCCAACCGGTGAGCTATCGCTTGGGATCGATAAGCTACGCGACTTGCAAGGCTTGCTCGGACGACCCATCGCGGGCCGCCTGACTGCGCACCTCGACGCGTCGGACCAGAATGGCCATTCGGCTCTGCGCATCGACAGCAACCTGCAAGACGCCACTTTGGCCCCAGCCTTGACGATCCAGCAGGCAAAACTTTCGGGCAGCGTGCTGGATCCTCTCACCGACCCGAACGTCGATGGCAAACTCGACCTCGTCGGCGTTCGCGCGTCTGGAACGGAAATTGCGGCGCGTCTATCAGCGAAAGGCCGTGAGCCGGCGCTGAGCCTGAAGCTGGTGTCGACAGCCCAGGGGGTTGCCGCCGGGCCAATGAAGGCCGATGCCGACGCAATCCTCGACGCGCACGGCCGCAGCGTCGTCATTACAAGCATGCAAGCGAACCTTGCTGGTGCATCCGTGAGATTGCGCGGGCCGGCGCGCATCGATTTCGCCGATGGCCTGGCCATTGACCGTCTGAATCTGGCGTTGCAGCGGGCAACGCTTGAGGTCGCCGGCCGGGTTCTGCCCACACTTGAACTGTCGGCCTCGCTCCGCGACCTGACGCCGGATGCGTTGCGCTCTCTCGTGCCGGATCTCGATGCCGACGGCACGGTGTCTGCCGAGGCGCGGCTCCGGGGCACGCTGACCCGACCTTCCGGCACGGTGCACTTGGCCGCCAGCGGGTTCCGGTCGCGGGTTGATCCGCTACGCGGGCTGCCCGCAGCGTCCCTGAACGCCGATATCACTCTCAACGGTACCGCGGCCACCCTGCGCCTACGGCTCGCCGCGGGCAGCAATACGATCACGGTCGACGGACAAGTCCCGATTCCGGGGGCCACGCCACCGAACGCACTGCGTTTGCACGGGAATGGAATTCTCAACCTCGCAACCATCAACCCCCTCATCGGCGGCGGTGGGCAGCGCGTGCGCGGGACTGCACGACTGGACACCGTGATCACCGGCTCGATCTCAGCGCCCGAAGTCGCGGGCTCGGTCCGGCTTACGGGCGGCGATGTCGAGGACTTCGGTTCCGGCGCGCACCTGACCGACGTGACTGCCCGTGTTGACGGCGCCGGTCACAAGCTGCAGCTAAGCGATCTCTCAGCCCGTGCCGGCCAGGGAACAATACACGTGCGTGGCGACGTCGGCCTGAGCGGCTCGATGCCGATCGATCTCACAATCGCAGCGCGCAACGCGACACCGCTCTCAAGCGATCGCTTGACCGCGACATTCGACAGCGATCTTACGCTGCGCGGCGACCTTCAGGGTCCGCTGGCGGTCGACGGTACGGTTAAGGTCACCCGCGCGGATTTCCGAATTCCCGAGCGCCTGCCCGCGATCATTCCCGTGCTCCAGGTGCGCCGCCCGGACCAGCCCGCTCCGGCCCCCGCACCGGCTCCGCCGCCGGTCGCCCTCGACGTCACAGTCATCGCGCCCGGCCAGATCTTCATCCGTGGCCGCGGCGTCTTTGCCGAATTGGCTGGCCGCGTTCATATATCCGGCACAACGGTCGCGCCAGTTCCGGATGGCCCCTTCCGCCTGAAAAGGGGCTCCGTAAGCCTCGCTGGTCGAAATCTGGAATTCACGAGCGGGACGATCCGCTTTGAGGGCAGCAGCACGCTCGATCCCGCGCTGAACCTTGTTGCGACAAGCAGCAACGGCAATATCACCGCGACGCTCACAATCGGCGGCTTCGCCAGCGCGCCAAAAATCACACTAAGCTCAGTTCCCGAACTGCCGCAGGATGAAGTCCTGGCACAGCTGCTATTCCGACAGAGCGCAGGATCCCTGAGTCCTCTGCAGCTCGCCGAGATCGCCGCCTCTCTGGCGCAGTTGAGCGGGCTTGGCGGCGGTGCGTTTGACCCCTTGAACAGGGTGCGTCAGGAACTTGGGCTGGACCGTCTGAACGTCGGTGGTTCGGCAAGCGGGAGCGGAGCGGCTGTCGAGGCGGGACGCTATCTTGCGCCCGGTGTCTACTTGGGAGCGCGCCAGGCGACGTCGGGCGCGGGCACACAGGCGACGGTGCAAATCGATCTCTTGCGCGGGCTGAAGCTTGAAACATCCGTCGGCACAGGAATGCAGACGAGCGCGACGGGCGGAGCAGGTGGTACCGATCCATACGGCACGAGCGTCGGTCTGACGTATCAGTTCCAATATTGACGAAGGGCGCGGTGCGTCCGCCCGCATCTCAGAATGAGACGGGTCCGAACGCCACGTGGAGGAGTGCGTAGAGGGCCCCGCCGACCAGAAAGCCGACCAGTGTCCCGTTGATGCGGACGTACTGCAGATCTCGCCCGACGCGTAGTTCCAGCTTCTCCGTGATCGTCTCCGCGTCCCATCCCGCCACAACCTTGGCGATGAAATCTGCCACGCTCACCTGAGCCGAGGGCAACATGCTTGCCATCACGGCTTCCACCGCAGCCTGCACGCGCGCACGAGCGGAGGGATCGGTCACAAGAACGGTTCCGAGATTGGCGAACATGCCCTCCAGCACTCCGATTGTACGCCCGTTCGGGCGCGCTGCGTCAGTCTCCAGCGCAACCCGCAAACGGGACCATACGTCGCTGACCCAGGCTTGAACCGTGGGATGGCTTAGGACGCTCCGAATCGCATGGCCGATCTCTCCGGCCCGACGCGGATCGTCTTCGATACGCGCGACCTCACGCCGGATCCATTCATCGAAAGCAGCGCGCAGATCGGAATCGCCCGCCTCCATCTTCTCCAGCTCGGCGTTCACCTGCGCGAGAACCCGCCGCGCGATCGAGGCTCCGAGCGTCCAGCCGAGCAGCCGACCGCCCTGCTCACGCACGCGCTCCTCGATCGCGCGCCGGAGGCTCTCCTCCCGGTCCGCAAGCACGACCTTGAACCGTTCGAGGACGAAACCGAACACCTCCTGGTGCCGGCCACCCTCAACGAGCTTGCGCAACACACCCGCAAGCATTCGACCGGCCGCAGCCCCCCCGACGACGCGTGGCACCAGGCGAACGAGGAGCCGGCGTGCCCGGCCGTCTTCGACGCTCGCCAGGAGTCTTGGCAGCATCGTGGCCAGAGCCTCCGCCGCGGGACGGGTTGCTGCCGAATCGGAGAGAAAGCGCGCAAGAATACTCGCCAGATCGAGATGCGCGGCCGCGCGGCGAACCTCGGTGGCAGTGAAGACATGGGTCCCGACGAAGCGTCCGAGCGCCCGGCCTAGACGAGCCTTCTGGGCCGGAATGATAGCTGTGTGCGGGATCGGGAGGCCGAGCGGATGGCGGAACAGGGCCGTCACCGCGAACCAGTCTGCGATTCCGCCCACGAAGCCAGCCTTCGACGCAGCCTGGAGGACCGCGGCCGCGAAGCCAACCGGAAGCGCATAGCTCCCCAGCATCAGCGCGGCCATCAGCAACAGAAGTGCTGTCGCCAAAGCCTTGTGACGGACCAGTGTCCTGCGGGCCTCACGTTCGGCGTCGGCGACGGAGGTCGGCTCGAATGAGGGAGAAGCATCCATGTGCGAACCAACGCTACCACACCGCGCCTCGGTGTGCGCGGCGCGTGGCATTTGAGCATGACGACCCGCCGATAGTGCGACGACGCCTAGTTCCTCATCAGGGCTGTTGCGAAACGCCCATTTGGGGGGCACACTTCGCATATGCAGCATGCAGCCCAGGCATCGACCTCAGTTCTGGTCCGCGACCTTCTCGCGCTCACCGCCCGCACCCGGGAGAGCCATGATGCGGATCCCTTCGGCAACCCGGTCCTTTCGATCGCACTCGTCATCTCCCGTCGCATCGACGCAGGAACGCTGACGCCCGACGAGATCGAGGCGCTGGTCCGCCAGTTGCGCGATGCCGCCTTCGCCGATCGGGCCGCGCGCCTCGCCGCATACGTCGGCGATACGAACCCAGCCGCAAACCGGCGGGCGATGGCTGGCATCGCAGAGCGCATCGTGCGTCCCGACCCCTCGGACAGTCCCGTGCCGCTTGCGGCGTTCCGCGCTGCGGTCGAACGCACACGCTTCGCGGCAGTGTTCACCGCCCATCCCACGTTCAGCCTCCCCCCAGAGGTGGCGCGCGCGCTCGCCGCGATCGCGAGCGGTCGCCCAGCGGAGAGTGGCTTTGTCTCCCATCGTCCGTCGGCACCGACGCTGATCGAGGAGTTTGATCAGGCGGCTGCAGCCATCAGCAACGGACGCGATGCGCTAGACGTCCTGACAGAGGTCATCCTGGATGCCGCGCGGACAGCGTGGCCCAACCGCTGGACCGAAGTCGTACCGGTGCCGGTGATCCTGTCGAGCTGGGTTGGCTACGACACCGACGGCCGTACAGATATCGGTTGGTGGGACACGCTGCGCATCAGGCTTCTCATGAAGCGGCTTCAGCTGACCCGCTTCATTGCCCAAGTGAGCGCCGTGCCCGATGGGGCTGCGGTCGCAGATCGCGCAGCGACTGCAGTGGCCGCGGTAGACACACAGATCGCGGCGGCACCAACAAGCAGCGACGCCGATCAGGTGGCCGCATTCGCGCACGCGCTGATCAGTCGTCGCGAGGAGGCGCTCATCAGCACGGTTCCTTTGGAAGATATGTTGAGCGAAGCCTTGGCAGTTGCGCCTGAGGCGCACCGGATGCCCCTGGCAATCGCGCGCGCGGGTCTGCGTTCCCACGGACTCGCGCTCGCCCACACGCACGTACGGCTCAACGCCTCGCAGATCCACAACGCTGCGCGCATGCGCCTTGGTCTGGCGGATGCACCGGAGGACCCGTCCCATCGTCGGGCGCTGCTCTCGGCAATCAACACGGCGCTCGACGACGTCCAGACGCTACCGGTAGACTTCGGCGCTTTGCTCGCTGAAGGTGCATCAGCGACACGGTTGTTGATGACCGTCGCGCAGCTACTGAAGCACGTCGATACGGCGACACCTGTGCGCTTCCTGATTGCGGAAACGGAGAGCGGATATACGCTGCTCGCCGCCCTTTGGCTCGCCCGCACATTCGGAATCGCGGAAAAGATCGAGATCAGCCCGTTGTTCGAGACCGCAGAAGCGCTCGAGACGGGCCTACCGATCCTTGAAGATGCGCTGCGCAGCCCGCATTGGCGCGAGTATCTGCGCGCAACCGGGCGGTTCGCGCTGCAGTTTGGCTATTCCGACTCCGGGCGCTACATCGGCCCACTTGCGGCGAGCTACCTGATCGAACGCGTGCGTCTCAAACTGACCGAGGCGCTCATGCGTCACAAACTAACCAGCATTGAGGTGGTGTTTTTCGATACACACGGCGAAAGCGTCGGGCGTGGCGCGCATCCGCGTTCGCTTTCAGAGCGTCTGCGATATCTCTCACCTCCCGTGGCCAAGCAAGCGCTGACATCGATGGGCATCCTATCCCGCGAAGAAAGTGCGTTCCAGGGCGGCGACGGCTACCTACTGTTTGGAACGCCGGAGCTCGCGACGGCGACGATCACACAGATTGCCGAGCATGTTTTCACGGCGAAGGCAGACTCCAGCGATCCGATCTATGCGGAGACCGACTTCTCAGCGGACTTCTTCGCCACCTGCCGGAGTGGCATGCAGGAACTTGTGAATGACGCGGGCTATGCGGCGCTGTTGGGTGTCTTTGGCCCCGCACTCCTGGACCGCACCGGGTCGCGCCCTGCAGCTCGACAGCAGGACGGAATTGGCGGACCAGCGCTGATTCGTCATCCGCGGGAGCTACGCGCGATACCGAACAACTCCATTCTCCATCAACTCGGTTGGATGGCGAACAGCCTGCAGGGCCTGGGAGCCGCGGCGGCGCGACATCCGGAGGCGTTTGCAGAACTGCGCGCGTCAAGCTGGCGCTTCCGGAACGCCCTCGCGCTCGCCGAACACGCTCTTGCTCATTCGGATATCGATGTGCTGCGCGCGGTCGTGGCGACGCTCGATCCGGGAATGTGGCTCGACCGCGCAGCGCACGCACGAATCCCCGGAAGGCGCCACGCGCTCGTCGCCGTCGCACGCGCGCTCGAGCGGCTGGATCTGTGGGCCGACGCGCAAGCGATGTTTCGGCGCATCCAGGCGGACCAGGTGAGTCTTCGAGCAGTCTACCCGGACGCGCCACGACCCGCCGACCGGGAGATACTGCTGCACGCCGTACGCCTTGCGCTGATCCATCGGGTCTGGCTGCTGGCCAGTGGCATCCCCGACTTCGCGCCACGCCACGGGGTGACACGTGCGGCGCTGGAGCAACGGCTGTTACGACTCGACGTCCCGGCGGCGGTCAAATTCCTTGCTGAGGTGTTCCCGGCCGCACCTGATCCCGCCGCGGAACGTGATTATGCCGAGCCGCGGGCGCCGCGCGCGTCCACAGCTTATGCCCGTGAACATGCCGAGATTTTTGCGCCTATGCTACGGTTGTTCGACCTGATCCGGGAGATAGGCACCGCAGTCACACATGAGGTGGGAGCCCTCGGATGAGCTTCCCTCCCTCGTTGCCTGCCACATGTGTCCGCAGCCCTGATGGTCTTACCATAGCCAAATGATCCGTTCGAATTTGAAGCGGACCGACCTCCGTCCATGTTTCACGCCCGGGCGAAGGTCTGAATAACGCGCCGCTCCGACGCTCCCGGCCGTCGCTGGGATTCGTTCCCACCGGCTGTCGGCGGCGGCGCCGGGGCCCGCGCATGGCCCGCGGCGCGCTTCTCGGCGCATCTCGGTGGCCCTCGACAAGCGAGTTACGCATGAGGCCTTGCGCGTGCGTTGCTCGTTCGGCACTCCCTAGTGCAATGCTGCATGGTGCGTCCTGCCAATGACCGAATCCTTTGCTGCACTGGCCACCGAGCGGCTGACGCTGCGGCCATATCATACGCACGACGCGGCGGAACTGCACCGCCTGATCAACGACTGGGAGGTTTGCCGGACCTTGGCCGCCGTGCCGTTCCCCTACCCGCGTTCGCTCGCCGATGAATGGATTGTCGCAGCGACTCAATCGCTTGCCGATGGCCGCGCCTACCACCTTGCGATCACGGGGCGCGAGGCCGACCGCGAGGTCATCGTGGGTGGTGTTGGGCTCCGCATCGATCGGGCCAAACGGAGTGGGCGTCTCGGCTACTGGGTCGGGCGCCGTTTCTGGGGCCACGGCGTCGCACCGGAAGCCGCGGGTCGCCTCGCGCGCTGGGCGCTGGCGAACCTCGATATCGATCTGCTGGAGGCAAGTGTCGCAACCGACAATGATCGGTCTATCGCGGTGCTACACCGAATCGGATTCCAGCAGACCGGGAAAGGGCGGGAAACCTTCCTCGCCCGTGCTTCCGAGACGCCCGTGCTTCACTTCACAGCCACCCGCGAAAATCTCTTCGGCACCCCGGGACCCGCCAGCGATGGCCCGGAACGACCGTTGCTGCTCGTTGTGGCCTGCGCCCTCATCGACCCTGATGGCCGCATCTTGCTTGCACGCCGACCAGAGGGCAAGAAAATGGCGGGCTTGTGGGAATTCCCTGGCGGCAAGCTCGCGCCGGGTGAGACGCCCGAGGCGGCACTGATTCGCGAACTGAACGAAGAGTTGGGCGTTGAGGTGGCGGGAAACTGCCTCGCTCCATTTGCATTCGCGTCGCACGCATACGCGACCTTTCACCTGCTCATGCCGCTATTTCTTTGTCGTCGCTGGCGAGGGACCGTCACGCCGCGTGAGGGTCAGACGCTTGCCTGGGTTCGACCGGCTCAGCTCGGCGACTACGCCATGCCCCCAGCGGACCGCCCCCTGGTGCCCTTGCTCCGCGATTTCCTATAAAGATGGCCGCCATGAACGCACTCAGTAATCCCACCGCCTGTGTATTGATCATTGGCAACGAAGTGCTGTCGGGACGGACACAGGACGCCAACTTAAAGTTCCTGGCCATGCGCCTGGGCGAACTCGGCATCCCAGTGCGCGAGGCGCGCATAGTCCCCGATATCGCCGAGGTCATCGTATCGACGATTAGCGAGGTTCGTGCGCGGTTTGACCACGTGTTCACAACCGGTGGAATTGGTCCGACGCACGACGACATTACCAGCGAATGCGTCGCCGCGGCGTTCGGTCTGCCTTGGGAACCACATCCTGTTGCCTGGGAAAAGATGGCGGCGGCATACAAACCGGGGGACTTCAATGCGGCCCGCCAAAGAATGGCGACAATGCCACGCGGAGCCCGTCTGATCGAAACAACCGTCTCGCTCGCGCCCGGATTCTCCATCGGCAACGTCCATGTGATGGCCGGTGTGCCTAGAATCATGCAGGCCCAGTTCGAAAGCTTGGCGCCACGGCTTTCCTGTGGACAGCCGGTCGTTTCGCGCGCCGTTCATGGATCTGGGGTCCTGGAGGGCACAATCGCGGAGCCGTTGGCAGCCATTCAGAAGCGATACGCGGTCTTGGATATCGGCAGTTATCCCTACTACCGCTCCGGCGGAGGTGGTGTGGCCATCGTTGCTAAGGGAACCGATGCCGCCGCCGCCGAGAGCGCAATCGCCGAGGTCACGTCGTTGATGGCTTCGCTTGGCGCTACACCGGTCGCCGGCGAGCCACCGGTCTGACGGGGATGGCTCTCTCCGCTCCCATAGACCGAGAGCCGCTGCACGCGCGCAAGATCATCCTCGAAGGCTTCCGTCGCTCCGACGGGCTGTTCGATATCGAAGCTGAACTCACAGATACGAAAATGTACAAATTCTCGGTCGGCGACCGCGGTCAAATCGATCCCGGGCAGCCGCTACACCGCATGCGCATCCGGCTGACGATCGACCAGGGCCTGGCCATCGTCGGTGCTGAGGCCGAGACAGTAGATGCCCCGTTCTCGGTATGCCCTGGAGGCGCGGAAACGTTCGGGCGATTGATCGGCCTCCACATCCGCGCAGGGTTTCTCAAAGAAGCTAGCGCCCGGATCGGCGGCATCGCAGGCTGCACCCATATCCGCGAGTTGCTTCAGCAGATCGCTACCGTTGCGATCCAGACGACGTACGTGTTGCCGCAGCGCCAACGCAGCGATGCGGATGCTGCTAAGCGCATGATCGACAGTTGCTTCGCCTATGCGGCAGATGGCCCCGTCGTGCGGCGACGTTGGCCCCACCTCGCACGATAGGCTATTTCTGCGACCCTTGTTCCTCGGGCGTGCGCAGGGTGAGCGAGAGGGCGTGCAGCCCAGACGCGAACTCATCGACCAACGCGGCGTGAACCGCGCGTGCGCGGCCGGTCCGCGCCATGTTCCGAAACGAATCGGAGATCATAAAGACATTGTAATGGGTTTCTCCCCCCTCCGCGGCCCCTGCATGACCCGCATGCCGCACCGAGTCGTCCTCGATCTGCAGCCGCTCGGGGTGGAACGCCAGCCGCAGCACTGATTCCATGCGTTGAATCCGCTTTGTCATGCCTCCACATACCCCAACTGCATGCTGCAACACCACTTCCCTCTTTGCAAATCCTCCGTACGGCCGCACATAACGCTCGATGACCCGACGTCCCTTGCGAATGCGGGCCTATGCCCCGGATCCGGAGGCACCGGGCCACAGTTGTGATGTCCCCGGCTGCACCGCAGCCGGGGAGTACCGCGCACCAAAATCGCGCAAGACTCTGCGCGAATACTGGTGGTTCTGCCTCGAACATGTGCGCGCTTATAACGCCACATGGGACTTCTACAAGGGCATGACGCCCGCCCAGATTGAAGCGGAATTGCGCGCGGATAACTCTTGGCAGCGCCCAACTTGGCCGCTCGGGCATCTCGGCACGCGACTTGACAACATTGTGGCCGGAGACCCACTTCAGATCCTGAAAGCGCGGCCAGAAGCCGACCGGCGTCGACGCGCGGCACCGGCGGCTCCACCAGATATCCGTGGACCTTTGGCGACCCTGGGGCTCGATTGGCCGCTGACCCTTTCCGAGCTCAAAACCCGCTATAAGCAGCTCGCCAAGCAGCATCACCCCGATGCCAACGACGGTAGCCGCGACGCGGAAGAGCGGCTCAAGGCGATCAACCTCGCGTATGCCGCGCTCCGTGGCAGACTGGCACAGATGGACTCGGTGGCGGCCGGGGGATGAGCCGGCCTACCCAAACGGGGTATCGTAAGAGTAGTCTCAGGCCCGCTGAACCACAGGATCGCTGTTTGATGAGCAAGATCGCCGCTATGCCCGATTCGCGTTCTGCGCCGACCTCGGCGATCAACGTACCCGATATCACGATAAGCGCGCGCGAGGTATTCGACCTCGATAGCGATATGCAGGTCCCGGCGTTCAGCCAGCGGACGGAGCATGTGCCTGACGTCGACGAGGCATATCGCTTCGATCGCGACACAACACTCGCGATCCTCGCTGGCTTCGCGTTTAACCGCCGCGTCATGATCCAGGGATATCATGGCACCGGCAAGTCCACCCATATCGAGCAGGTCGCAGCGCGGCTAAACTGGCCCTGCATTCGCGTCAATCTGGACAGCCATATCAGCCGCATCGATTTGATTGGCAAAGACGCCATCGTGCTGCGCGAGGGCAAGCAGGTTACCGAGTTCCGTGAAGGGCTGTTGCCTTGGTGCTTGCAGCACCCCTGCGCGCTCGTTTTCGACGAATATGATGCTGGACGTCCGGATGTGATGTTCGTAATTCAACGAGTGCTGGAGGTCGAAGGCAAACTGACACTGCTCGACCAAAATCGTGTCATCCGCCCCCATCCGGCATTCCGACTGTTCTCGACAGCGAACACCGTAGGCCTCGGAGACACCACTGGCCTCTATCACGGGACGCAGCAGATCAACCAGGGTCAGATGGACCGCTGGAATATCGTCGCGACGCTAAACTACCTCCCACACGCGCAGGAATGCGAAATCGTCATGGCCAAGCTCGGCGTCGATCCCGCGGACAAGGCTGCGCGCCGGCGTATCGAAAGCATGGTGGCTCTTGCGGATCTGACCCGTGCCGGCTTCATCAACGGCGATATCTCCACCGTCATGTCGCCGCGGACTGTGATCACATGGGCTGAGAACGCACGCATTTTTGGTGATATCGGCTTCGCTTTCCGCATGACGTTCCTGAACAAGTGCGATGAAGCCGAACGGAGCACCGTCGCGGAATACTACCAGCGCTGCTTCAACGAAGAGATTGCCACCGGGGCGCTAGCACGGCGCATTGCCTGAGGGGTGGATGAGCGGGAGCAAGGATAGTCCGAGGGCCGAGGAGTTCAAACGCGCCACGGCTGCGGCGCTACGAGCACTTGCGGAAAGCGACGTGCAGGTTGCCTTTCAGCCTGGTCCCCCGGGTCTCGCTGGAAAACGGGCCCGATTGCCGTTACCCACACGGGCGCTTCCAGCCATCGAGACGGCGCGCCTTCGGGGAATTGCCGACAGCCTCGCCATGCGGGTGCGTCATCACGACCATACGATCCACGCTGCGCGTGTCCCGGCTCAACGTGAGGGTCGAGATGCTTTCGATGCGCTAGAGCAAGCCCGCGTCGAGATCATCGGCAGCCGCCACATGGCGGGCGTCGCAGCGAATCTCCGAACACATTTGGCGGAACAGTGCGAAGCGGAGGGCTTCGACCGGATGACGCGCCGCGAGCAACTGCCGATTTCGGCGGCTCTTGCTCTGCTGGCCCGCGAACGCATGTCCGGCGAATCGAGTCCCGAATCGGCCGCCCGTGTGCTGGACCTTTGGCGCAACTCGCTAGGAGAGGCAGCGGAGCGTGCGCTCGACGAAATGGCCCGTACACAGACGGACCAGGCGGCGTTTGGTCGTGCTGCGCGGAGGCTCCTTGCCGCGCTCGACCTTGCTGAAGCCGAGGTCGACGCCGCGCCAGACGAAGCCGAGCCTGCCGAGGACGCCGCTTCCGAACAGGGGCCGCAGGATTCCAGCCAGGAATCCGACGGTCAGTCGAAAAGCGAGAGCGACAGTGTTCTTGACGCCCAACCAGAGGAAATGTCGGGAGAAGCTGCCGAGAGCGCCGAAGACGAAGATGCTGAGGACGCTGGCGCCGCAACTGGCGAGGAGCGGCCTAGCGGACCGCAGCCGCCTCGCGGGTCGACCGGCGGAGATACAAGCTCCAGCTATCGCGCGTTCACGCGGGCGTTCGACGAAGAGGTTGCCGCAGAAGAGCTCGTTGACGCAGACGAGTTGTCACGACTCCGCCAGCAGCTCGATCAGCAGCTTCAGCACCTACAAGGTGTCGTGGCGAAGCTCGCCAACAGGCTGCAACGTCGCTTGCTTGCCCAACAGATGCGCGCATGGGACTTTGACCTCGAAGAAGGGCTACTTGACGCCGGCCGACTCGCGCGCGTTGTCGTCAACCCTTTGCAGGCGCTATCCTACAAGCGCGAGCGGGACACCGAATTTCGTGATACCGTGGTCACGCTGCTGATCGACAATTCCGGCTCCATGCGCGGGCGACCGATCACGGTCGCGGCCATGTGCGGCGATATCCTGGCGCGTACGCTTGAGCGGTGCGCCGTGAAGGTGGAGGTGCTCGGCTTCACAACGCGAGCTTGGAAGGGCGGGCAATCTCGCGAGGCATGGGTGTCGCAAGGTAAGCCACGCAACCCGGGGCGGCTCAACGACCTGCGGCACATCATCTATAAGTCGGCTGACGCGCCGTGGCGCCGAGCGAGACGGAATTTGGGGCTGATGCTCCGCGAGGGCTTGCTGAAGGAAAACATCGACGGCGAGGCGCTACTTTGGGCATACAGGCGGCTGGTGGCGCGCCCGGAACACCGACGAATTCTCATGGTGATCAGCGACGGCGCCCCCGTCGATGACAGCACTCTCTCGGTCAACGCAGGGAACTACTTAGAGCGGCACCTGCGCGAGGTGATTCGTGAAATCGAGAGCCGCGACATCGTAGAGCTGATCGCGATCGGCATCGGGCATGACGTAACACGCTACTATAGACGCGCTGTCACCATCGTCGACGCTGAGGAACTTGGGGGCACCATGATGAAGAAGTTGGCCGAGCTATTCGACGAGGATGCAATGCTCGCCTGGGCGCGCGTTGCAGCCGAGCGGGCCCCTCTCGTGGCGTAGCGACGCACCATTGAAGTGTCGACGCCCGAGCGTGGTCGGAGTTCCACGCTGCCGCAAACTGTTTCGTTGATGCGCCGCAATGGGTCTCTCGCCGCCGTCGGAAAAACAGATCCCCAAACAGCGAAGCCGACGCCCCCGGTTCGGCGGGTGAGTTAAGGCTGAAGCTGCCGCCAAGGTATTGAGTTTCGGCGCCGGCGCGGCGTCACCATGGAAACCGACCCCAATGATGAGCAGGGGCCGAAGCGACACATCTCCCAATCCGGAAAGACAAAACCTGGAATGCGTTATTGCGACGAGACGAGGTCGTTCCAGGTCACGTTCGGAAAGTCAGTATCCACTCGACGAGTGACGCCTTGCGGCGCCGGATCACGCTACGGATCCGGCGGGCTTGTATAGACGCCGCTAAAGATGGGAGGGGCTGCGGCGGTGGAGATCAACGAGGGCGGCGACACTGCGGGTTCACCCAGAAGCCGCACATTGTCGCCAGGGTTGAGCAGCTTGGTGCCCGCTTCGCGGAGCTTGCTCGGCGGCGGTGCGTCAGCCGGGGACTGTCGGCGGCGAGCGGTCGGTGTCCATGTTCTCATTGATTGTCGCCGCCACGAGGAACGACACCGATCCGCGGGCCTGGCTCGCCAACGTGCTCATCCGGGCTTCCCGGCTTGCCGCATCGCTGTCATGGTGTCGTCAATCGGCAAAATCACACGCTGCCCCAGCCTGATCCCTCGTGGTTGACGCTAGACGCGCGGTGAGGCGTCGGCCCCAATACGCAGCATCCGCCGGGTGGTACTTTCCCCAAGACGGCACTGCGCGCGCCCGGATCAGGTTCAGGTCGGATCCCGAGCGGCAAGCGGGCGGATCCGTGGCGACACATTCGATGGCCCCTACGCCGTGCAGCATCTATGCTCTCGCGAGCGGCGGAGGCTCCGGACCGGATCGCTCCGTCGGCACCACGACCGTGAGGGGACGCGAGCGATGGCCGATTTCGAGATCTTCGAAGCATCCAACTTCGTGCTGCAGAAAGGCGCGGTGTTGCCGAAGGTGCACCTGGCCTATAAGACGGTGGGCAGTCTGAACCCTGCTCGCGACAACGCAGTGCTGGTGCCCACGTGGTACACTGGCACTCATACTGACCTTGAAACATACATGGTCGGCGCCGGGCGTGCGCTTGATCCCGGAAAGTACTACATCGTTATGACGAACCTGTTGGGCAACGGCATCTCCTCTTCGCCGAGCAACACAGCCGCGCCGTTCGAGCGCGGCCGGTTCCCGCACGTCACGATCTACGACAACGTGCGGCTGCAGCACATGCTACTGACCTCCCGCTTGGACGTGAAGACGCTGCGGCTCGTCACAGGCTGGTCGATGGGTGCCTGCCAGACCTTCGAGTGGGCGACACAGTTCCCCGACATGGTCCGCACCGCCTGCCCGATCGCCGGGTCGGCGCGCACCGCTAACTACAACAAGGTTTTCCTGCTCGCGCTGGAGCGGGCGCTGACGCTGGATCCGGCATTCAACGAGGGATTCTATGAGCGCCCGCCGGTCGCGGGGCTGCGTGCCTTCGCCACCATCTACGCCGGCTGGGGCACGTCCGAGCCGTTCTACCGCACCGAGATGTGGCAGGCTTTCGGCTCGCGCAACATGGTCGAGCACGTGTCGGATTTTTGGGAGCCTTTCTTCGCCCGCTGTGACGCCAACAACCTGCTCTCGCAGCTCAGGACTTGGCGCGACGGCGACATCAGCGGCAACGCCACGCACCGCGGTGACTTCGCCGCCGCGCTGCGCAGCATCCGCGCCCGCGCGATCGTGATGCCGGTCGACAACGACCGCTACTTTCCGCCGGTGGACAGTGAGTACGAGGCAAGCCAGATCCCCGGCGCGGAATGCCGCGTCATCCGCTCCGCCTGGGGCCATATGGCACCGATGAACCCGGGCGATGTGCCGGCGATCGATGCGGCGCTGCGCGAGCTCCTGGCCGGCTGAGAGCCTGCTCGACCTGCGCCGGAGCCAGCCACGCGAAAACCGCGCCATCCCTGGCGCAGTCCACTTCAACTCCGCCGGAAAGAGCGGCCTCGCCCCTTGTCGTCTCGTGCAAGTTACTCTCTGCTCCGGCTGCATGCGGCGCGGGCGGAGTCAGTCCGCGGGGAATGCCGGCCGGGTCGTCGGGCACCTGACGGCGTCGCGCAGGGGAGCTGAGGTCCAGATCGTTCCATGACGTCTACACCGCTGGCACACCCTGGCCGGCACGGCGCCGAGGGCACGGATGACCGGCTGGGCCTCGTCCAGGAGGCCGGGCACCTTGTGCTGCGCCTATCCGGCGACTGGACGTTCGACTCGCCGCTCTGCGACCCTACGCCGGTCGCCGCGGCGCTCGCCGCCACCCCCGGGCCGGCGCGGGTGGAGATCCGCGTCGCCGCGCTCGCCCGCTGGGACAGCGCGCTGGTCGTGTTCGTTGATACTGTCCACGCACTGTGCGTCGAGCACAATGCGCCGCTTGAGCTGGGCGGCCTTCCGGCCGGCGCGGTTCGCCTCTCGGCGCTCGCCCATGCGGTGCCCGAGCGGGCGGGTGGACGGAGGCCGGGCGCAGGGCGGCTTTGGGTGGATCGCATCGGCGTGCACGCGCTGGCCCGGTTGCGCGCCGGGGGCGATCAGCTTGCCTTTCTCGGCGAAGCAGTCATCGCCTTCGGCCGGTTGTTCCGCGGTCGGGCGGTGTTCCAGGCCAGCGACGTGTTGCTGTTCATGCGCGCCTGCGGCCCGCAAGCGCTGGCGATCACCGGCATCATCAACCTGCTGATCGGCATGATCCTCGCCTTCATCGGCGCAGTACAGCTGCAAAAGTTCGGCGCCGGGATCTACGTCGCCGACCTTGTCGGCCTCGCCATCACGCGCGAGATGGCGGCGGTGATGACCGGTATCGTGCTCGCTGGACGCACCGGCGCCGCGTACGCCGCCCAGCTCGGCACCATGCAGGCGCAGGAAGAGATCGACGCACTGACGACGTTCGGCATCCCGCCGATCGACTTCCTGGTGCTGCCGCGGATGATCGCACTGTCGCTGATGATGCCGCTGCTGTACCTCTACGCTTGCCTCGTCGGACTGCTGGGCGGCATGATCGTCGGCACCGGCATGTTGAGCCTGACGATCACGCAGTACGCACTCGAGACCCAGACGGCGATCTCGCTCACGCAGTTTGCGATCGGCCTCGGCAAGAGCGTGGTGTTCGGCATTCTCGTTGCGATCGCGGGCTGCCTGCGCGGCATGCAGGCCAGCCGCAGTGCCGCGGGCGTGGGCGATGCCGCCACCTCCGCCGTGGTGACCGGCATCCTATACATCATCATCACCGATGCAGTATTCGCGGTGATGTTCAACATCCTCGGCATCTGACCCCATGAGCGAGCCGCGCATCCGCGTCGAAAAGCTCGACATGATCTTCGGTACCAACGTGGTGCAGCAGAACGTCTCATTCTCGGTGGCTCCGGGGGAGATCTTCGTGATCATGGGCGGCAGCGGCTGCGGCAAGAGCACGCTGCTGCGCCACATGATCGGCCTGCTGCGGCCGGCTGGCGGGCGCGTGCTCTACGACGGTGAGAGCTACTGGGACGCCGCGCCAGCCGAGCAACTCGCGCTCAACCGCCGATTCGGCGTGCTGTTCCAGAGCGGCGCGCTGTGGAGCTCCATGACGCTCGCCGAAAACGTAGCGCTGCCGCTGAAGCAGTATACGCCGCTCAGCACCACCGACATCGCCCGCGTCGTGTCGCTCAAGCTCGCGCTCGTGGGGCTGCGCGGGTTCGAGGATTTCTTCCCCGCCGAGATCAGCGGCGGGATGCGCAAGCGCGCCGGCTTGGCGCGCGCGATGGCGCTCGATCCCGACATCCTGTTCTTCGACGAACCCTCTGCCGGCCTCGATCCGTTGAGCTCGCGGCGACTCGACGAGCTGATCCTCGAACTGCGCGACAGCCTGGGAGCCACGGTTGTCATGGTCACGCACGAGCTGCCGAGCATCTTCGCGATCGCCGACAACTCGGTGTTCCTGGATGCCGAGACGAAGACGGCGATCGCCTGGGGTAACCCGCGCGAGCTTGCGAAGAGCTGTCCTGAAACCAAGGTCCGCGCCTTCCTCGCCCGCGGCGAAGCAGCCCCCGCGGCGGCGGCGCAGGCGGTCGGATAGGAAAAGAGAGAGCCATGCCCAGATCGAACAACGCCCGCGCCGTCGGCAGTTTCGTGGTTATCGCGCTGGCCTTGCTCGTCGCGGCGATCGCACTTTTCGGTAGCATCCGTCTGTTCAGCCGCTCGACCACCGCGGTCACGTATTTCGAAGGTTCGGTCGCGGGTCTGTCGGTGGGCGCGCCGGTCACCTACCGGGGTGTGCCGATCGGCAGCGTCACCCGCATCGTGCTCCAGGTCTCGGCGAAGACCGGCGAGGCGCGCATCCCCGTGTTCATGAAGTTCACGCCGGATGCCGTAACGTTCAACGGCGGCGAGGAACTCAGCGAGGATGTACGCAAGGAGATGATTGCGCGCGGGCTGCGCGCGCAGCTCGTCAGCCAAAGCTTGATCACCGGCCAGCTTCAGGTCCTGCTGGACTACTTCCCCGGCACGCCCGCCAAGTTCGTGCACGAAACGCCCGGCGTGCTGGAAATTCCCTCGGTGCCGTCGGAGATCCAGGAGATCAAGAGCAAGCTCTCCGGCCTGCCGCTGCAGGCGATCGCCGAATCGGCGCTGGGGAGCCTCAAATCTCTCGAGACGCTGCTCCGTGCGCCGGAGGTACGCAGCGCGATGGCGGACCTCTCCGCCAGCCTCGGAGAGGCCCGCGGCCTGATCTCGACGCTCACGCCGCAGATCAGCGACACCCTGAAACGGGCGGACGGGACGTTGGCGGCCGTCACCCGCACCGCCGATCAGGCGACCGAGACGGTAAGGGGCTTGCAGCCGAAGGCCGACGCGTCGCTCACCAGCCTCGCGAAGGTGCTTGACACCGCCGGCCAGCAGGCCGGACCGTTGATCGGCGAGCTGCGAGCGGCGGCGCGATCGATCGATTTGCTGGCGCAGAGCGCGCAGGCGAGCATGTTCACCGGCACCGGCGTGCTCTCCACGCGCTCGCCGCTGCGCCAGAATCTGGAAGACACGATGCGCAACCTTGCAGCCGCCTCCTCCTCGCTCCGTGGCCTGGCCGCGGAGCTGGAGCGCAACCCCAACGCGCTGATCGTGGGTCGCTCGCGATGAGCCGCCTGGGACGGCTCAGCACGCTCGGCGTGCTCGCGCTTGTGGGCTGCACGCTGCCGCCGCCACAGCTCTATGTGCTCAACCCGATCGCCGGTCCCGACACGGCATTGCCGGCACGCAGCGTCGGCGTCCGGACACTCGCTATCCTGCCGGTCACGATCCCCGACTATCTCGACCGACGCGAGATCGTCGCGCGCACCGCCGATCACAAGCTACTGGTCAGCGACGGCGAGCGCTGGGGCGAGGGGTTGTCGGCGGGACTCGGGCGTGTGCTCACGGTCGATCTCGGCAAGCTGCTCGCAAAAGACGGTTTTGTCGTGACCAGCGGAAGCAGCCCGCCCAAGGTGGATGCGGAAGTCGCGCTGACGGTCGACGCTTTCGAGCGCGGACCGGACAGCAACACCGTGCTCGCCGCGCGCTGGACGATCTTCGACGAGCGACGCGACGGCGCGGCCCGCCATTTTCAGGCGGTCTACACCGCGCCGGTCCAGACGTCGGCTTCGAGCGGCGTTCACGCGTCGGCCGAGGTCGCGGCTCTGAACCGCAACCTCGACCGGCTCGCCGCCGACATGGCGGCATCGGTCCGCCAAGTGATCCCCACCGGCGCGCGCTGAGCCACCCTCGTGCGTGGTCGCAGGCTCAGCTCGGGGTGATGCGGCTGATCTTGGACCCCTCCAGGCCGATCCCCGCCATCAGCCCCGACTGGCCGAACGGGATCGCGTAGACGTCCTGCGTCAGCGTGGTGCTTGTCGCCGATGCTGCAGCGCCCTTGTCCAGCACGACCACGCTCGGCCCGGAGCCAATCGACCAGCCGTCGCTCTTGCGCAGATAGTCGAGCGCCGAACGTTTCATGAAGAACAGCGCATAGCTGAAGGTTTGCGCGCCGATCTGCAGCCCGAAGGAACCGGCGGCGATGCTGTAGTAGTCGGTTGCCTTGCCATCCTCGAGGAGCGCGCCCTCACCATACTGGCCGCCGATGAGCAGCCCGGCCTTAGTAATCTTCGGGAAGACGAGGATGGCGACCGCCGCCTCCCCCAGTTTGCGCGTTCGCGATTCCTGTGCGTAGAGGCGTCGCAAAGCGCTCTCGGCGTCGCGGCTGAGCACCGCCGCCGAGGCCGCGTGCGCCGCACGGGCCCCTGCGAGCGCCAGCACCCCGGCTGCCGGCAGGGCGGCGATGAGCCGTCGCCGCGACACACCGCTTGACGCCATTGCCACCGCCTCGCTCCCTTGGTCCGACCGCATGTCTTTGTCCACCTCTCCCTCCCAGCCCTATGGCCCACCTGCCTCGACCATGCCGAGACGCCCAAGACTCCTGAGTATGATCTCGAGCCCCAGCGCCACCTGCGTCACGCCCAATACTACTCCGAACAGTTGTAGCACCGCCCCCAGCCAGCGGATCACCGTGTGGGCGAACAGCATCGCCACCCAGTCAAGCGCGAGCACGAGCAGCACGAGGCCCGCGACAATGGCGCTAGCCGTCGCATCGGGAGCGACTGCCATGAAGATGATCACTGCGGCGATCCCGTATGGCGTCACGATCGTCGGAAACGCAAGTGGGGTGAAGGCCAGCGCGAAGGTCGGCGGCTCCGTCCGCACTAGTGGGCGGACGCTGTACTGCTGCAGCACCTGCTGCAACGCGACGAGAAACAGGATCAGCCCGCCGGTGAGCACGAGCACCTGCAGCGGAATAGCGAAGCTCGCCAGCATCCGCCGGCCCATTCCCGCCGCGATCGCCACCGCCGCGACCGAAAACAGGAAGGCCCGCGTCGCGAGCCGGCGTTGGAACACCGGCTCCGTTCCCTGCGTCATGGCGACGAAGGGGCCGAGGATCTTGATCGGGCCCAGCATGAGAAACAACAGCGCGAAGATCGTCTGCCAGTCGAGCGGCTGAATCCCGGTCACCGAGCTCACTCCGGCCCGCGCCGACATCGGCACAAGGCTGAGCAGCAGCGCCGCCCTGGCGGCGCAGCGGAACGATGCCGGCGGCACGCTCGCCGGCGCGCGGGCACGTGCTGCCGTCCACCCGGTGCCCTGCAACCCCTTGTGCATGGAGTCTACCCTTTCAGACTCCCGCCTCACCCCGATTGACCTGCGTCAAGGTCGCCCAACAGTGACGCGGTACAGTCCACCCGCGATGATGCGGATATCCGAGGTGTCCGCCGAGCGGGAGAGATCGCATGTCCGATGCCCCAGCCCCAAGTCTATCTGTGTCCGACTTGTTCGCCGAGCGCGCGGCGCGACGCCAGCGGGAGCGGGAGGCCGAGGAGCAGCTTCAGCGCAAGCAGGCCGAAGAGCTTGCCGCATTCAAACAGCGCCTGGACGATTTCGAGGTCACCGAGGCGCGCGTGCAGGCGTTGCAGGAGAGGATCCGCCGCGCCTTCGACCGCGGCGAGACGGAGCTGATGCTGACATCTTTCCCGAGCAGTTTCTGCACGGACAACGGACGCGCGGTGAACAACGCGGGTCTCCCACCGATCAACAGGCCGGACGACGCGGAAGGGGCTGCCAAACCGCGGGAACCGGAATGGCTCGCGACCATGCCCAAGGGCACCCGGCCGGTCTATGAATACTGGGAGAAGCACCTGAAGCCGGGCGGCTTCTCGCTCGGCGCCCGTGTCCTCAGTTTTCCGGGCGGTGTGCCGGGCGATATCGGCCTCGTGCTCTCCTGGCCCAAGAGCGCAGCCGAAGGACAGCTTTAGGGCGCGTGGCGAAGGGGGGAGCGCGATGTCGACGGAGAAGAAGGCGCAGAAGGCGGCGGCGGAGCCAAACGGAAAGCTCAAGCGGGGCGCGTACGACAAGGAACTCGCGCGCCTGCATGTCGAATTGGTCAAGCTGCAGCAGTGGGTGGTGCACAAGGGACTGAAGGTCTGCGTCCTGTTCGAGGGTCGCGACGGTGCCGGCAAGGGCGGAACGATCAAGGCGATCACGGAGCGGGTCAGCCCGCGCATATTCCGCGTGGTGGCGCTGCCAGCGCCAACCGAACGCGAGAAGTCCCAGATGTACATCCAGCGCTACCTGCCGCACCTGCCGGCGGCCGGCGAGGTCGTGATCTTCGATCGGAGTTGGTACAATCGCGCCGGGGTCGAGCGCGTCATGGGATTCTGCTCCGAGGAGATCGTCGAACGCTTTCTGCACATGACGCCCGGGGTGGAGAAGG
The DNA here is from genome assembly GCA_017307335.1 of Alphaproteobacteria bacterium. Classification (GTDB taxonomy): domain Bacteria; phylum Pseudomonadota; class Alphaproteobacteria; order Acetobacterales; family Acetobacteraceae; genus JAFKFJ01. Next base: position 11,499 of record JAFKFJ010000186.1, on the reverse strand, counting down.
CGATGGTCGATTCCGGCATCCTCCTCACAAAATATTGGCTCGAGGTCAGTCAGGAGGAGCAGGCCCGGCGGATGGAGGCGCGCATCGATGATGGTCGCAAGATCTGGAAACTCTCGCCGATGGACCTCAGGTCCTATAACCGCTGGTACGACTACTCGCGCGCGCGCGATGCGATGTTCGCGGCCACCGACACGGCATGGGCGCCCTGGTTCGTCGCACGCTCGGACGACAAGCGGCGGGCGAGGCTCAACATTATCAACCACCTGCTGAGCCGGGTGCCCTACGAGTCACTGCCGCGCGAGAAGGTGAAGCTGCCCAAGCGGCAGGATCCACACGGCTACCGGGAGCCGGACTATCCGTTCAAGTTCGTGCCGGAGTTGCCGTTCCCGGCTAAGTGATATGAGCCGCGCCACAAGGCGCGCGATCGCGTTCGCCGGGTCTGGCGTCGTTTTGCTGCCGTCCGGAGCGAGGGGCGGCACTGAGGCCGGCTCAACCCAGGGACTCTGCTCCTTCAGCGGGTTGCACACTGAGCTTGCCCAAGCCGATCCGCCCCGAGCGAGGGAGCCGCACCATGCCGCCGCACCGGAGCCACCCCGTTCTTGAGCCGCGCTTGACGACGCTCGACCTCTATCGCCTGCTCGACACGTATCTGCGCGCTGGCGACGAGGTGCTGAGCCGGCCCTGGCGCCTCGCGGCCGATGCGCTGCGCCGGTCCAGCCGCCGCTCGTTGGAGGGGTTGCTCGGGCAATGGAGCGCCGAGCGCCTCCTGGCCGACTGCGCCGAGGAATACGCCAACCTGCTGGGCGGCCTGCTCGCCGTGGTGCCGACCGCGATCGAGGGCATGACCGCGCGGCTGCGCAGCGTGCCGGAGGACCTGCTGAGCGCCTATCAGGTGCCGATCGGCGACAGCAGGCCGGCGGCGATGGGCGGCGTGTGGCAGCTCGGCAAGGCCGGCGTGCCCGTGCCGTTCGTCGTGCCGGCGCGTGTGCTCGACGCCTCGCAGGGCTGGGCCGCATGGTTCGCGCCGGTGGCGAAGTTGGCCGCGCTGATGGCCGAGATCGCCCGCGGCGACACGCGGCTGCTGGAAGCGTTCGAGCCGCTCGATTGCGGCCACGGGCGCGGCCTGGTGGTGCTGCTCGGCGTCGACTATCGGGTCAGCGACTTCGGCCGGTATCGGGAGATCGCGCTGGCGCTCTGTCTCACGCCGCGCGGATCGGCGGCAGCCGCCCCCGGCACGCTGTTCGCACGGCTGATCGTGAGCGATGCCTTCTCCCTCGAACCGGCCCGCCGCATCTGGGGCCTGAAGAAGGATTTCTGCCCGGACCTGCAGGTCCAGTACGGCAAGGCCGCGGTGCGATTCCACACCGCCGAGGGCGACGAGGGCGATTTCGTCTTCACCGTGCCGCGCTTCGGCACCGCGCGGTCGCACGGCGTGCCGCTGGTGATCTACTCGCTACGCGAGGCCGCCGCGGAAGACGGGCTCGCCGGGCCGGTGCGCGCGGTTCTCGACCGCAGCGGCAGCGGCGAGGGGGTGCAGGTCGGCGGCCCGGTCCGGCTGCAGCTCGGCACCCTGGCGAACGAGGGTGCGAAGGGCTCATGCTTCTGCGCCGGGGACCGTGCCGTCTGTCTCTGCGCGCAGTTGCGCGCGCTCGGGGTGGACCAAGTGCTTCCGGCGGCGAACGGATGGAGCGAGCGCATGCACGGCGCGCTGATGGCGCCCGGGCCGCTCGGGCCCTATCCGTTGGGAAACCACTGACGATAGCCGCGCCGCAGCGCCGAATCGCCGGCGGCGAGGGCACGGGCGAAATAGGCAAACGGTCGCTGCGCCGCCGCCAGCGCCCCGAGCGCCGCAACCGGATACTGGTCAGGCACGCGGATGTCGATCGGGCGCCCGTGCCCGTGGCGCCGGCGCACCGCCTCCGCCGCCATCAGCCCGCTGACAACCGCCCCCTCCACCGTGACGACGTCGATGACGGTCTTGCAGTGGTCGCCCGCGATGTAGAGGTTGGGAATGCCGCACGTCGTCTCCGGCCGCCACTGCCAGCTTCCAACCTGGTTGACGAACAGCCGTTCGCCCACGTTGGTCTCCAGGTGCGTGCGGCACGTGAACAGGTCCGTCTCCGGGGTGAACGCGACATAGCGTTGCAGCTCGCGGAGCAGCAGCCCGATGATGTCGTTGTCGGCGTAGAAGCGGGCGGCCAGCGTGTCGGCATCCGACGCCACCACGTTGAGCACGGTGTTGCCGCCCGCGAGGTAGCGCCACGCCTGCGACGTGTCGAGAAAGCTCATCTGGTAGCGCGAGTCGAGCAGGACCGTGATTCCGTTGGGCAGGCCTTCCAGCCTGCGCTTGAAGAACAGGTCGATCGACATCATCGGCTCGCAGCGCAAGTAGCGCGCATTGGCCAGCTCCGGCGCTCGGCGCGCCACGTCCGGCCGCACCATCCAGCTCAGCTCATCCGGCGGCAGGGCGAGGATCAGGTCGCCTTCGATCGGCAGCGACTGCTTCGAGCCCGACTTCACCTTCCACTTGCTGCGGTGCACGGAGGGTGAGATCTTGCATTCCGCGACGTCGACGCGCGTCACGCGCCCGGTGCGCGGATCGAGATGGATCTGCTGAAGCGGCGTTAGCATCTTCACGGTCAGGTTCCCGCCGCGCCCGCCCCCCTCTGGCGCGGGTGGGAGCATCCCGCTCGGATTGATCTCGACGTGGCGGGCGATGCGGGCGAGATGCGCAAGCCACGGGGTGAAGATCCCCTGCTCGGTGCTCGCCGCGAGCAGCCACATGCTCGGCTCCGGCAGGCGCAGCCCATAACTCAGAAGGGCGCGATAGCTGCGGGCCGAGCTCAGGTAGCTGGGCGAGGCGAAGGCCTGCGCCGTGGTGCGGTACGTGCCGGCGAGGGCTTGGTCCGTCGCATAGGGCAGCGCCTGCATGAAGGCGGTAACGCTGGTCCGCTCCAGCATCGGCCCCTGGCGCTCCGGCGCCGCCGCCAGATCGAGCAGGGCTTGGCCCCACAGGAGTATGTCAAGCGGTGTGCCGACGCCGGCACGCATGTTGGCGAGCACCGTCCAGGGCGAACCGACATTGACCATCGGCAGTGCCGGCGACGACGCCGCGTCCGGCGCCCGCGGATACATGTTGTAGACCGTCGACGCCGGCCGGAAATTGTCGAGCGCCCCGATCTCGTCCATCAGCGCCCAGAAATTGTGATACCAGTTCAAATACATGTGGTAACAATGCTCGTGCCAGTCCTGCCGGCCGAGGCAGCCGCCCTGCGCCGCGCAGGCGGGGCAGGTCCTGGCGGGCCGGTCGTGGTCAGGCGCATCCACGCCGACATCGCGGTGCGCGCCGAGCTTGCCGCCGAAGAACGCATCGGCCTCGAGCAGCGTCACGTCGTAGTTGCGCTCCAGCAGCCGGTGCGCGGCGGCAAGCCCGGCGACGCCGGCCCCGGCGATGGTCACCTTGGGATTGCCGCTCTGGTTCGGCATGCGATATACCTCCTGTTTGAAAATATGCCCCGCCCGCGCCATCGTCGCGAGGCTTTCAACGAGGCGTCCCATGGCACCGGACTACGCCACGATGCTGCGCACGGCTGTCCAGGTGCAAGGTGCCCTCGCGGCCACGTGCTGCGAACTTGCCGCGCGCTGGGCACAGGTTTCGGCGCATACGGCGGGCCGTCTGGCGGAATCGCTGGGCACCGCGCTACGCGCCGGCCCGGATCACCGGCAGCGCGCGCTCGAGGCGGTGCTCCACGGCAGCTATGTCGCCCACGAGGAGTCGCTGCGTGGCATGACCGGCGCCGGGCGGCTGGCGCTCCTGGTGTTGCTCAATGAAATCGATCGGCATCGCGGCCCACGCGCCATGATGCCGGACACGGCCGACGTGGCGGGTGGGGGAGACTGAGCGGTGGTTGTCGCAGGCGGGTCCGGCGATGCATTCGGCAGCCGCTCAGCGGACGGGGCGATGGGCTTCCTCGCCGCGATACGGGACGCCTGGGACAAGGGGGCGCTCGCCTGGCAGATGATGGTCGCCGACGCTGCGGCGATGCCTGGCGGTGCGACCGACCCGACCGGGCCGCTCACGGCGATGCTGGCACCCTGGGCGGACTTTGCCCGCGCCTATGGGCCCCCACCGCCGCGCAGCGCGCCGCCGGCCGGATCGGCCGAAGCCGCCCGCGAGGCGTTGGAACAGGTGAGCGACCTTTCGCCAGCCCTCGCCGAGGCGGCGATGATTGCCGCCATCAGCGCCGCCCGCTACAGCCGTGCGCTTGCCGAGATCTGCGCCCGGCATCAGGGCAGCGTGGTGCAGACGATGCTGGATAGCGCCCGTGGCCGGACCGCCTCGGCCACAACGGAAAGCCGCGTCCTGATCGACGATCTGCGCGCTTGCCTGCGGGAGATCGGCGAGGCAGCGAGCCTGGAGGCACGCCGCCTGCAGGCCGAGCTCGATCAAGTGAGCGAGTCCCTCGCCCGCGCGGCTGCAGGCGATGCGCCACCGTCTAACCCGCGCCCATATCGCGTGAAAGAATGAACGCCGCCGACGGCATCGCGGCGGCGCAGCTCGACGCCGCCAGCGGCGCCGTGATCGACGCGCTCGGTTTCGCCGAGGAAATGGCCCGCCTGCGCCGTCGGATCGCCACCTGGGTCGGCGGCTGCGACCCGGAAATGCGCGAGGCGCTCGGCTGGCAGTTTCTCTCCGGCGCCAAGTACTTCCGGCCCCTGACCGTGTTCGCCTGTCATCGCGCCGTCATCCCGGGGCCAATTCCCGACACGATCATGGCCGGCGCGCTGGTGGTTGAGCTATTCCACAACGTCTCGCTGATCATCGACGACATCGTCGATCATTCCGATACCCGCCGCGGCCGCGCGACGCTGCACACACGCTTCGGCGATCTGACGGCACTGATGGTTGCCGGCTACATCGTCGCCGAGGGTTATGCGCTGCTCGGCGCCGATCTGCAGGCGAGCGGGCTGTTCTCCGAGCTGCTGAAGCGGCTGGGCGTCGCCGAGGTCATGCAGTGGCGCCTGCGCCGCCAGACCCTGGGCGTGGAGGACTGGCGCCGGATCGCCGGCGAGGACACCGGCTCGATGTTCGAGATCTGCGCCTGCCTGGGCGACCGCAGCCTGCGGTTGCGCAAGTTCGGCGGGCTACTCGGACTGCTCTACCACGGTTGCGACGACGTGGGCGACGTGCGCGGCGCGACCGCGCTCGGCGGCGGCGGGGAGCAGGATTTGCGCGACGGCATCCTCACCCTGCCGGCGGCCCTCGCGATCCGCGACCCCGCGGTCGCCGCCCTGTTCGGCAAGCCCGATCCCGCACCAGCCGATCTGGCGGCGATGGCCGCCGCCTTCGCGGCGAAGCTGCCGGAGGCGGAAGGGGAGCTCGATGCGATCGCCGCGCAGGCGGGGGTCGAGGCGCGACTGTTCGCCGTCAACCCCGCGCCGCTTCTGGCGCTCGTCGCACAGACGCGGCGGCTGAGCGCGCGATAGCGCGCGCCTCGCGCAACGCGAACCCGCCGAGCGCGCCGGGGCCGTCCGGCTCCCCAGCGAACGGCGCCAGCGCCGTGGCCAGCAGCGCATCGGCCGCTGCCGCCTGCCCGGCCGCGAGGCGCAGCCGCGCCAGCTCGCTCGCCGCTCGCAGCGCGTAGAAGCGCGCACCCTGCCGCTCCGCCGCCGCCAGCGCCGCCTCAAGCGCCGCCGCCACCTCCGCCGCTGGCGCGCCCGTCGCCGCGAGGGCGCTGGCGCGCTGGCGGTGCAGTTCCGCGAGCACGTAGGTCTGGCCCAGCGCGCCCATCATCCGCTCGGCCTCGTCCACCGCGGCAAGCGCCGCCACGGCGCGCCCGTGCGCGATCAGCAGCGCGACCTCGCGCAGCATGAACAACGGCCACCACATGCGGTCCTGGATGCGCTCCGCGACCTCCCGGCCGAAGCGCATCTGCGCGAGCCCGGCATCGAGCGCGCCGCCCTCCGCCTGCAGCCAGCCGCCGAGCACCTCGGCATGGGCGCGCAGCCAGGCCACGCGATCGACCACCGCGGCGAGACGCGGCGCCACCGGCGCGGCGGCGGCGGCATCGCCGGTGACGAGGGCCGCGAGGCCGAGATGCGCCAAGACATAGCCGAGCGTGGTCGGCGACTGCAGCCGCTCGGCCTCCGCGACGGCCTCCGCCCCGCGCCGCGCGGCCTCGGCCAGCCGCCCCTGCTGGATCAGCAGCAGCATGTCCTGCGCCAGCATGCTGGCCAGCGGGTCATGCGGCGAGGCGGGCCAGACCGTGCGGTTGACCGCGGGATCGTATTCGCGGAACGAGACCGCGAACCATTCGCCGGCGCGCGCCATGTCACCGCGCAGCAGTGCCGCGTAGCCGATGATCCGCTGGCCGAGCATCGCCGCGTTCACGACCCCCGACCGGCGGGCGACGCGCAGCGTGCGCCACCCCGCCTCCTCCGCGCGGTCCAGATCGGAGCGCAGCAGGCGCATCGCGGACTGCGTATAGAGCAGCACCACGCCCTCAACGTTCGCCGGCGCGTCTTCCAGGAGCAGGCCGAGCCGGTCGAGATTCGCCTCCGTGTCCGGCGAGCTGTAGCCGCCGAGATTGACCAGCGGCCCCACCAGCAGCCGGCGCAGCCCGATCTCCCGCTGCGCCCGCGCCGGGTCATCCGGCTGGGTCGCGAGCAGCACGAGCGCACTCTGCAGGTGGCGCACGGCCTCGGCCGCCGCCGCCGCCGCCCAGGCGCGCCCGGCGGCCCGCTCCCACCACGCGATCGCGGGCACGGCCGCGCCGGCCTCGGTGTAGTGGTGGGCGACGAGTTCCGGCTGCACGTCCGCGATCCGCGCGAAACGCTGCTCGATGAGCTGCGCGATCTCGCCGTGCAGCCGGCGCCGCTCGGCCCGCAGCATCGAGTGATAGGCGGCGTCCTGCACCAGCGTGTGCTTGAACGAATAGACGGCCTCCGGCGGCTCGCCCTGCACCTGGGCAAGACCCGAGACCACCAGTTCGGCGAGCGCTTCGCGCAGGTTCGGCTCGTCAAGACCGGTGCAGGCGGCGAGCAGGCGGAAGTCGAATTCCCGGCCCAGCACCGCGGCAATCTGCGCCACCGCTTTGGCCGAGCGCAGCCGGTCGAGCCGTGCCATCAGCACGTCCTGGAGCGTCGCCGGGACCGGCGTGCTGCGGTCCCCCGCCTCCAGCAGCGAGCGCGTGAGCTGTTCAAGGAACAGCGGCACGCCCTCGGCCCGCTCGACGATGCGCGTGCACAGCTCCGGAGCGAGCCGCTCCGCCCCCAGCCGCTGCACGATGCGCGCGGCGTACGGCGGCTCCAGGCGGTCGAGGGTGATCGTGGTGACATCGGCGCCGCCGGCCCACGACAGCTCCGCCTCGGGGCGCGCCGTCACCAGCAGCATCAGGGGACGCGCCGCGGCAGCGGCGACGATCCGCTCCAGCAGGTCGAGCGTGAACGCATCGCTCCAGTGCACGTCCTCCAGCACGAGCAGGCGCGGCTGCTCGGGCAGCGCATGGGTCAGAAGCCCGGTGAGGGCCGCCAGCGTCCGCTCCCGCCGCTCCTGCCGGCCGATCGGCTCGGCGCGGTCGGCAAGCGCCAGCAGCTCGGCGAGCACCTGATCGGCCTCGGCCGAGACGCCGGGGAGTCCGCCGAGCCGGCGGCGCCGCGCCGCGACCGCGTCCTCGGGCAGGAGGCCGGCTGCGCGCTCGACCCATCCGATCACCGGGCGCAGCGCGCTGGCCTGGGTGTGCGCGGCGCATTGCAGCAGCGTGACGAGCTGCGGCCCACCGGCAAGCTGTTCCCGCAGCGCCTCGACCAGCCGCGACTTGCCCAGCCCCGGCTCGCCGGACAGCAACACCACCTGCCCCTGCCCCTCGGCGGCAAGCCCCCAGCGCGCGAGCAGGATCGCCAGCTCGGAATCCCGCCCCTCCAGCACACCCGCCGCACCGTCATGGACGGCGGCGAAACGGCTCTCCGGGTGCGCCTCGCCGGTGACGCGCCAGGCCTCCTGCGGGCGCGCGAACCCTTCCAGCGCGAGCGGACCGAGCGGCTCCAGGATGAAGACGTGGCCGAGCAGCTCCCGCGTCGCCTGGGCGATCACGATGCCGTCCGGCGGCGCGAGGGACTGCAGGCGTGTCGCGAGGGCGGGGGACTCGCCGACGACCGCTTCCTCCCGCGCCGCCCCCTCGCCGATCAGGTCGCCCACGACGGCAAGGCCGGTGGCAACGCCCACGCGGGTCTGCAACCGCGTGCCGCCGACCGCCGGCACCGCGCCAGCCGCCGCCACGAGGCGCAGGGCGGTGCGCACGGCCCGTTCGGCCGCGTCCTCATGTGCCCGAGGATAGCCGAAATAGGCCATGAGCCCGTCGCCCTGGTACTTGGCGACGTAGCCGCCGAACTCGATCACGGCGCGGGTCCAGACCTCCATGTAGGCGTGCAGGACGACGTGCAGCTCCTCCGGGTCGAGGCGCGTCGCGAGCACGGTCGAGTCGACAAGGTCGCAGACCAGGACGGTGAGATTGCGCCGCTCGGCGAACGGCCGCGCCACCCCGGCGGCCACCGGCGGCGTGGCCGAGCGCTCGCGTAGCTCGGCAATCGCGCGCAGCAGCCGCCGGCGCGGCCCGAGCGGCAGGCCGAGTGACTGCAAATCGGCGTCGGTGAGGTCGAGCAGCGCCTCGCCGTCGATCTGCTGGTCGATAAAAGCGCGCGTGAACTGGCCGAGACCAAGCGTGTCGAGCCAGTCGCCGACTTCCGGGACCTCCATGCCGACCGACGTCCTCGTGGGCGGGATTGGGCAGTGCTGTATGCGCCAAAGTGTCCGTTATGCCAACCGGCGCGTGTATGCGATGAAAGCCACCCGGCGGGCGCCGCGCGCGCATTGCAGACCGGCGCCCGTGGCAACGGGCGCCGGTGTGGCGTGAAAGACTAAAAAGTCACACTAGGTAAGATGCGACTTCGCCACTTTGCAAATATACGTGTATTTCGGATTCACCATTTGCGTGCATCGGGCCTCGGCGATCTCGGCGAGGAACATGTACGCTTCGCTGTCGGTGAAGTTGTATTCATCGGCGAGCCAATAGACCATCTGCTCGAACGCGATCCGCATCGCGTCCTCAAGCGGCCGGGCGCAGCCGATGGTGGCGATATGCGTGGGCGTCTCCAGCCGCGGCCAGCTCATGCGCGCCGGCTTGTCGTGCAGGGCGACGCTGAAGGAGACGTTGGCGCCGATCTCCACCGCCCCCATGCCGACGCACTCGCCGTCGCCCTGCAGGGCGTGGCAGTCGCCGAGATAGAGGCTGGCGCCGTCCTGGTTGACCGGGAACATCACGGTGTTGCCGGCCGTGATCTCCTGCACGTCCATGTTGCCGCCGTGCTGGCCGTTGTCGACGGTCAGCACTGCCCCGTGCACTGGCGCGACACCGATCACGCCGACCATGGGGCTGATGGCGAGGCGGCGCGTCGGGCTCCAGTGCACGAAGCCGTCCTTGACCTCCATCACCCGGGTCTGGATGCCGAATTCCTTCTGCCGCACCCAGTCGGGGAAGATGCCGATGCCGGGCCAAAGCCCGGTGTAGCCGAGCCGGTCGAGCCGCATTTCCGAGATATGCACGGCCAGCATCTGCCCGGCCCGCGCGCCGGCGACGCGCAGCGGCCCGGTCGCCGGATTGACGAAGGGCAGCTTCACGTTCTCCAGCGACACCTTCGAATCGAGCGACGTGATGACCCCGCCGTTGCAGTTGATCTCGCACTCGATCTCGATCGCCTCGCCGGGACGAATCTCCTCGATGCAGGCGTCGGTGGCCGAGAGCGCGTATTTCAGGTTGCCTTCCTTGCGGATCAGCCGCGCCATGCTTTCCTCCTCATCGGTCGGGAATTATTGCAGGTCGTGCCGCCATGGCAGCAGCCGCCGCTCGATCTGGCTGACCACCGCAGCAAGGATCAGCGCGAGGGCGACCGTGACCGCCAGGTCGGCGAACACTTTCGAGATCACGTACAGGCTGCCGGCCTTGAAGATCGCGTGGCCGAGGCCGTCGGTGGACGACATGAACTCGCCGAGGATCGCGCCGACCAGGGCGAAGCCGACGGTGAGCTTCAGGCCCGCAAAGATGTCGGTCAGCGACGCGGGCAGTACCAGGTGGCGAAAAATCTGCCGCCGTCCCGCCCCCATTGCCCGCATCAGGTTGATCTGGTCGGGATCGACGCCGAGCGCACCCTTGTAGGAGATGACCAGTGCCACGACGACCACCGAGAGCGTCGCCATCGCGAGCTTCGAGGCGAAGCCGGTGCCGAACCAGATGATGGTGAGCGGCGCCAGCGCCACGATCGGCACCGCACCCAGGGCGAGGATGAAGGGCTGCACGATCCGCGCGGCGAAGCGCGAGAACCAGAGCGACAGCCCGACCGCAGTGCCGATGAGGTTGCCGAGCAGGAACCCCGCGATGGTCTCGCCGCCGGTGATCGAGGCGTCGCGCCAGAGCGAGCCGTCGCGCGCCATCTGAATGAGCGCGGTGCCGATGATCCCCGGCGAGCCGAACAGGAACGCATTCACCTTGGAACTGCTCGTCGCCCACTCCCAGAGCGCAATCAGCAGCGCGAGGAGCGCGACCTGGCAGAGCAGGATGAGCACCGTCGCCCGGCGCGCCCGCTGCCGCCGCGAGCGCGCGCGCGGCGGCGCGGGCACGGGCCCGCCCGTGGCCGGCAGCATCGGCTTGTCAATGGACGTCGAGTTCAGTCCAGATCTCCCTTACATAGCTGCCGAACGCGAGGGTTTCGCGCGCGGCCATCATGTCGGTCCGGTCCACCGGCAGGTCGATGCGGTGCTCGGTCCGCACCACGCAGGGCCGGTGCGACAGCACGATCACGCGGTCGGAGAGGGTCACCGCCTCCTCCACGTCATGCGTGATCAGCAACAGCGAGCGGTGCGCGCCCCGCACCAGCCGCGCGGTGTCGCGCTGGATCAGGATCTTGGTCTGAAAATCCAGCGCCGAGAAGGGCTCATCCAGCATCAGCACGTCCGGAGCGGGCAGCAGCGGGCGGGCGGGCGCCACGCGCTGGCGCATGCCGCCGGAAAGCGCGGACGGATAGTAGTCGGCGAACCCGTCGAGCCCGAGCTGTGCGAGCAGCGCGCGCGCGCGTTCCATGCGTGCCCGGCGGCCGACGCCGCGCAGTTGCAGCCCGAGCGCCACGTTCTCCGCCGCCGTGCGCCATGGAAACAGCAGGTCCTTCTGGAGCATGTAGCCGACGCGCGGCGGCACGTCGCGCACCTGCCGCCCGTGCCAGAACACCGCACCGCCGCTCGGCGGCAGCAGGCCGCAGAGCAGGTTGAGCAGCGTCGTCTTGCCACAGCCGGACGGGCCGACCACGCTCACGATCTCGCCGCGCGCGAGCGCGAGCGAGACCGAGCGGATCACCTCCACCGGCCTTCCGTCCTCCTCGCCGAATACCTTGGCGAGTCCGGAGACGACGAGCGGGCTCTCCGCCCCCTCGCCGCCCGCCGGCACGGTTTCG
>JAFKFJ010000114.1 GCA_017307335.1 Alphaproteobacteria bacterium | reverse complement strand
CCGGCCCTACGGCGCCCGCCGAGGGGCTGTGCCTCACCGGCGTGCGCTATGACGAGGACCTGTTCGCTCAAGGGCCGGAGATGCCGGGGTGAGCGAACCGCGTGGCCACCCGATATGGTGCTGACGATTCAACGGGGAACGACGATCACATGGATGCCGAAGCCCTCCGCGCCGTACAGGCGCCGCTGAAGAACCGCTATCGGGAGGACCCGGACACGGCGCGCATCACCGCCCGCGCCGAGGCGCGGCTTGATCGCACCGACGTCGCGGTGACCATTCCGGCCTGGCACGGCGCGACCGTGGCCGGCCTGCATCCCGCGGCCGGCGGGGACGGGTCGCAGGCCTGCTCGGCCGATATGCTGCTGGAGGCGCTGGTCGCCTGCGCCGGCGTCACGCTGCGCGCGGTCGCGACGGCCATGGGGATCGCGCTGCGCGGCGGGCGCGTCGTCGCCGAGGGGTTCTGGGATGCGCGCGGCACGCTGGGCGTGGACCGGGCAGCCCCGGTCGGCATCACCGACATCAAGCTGACCTTCGAGCTCGACACCGACGCCGAGCCCGCGAAGGTCGAGCGTCTGATTGCGAGCGCCGAACGCTACTGCGTCATCCTGCAAACGCTGCGCACGCCGCCGCGTGTCGCCGTGACCCGCGGCACGCCCGCCGTGGCCTGAGGGCGCGGCGTGCGCGCCCTTCTCCCCGTCGTCGCAGCCGCCGCCCTGGTGGCCCTGGTGCTCGGCGGCTGCACCAGGGCCGACCGCGGGTTGAGCAAGGCGCTGATCGATGAGGGCGCGACGCCAGGGACGATCCCGCTCGACCTCACGCGCCCGGACGGCACGTTCATCAATGGCCTGACGCCGCAACCCTGGGGCAGCACCTCGGCCGCCGAGGACGGACGGCGGCAAATTTAGCGACCCTCGGTCGCGCCGGCCGTCCGGAACGGCTATGACGTGGCAGGCACGGATGGAGCGGGCGATGGGACGGCGGGGCCGGTGGTTGCTGACGCGGATGGTGCTGGTGGCGGCGATGGCGAGCCTGGTGGGCTGCGCGGCGCTCTCCGACAACGACACTTCGCCGACCGGCCACAGGCCCGGCAGCACGCTGGACAATGGCCTGACGCCGGAACCCTGGGGCGAGACGTCGTAGCGCGGCCGAACCCTGGACGCCGCTGATGCCGCTGCCACATAACGCCCGTACCGCCACGTCGGAGGAACGTCATGACCGCAGAAACCCGCCACTCATTCCTTGACGGCAAGATCAAGCGGCTCCTGATCGACGGCCGCCGCGTCGAGTCCGCCTCGGGCAAGACCTTCGCCAGCGTCAACCCGGCCACGGGCGAGACGCTCGCGCAGGTTGCCGAGGGCGATGCGGAGGACATCGACCGCGCCGTCGAGGCCGCCCGTCGCGCGTTCGAGGGGCCCTGGGGCCGCACCAAGCCGGCCGAGCGGCAGATGATCCTGCTGCGCTTCGCCGATCTGGTGGAGAAGCATTTCGAGGAGTTCGCGGCCCTCGATACGCTGGACATGGGCGCCCCCCTCTCACGCACCCGCAACAACCGCCGCCGCGCGCTGGGCATGCTGCGCTACTACGCCGGCCTCGCCACCACCGTCGAGGGACGCACGGTCGAGAACTCGTTGCTGGGCGGTGACTTCTTCAGCTACACGCTGCGCGAGCCGGTGGGCGTGGTGGGCGCCATCATTCCGTGGAACGCGCCGCTCTCCTCCTCGCTGTGGAAGATCGGCCCGGCGCTCGCGACCGGCTGCACGGTGGTGCTGAAGCCCGCGGAAGAGGCGCCGCTGACGCCGCTCTGGCTCGGCGAGCTGGCGCTGGAGGCCGGGGTGCCGCCGGGCGTGCTGAACGTGGTGCCCGGCTACGGTGAAACCGCCGGTGCGGCGCTCGCGCGCCATCCCGGCGTGGACAAGGTCGCCTTCACCGGCAGCCACATCACCGGCCAGAAGATCGTCGAGGCGTCGGCCGGCAACCTCAAGCGCGTCTCGCTCGAACTCGGCGGCAAGTCGCCCGACATCGTGTTCGCCGATGCCGACATGGAGGCCGCGGTTCCCGGCGCGGCGATGGCCGCGTTCTCCAATTCCGGCCAGATCTGCAGCGCCGGCACGCGGCTGTTCGTGGAGCAGAAGATCTACGAGCAGTTCACGCACCGGGTCGCCGAATACGGGCGCACGCTGCGCGTCGGCAACGGGCTCGACCCGGAGGTGCAGGTCGGCCCGCTGGTCTCCGAGCAGCAGTTGGAGCGCGTCACCGGCTATCTTGCGATCGGGCGGCAGGAGGGCGCACGCCCGCTGGCCGGTGGCGAGCGGCTGACCGAAGGCGCGCTGGGGCGCGGCTACTTCGTGCCGCCCACGGTGTTCGCCGATGTGCGCGACGAGATGCGCATTGCCCAGGAGGAGATTTTCGGGCCGGTGATCTCGGCGATCCCCTTCACCGACATCGACGAAGTGGTCCGCCGCGGCAACGCGACGATGTTCGGCCTCGGCAGCGGCGTGTGGACGCGCGACGTGGGCAAGGCGCACCGGCTGGCGAAGTCGATCCGCGCCGGGTCGGTCTGGGTGAACTGCTACCAGGCGATGGACCCCGCGATGCCGTTCGGCGGCTACAAGATGAGCGGCTACGGGCGCGAGGGCGGCCAGGAGCACCTCGAAGAGTACCTGAACACGAAGGCGGTGTGGATTCGCACCGATCTGTAGAACGGACGAATCGAGCCGCCCCGGGAAGGGGCGGCCCGCCGCCTACAGATAGCCTGTACCGGCCTCCTCCGCGAACCGTGCCGGGTCGCCTTCCCAGACGAACCGCGCGTGTTCGAGCACGTACACGCGGTCCGCATGCGGCAGCGCGAAGGTCACGTTCTGCTCGCCCAGCAGCAGCGTGATCCGCGTGGTGCGCCGCAGCTCGGCGAGCGCGTTGGAAAGCTGCTCCAGAATCACCGGCGCGAGGCCCAGTGTCGGCTCGTCGAGGATCAGCAGCCGGGGCTTCATCATCAGCGCGCGGGCGATGGCAAGCATCTGCTGCTCGCCGCCCGAAAGCGTGCCCGCCGCCTGGCGCTGCCGCTCGCGCAGGATGGGGAACAGGTTGAGCAGCCAGTCGAGCTGGCCCTGGCGCTCGGCGGGCGAAAGATGCTGCCCGCCCAGTTCCAGGTTCTCCTGCACCGACATGCTGCCGAACAGCTCCCGGTTCTCCGGGCACTGCACGATGCCGGCGCGGGCGATGGCGCCGGGGCCGCGGCTGCGCAGCGGCTCGCCACCCCAGGCGATCGTGCCCGTGTACGGCACGAGCCCGCTGATCGCGTTGAACAGCGTCGTCTTGCCGGCGCCGTTCAGACCGACCACGGAGACGAATTCCTGCTCGCGCACATGCAGCGACACGCCCTGCAGCGCCTGCGCCTTGCCGTACAGCACCGAGACGTCGCGCACATCGAGCAGCGGTGGCCCGCCGCGCTTGTCGAGCTCGGGGCGGGCATGGGTCTCGATCGTGCCGCCGAGATAGACGCGGCGCACCGTCTCGTTCGCCATGACCTCAGAGGCGCTGCCCTCGGCGATCGGCTCGCCGAGATACATCGCGAACACCCGGTCCACGACCGCCGCGACACCCTTCACGTTGTGGTCGACCAGCAGCACCGCGCGGCCCTGCTCGCGAAAACTCGCGATCAGGGCGGAGAAGGTGGCAACCTCGGCGGCGGTGAGGCCGGCGAACGGCTCGTCCACCAGCACCACCTGCGGGTCGCGCGCGATCGCCTTGGCGAGTTCCATGCGGCGCAGGTCGGGGAAGGGCAGGGTGGGCGGATGGCGGTGCAGCACCCGTTCCAGCCCGACGCGCTCGGCGATCTCGCGCGCCCGCGCCTCGACATGCGCGCCGGCGGCGAGGCGCAGCAGGCTGTCCGGCAGCAGTGCGAGCTTGATGTTTTCCAGCACCGTCTGCCGATGCAGGGGGCGCGAATGCTGGAAGACGATGCCGACGCCGGCGCGGGCGATGCGATGCGCAGGCCAGCCGGCAACATCGGTGCCGGCGACGCGCACCGCGCCCTGGTCCGGGCGCTCGATGCCCATGATGAGCTTCATCACCGTGGACTTGCCCGAGCCGTTCGGGCCGATCAGCCCCAGGATCTCGCCCGCGCGGATGTCGAAGCCGATGTTCTTCACGGCGACCAGACCGCCGAAGCGCTTGTGCAGCCCTTCGACCTGAAGCAGCGCCCCGCTCATGCGCGGGCCCGCCCGCGGAGCAACTGGCCGAGCAGCCCGTCCGGGAAGAACAGGATCACCGCGAGCGCCACCGCCGCCACGACGAAGGTGTTGAGCTGGCCGAGCGGGCGGAGCAGTTCACCGGCAAGGATCAGGCAGGCGGCGCCGATCGCCGCGCCCAGGATGGTCCGCCGGCCGCCGAGCACGGCCGCGATGATGATCTGCACCGCGATGGAGAGGTCGACGACGCTGTCGACCGAAACCGTGCCCTGGTAGAACACCAGCATCGCCCCCGCGAGTCCGGAAAACAGCGCGCTGACGCAGAACGCGGCCAGCTTGTGCTTGGTGACGTTGAAGCCGAGGGCGGCGGCCTCGATCTTGTCCTGTCCGCTCGCCTGCAGGATCAGGCCGATCGCCGAGCGCGACAGGCCGAACAGGATCGCACCGCAGACCACGAGGAAGGCGAGGCCGATCCAGTAGTTGATGTTCGCGTCGATGGAGAGCACGTCGTTGACGTTCATGCCGATCTCGCCGCCGGTGATGCTGGCGAAGATCACGATCGCATTCTGCAGCAGCAGCACGGCGACCAGGGTGATGAGGCCGAAATACGGGCCGCTCAGCCGCAGCGCCGGCACCGCGAGCAGCAATCCGCCCAGCATCGCCACCACGCCGCCGGCCAGGACGCAGACGAAGATCGGCGGGCCGAGCGCGTTGTCGAGCATCGCGGCGGCATAGGCACCGAGGCCGATCAGGAAGGTCGGGCCGAAATTGACCTCGCCCGCGAAGCCGAACAGCAGGTCCCACGACATTGCGAACACGCCGAAATACCACGCGACGGTGAGCACGCCGAGAATGTAGGCGGACACCCACAACGGCATCGCGGCCGCCACCGCGATGACGACGAGAAGAACGATCCAAAGCGCCGGTCCACGCAGCATGACGCGTCCCCTACCGCCGGCCCAGCAGCCCTTGCGGGCGCAGATAGACGACGATGACCAGCAGCAGCAGCGCGGGAATCGGCCGCAGCGTTGGCGCGATGAGGTAGGCGGTGATCGTCTCCAGATAGCCGACGACATAGGCCGCGATCAGCGAGCCGGAGACGCTGCCGAGCCCGCCGAGCACGACGATCGAGAACGCGCTCGCCGTGAGCTGGCCGACATTGTTGGTGCCGACACCGAGGAAGGAGGCGAGCAGGACGCCGGCGATCCCGGCGAGAACGCCGTAGATGCTCCAGACGAGCAGGTAGATGCGCTCGAGATCGAAGCCGAGCAGCACGAGGCCGCGCGGGTTGATCGAGGCGGCGAGCAGCGCCTTGCCCGCCCGCGTGCGGTTCACCAGCAGCCAAAGCAGCCCGATCGCGACCCAGCAGGCGAGCGCGATCAGCAACTCGTTGGCCGGCGTGCGCACGCCGGCGAGATTGAGCACGCCGCCGATGAGCGGGCGGATGGTCACCGGGTTGTCGGTGAACAGCCAGGCCATGCCGACCTGGATCATGATGCCCCAGAGCAGCGTGCCGGTGAGGACGAAAATCTCCGTCTCCTCGCGCGGGATCGCGGCCGACCGCTGGATCGGCCGCACCACGACGAAATAGGTCGCGTATGCGGTGATCAGGCCGGCCAGCACGCCCACGAGGGAGCCGAGCCATGTGCCGAGCCCGAGCGTGCCGCCGGCGAGCCAGCCGATCAGGGCCGCCACCACCATGATGCCGCCGTGCGAAAGATTGAGCACGCCGGAGACGCCGAAGATCAGCGTGAATCCGATCGCGCCCAGGCCGTACAGGGCACTGATCGCGAACCCGTCGATCAGGATCTGCGTTGCGAGCATGCCCTCACCCCGGCCCTCTCCCGCAAGCGGGAGAGGGAAAAAAAGGAAGCCCTCT
>JAFKFJ010000113.1 GCA_017307335.1 Alphaproteobacteria bacterium | reverse complement strand
GCAGGGCGCGGCGCGCATCACCTCGCCCTGGAGCGTCGCCGTGGGCGGCACGACGATCACGACGCGCGCCGTCGTCATTGCCACCGGCGCGGCGCCGATGGTGCCGGAGATCGAGGGCCTCGCGCAGACCGGCTTCCTGACATCCGAGACGATCTGGACGCTTGCCGAGGCGCCGCGGCGGCTGCTGATCCTGGGCGGCGGGCCGGTGGGCTGCGAACTGGCGCAGGCATTCGGGCGGCTCGGCAGCGCGGTGACGGTCGCGCAGCGGGCCGAGCGGCTGCTGCCGCGCGAGGATGACGCCGTCGGCGCCCTGATCCGGGCCCGGCTGGAGCGGGAGGGCGGGCGCGTCCTGCTCAACCATCGCCCGGTCGCGGCCGCCGCGGGCACGATGCGCTTTGCACATGCGAGCGGCGAGCACACGGAGGCGTTCGACGCGCTCCTGATCGCCACCGGCCGTCGGCCCCGAACCGAGGGATTCGGGCTGGAGGCGCTGGGCATCCCGCTCACGCCCGCCGGCACCATCGCGACCAACGCCTGGATGCAGACCCTGCACAAGAACATCTACGCCTGCGGCGACGTCGCCGGTCCCTGGCAGTATACGCACGCCGCCGGGCATCAGGCCTGGCAGGCGGCGGTGAACGCGCTGTTCGGCGGCCTGCCACGCCTGCGCCCCGGCCGCGCGCCGATGCCGGCGGTGACCTATACCGAGCCGGAGGTCGCCCGCGTCGGCCTCAATGCGCGGCAGGCGCGTGCGCAGGGCGTGGCGTTCGCGGTCACGCACTACGACCTGCACGAACTTGACCGCGCCATCGTCGAGGATGCCCGCGAAGGCTTCGTCGAAGTGCTTACGGCACCGCACAGCGACCGCATTCTCGGCGCCACCATCGTCGCCCCGCGCGCCGGCGAAATGCTCGGCGAGTTCACGCTGGCGATGAGCGCCGGCCTCGGCCTCAAGCGGCTGTTCGGCGCGATCCGCCCCTATCCCGCCTGGACCGACGCCAACCGCGCCGCCGCCGCCGCGTGGCGCGAGGCGCGGACGTCGCGTCGGGTGCTCGGCGCGCTCGCGCGCTTCCATGCCTGGCGCCGCGACTAGCGGATGGCGGCCCAGCGCGTGCATCCTGTCGCCGGCGCCAGAAGGAGTTCTGCATGCCCCGCACCCTGACCGTCGCCGGCGCGCAGACCGGCCCGATCGCGCGCGACGAATCGCGCGCCGCCGTCGTCCGCCGCCTGATCGCGCTGCTGCGCGAGGCGCATGCCGGTGGGGCGCGGCTCGTCGTTTTCCCCGAGCTCGCGCTGACCACGTTCTTTCCGCGCTGGTGGCTGGAGGATCAGGCGGAGATCGACGCCTTCTTCGAGCGCGAGATGCCCGGCCCCGACACGCGCCCGCTGTTCGAGGAGGCGGCGCGCCTCGGCGTGGGGTTCTATCTCGGCTACGCCGAGCTGGTGGAACACGGCGGCATCGCGCGCCGCTTCAACACCACCGTGCTCGTCGATGCGGCAGGCAGGATCATCGGGCGCTACCGCAAGGTGCATCTGCCGGGCCACCGCGACTTCCTGCCGGACCGGCCGTACCAGCACCTGGAGAAGAAGTATTTCGAGCCGGGCGACCTTGGCTTTCCGGTCCGGCGTGCGTTCGATGCCAATGTCGGCATGTGCATCTGCAACGACCGCCGCTGGCCGGAGACCTATCGCGTCATGGGGCTGCAGGACGTGGAACTTGTCCTCGTCGGCTACAACACGCCGGTCCCGTCGGTGATGACGCCGCAATACGATCACCTCGCGGCGTTCCACAACCACCTGTCGATGCAGGCGGGCGCCTACCAGAACTCCTGCTTCGTCGTGGGCGTGGCGAAGGCGGGGCGCGAGGAGGGCTCGGACCTGCTCGCCGGCTCCTGCATCGTGGCACCCTCGGGCGAGATCATCGCCCAGGCGAGCACCGAGGGCGACGAGGTGATCCTTGCCACCTGCCGCCTCGATCTCTGCGCCATCAACAAGCGGACGACGTTCAACTTCGCCGCCCACCGGCGCACCGAGCACTACGGCCTGATCACTGAGCGCACGGGCGCGCTGCCGCCCCCCGGCTGAGGGGCACGAGCCCTCACCCTCCCATCGCTGCGCGATGGGCCCCTCCCTCTCCCGCCGAGCGGGAGAGGGGTTTTTCCCGCCGAGCGCCCACGTCCCTGCCCCCTCTCCCGCCTTGCGGGAGAGGGCCGGGGTGAGGGGCCAGTGGCCCCTGGATCAGGCGGCCAACTCGAGCTGCGAGGGGGCGATCCGCGACGGAGCGGCCCAGTAGCGTGCCCCGGCCTCGAACAGCGTGAGCGTCAGCGTCCCGGGCCGGCGGCGCCGCGGCAGCACGAGCGTCGCGTCGCCATCGGTCCAGCGCCAGTCCGTGCTGGCGTCGGGCACGTGCCAGCCGCGCGCGAAGGCGCGCTCGCCGAGCGGCTTGCCGTCCAGTGCCACGCCCACCGCGACGCCCAGGCGGCGGCCGTCGCCGCAGTCCGGATGCAGCATCTCCGGGGTGAAATGGCGGCTGCGCAGGCGCACGCGGCGCATCCCCGCGGGCAGGATCGCGTGCACCCGGTCGGGGCCGTCATGCGCCATCGCGAGGCCGCCGCAATCGCCTTCCACCGCCAGCGCCGGCGTGGCGAGCAGCCGCCAGCCGAGGACGCGGGCCCGGGCGAGCAGCCGGGCATGGGCGGACTGCACTTCCTCGCCGCGCAGCAGCAGCGGCGCGCAGCCGCGCTCGGCGAAGATGCGGAGCACGGCGGCTTCCGGGTCGAGGTCGAAGCGCGGCGGCTGGCCGTGGAGGTCGCCGCCGGTGAACTGGCCGCGATTGCCGGTGTCGAGATAGCTCTCGGCCGGCAGCCCCTCGGCCAGCAGCAGGTCGTGGCGGTCGAGCTCGACATGCACGTAGGTGACGGACTCGGCGTCGAGGTCCTGGCGGATCGTGGCGCCGTTGACGAGCTTGCGCGCCGGGATCAGGGCGCCCGCGATCATCAGCGCATGGTCAGGCGAGAGCACCAGGTCGCGCCGTGGCAGGCCGGGGGCGAAGGCGCCGGCCGCGATCCGCACCGGGGCGGCATGCTGCGGCGCCGGATGGCGGGTGAGGTCGATCGCCATGCGCCCGACCCAGGTGACCGGGGCGAGCCGGCCGGTGGCGGTGCGCACCAGGTGCCCGGGGCGCAGCGCCTCGACCGCGACCTCGCCCGAGGGCGTGGCGATCGCGGTGCCGGCGGCGTAGCAGGAAACCTCCGCCAGCAGCGTGCCGCCATGCGCGTCGGCGGCGGTAGTGAAGTCGGTCGCAGCGAGGCCGGTGCCGACATTCAGCGCATCGGTGCCCAGCGTCAGCACGCCGGTCGTGGCGTTGTAGGTCGGCGTCAGCCCGCCGCTGAAGGTCAGCCCGCGCAGGTCGATCGTCGCATGGTACATGCTGATCCGCCCGCTCGGCGAGGCGCCGGCGTCGATGACCAGCGTGGCCGTGGGATCGAGCGACACTCGCCCGGCGAAGCCAGCGGCGCTGCCGACCTCCAGCGTGTAGTTGGAGCCGACATGGAGGATGCCGGAGCCGGTCACCGCACCGGTGACGGTCGGGCCGAGATCCGGATGCACGGTCGTGTTGGCGGCGTTCCTGGCCGCCGAGAGGATGCCGTTGTCCACGACGTTCGCGGCGACCTGGACCGCCTCGAGGTCGGCGCGGCCGGAATTGCCGATCACCACGGCCCCGGCGACCGTTGCTGCACCGCCGAGCGCCACGCCGCTGGTGGCGTCCACGCTGAGCGTGGACTGGTTGAGCACCGCGAGGCTGAGCGCGGTGACGTTGCTGCCGCCGTCGACCGAGAGCGTGGCGATGCCCTGCGGCCCGCCGGCCCCCGGCATGGTCGGGTCCTGCCCCAGGTCGAGCAGCCCGAGCAGGTGCAGCGAGCCATGCTGGAGCAGGACGTTCGCGGTGAAGAACTGGCCGATGTACATCTCCGACGCGCTCCAGGACCCGCCGCCCTGGATGGTCGCCGCGGACTGGTAGATGTCGGAGTACCCGGCGGTGCTGACGATGCCGCCCGCGAGGTTGATGGTCGAGAGCGCCGCCACCAGGTTGCCCTTGCCGATCAGCGCCCCGCCGGCGGCGACGCTGATGGTGCCGCCCGGCGTGTTGGTGTTGCCGCCACGGATGGCGCCGCCACCGATCTCGATCGAGCCGCCGACCGTCAGCGTGCCGCCGATGGCAAGCCCGCCGATCGCGGCCCCGGCGACCGAGCTCATCTCCATCACCAGTTCGCCCGCCTGCTGCGCGCCGGTGACCGACACGACCCAAGGCGCAGTCGCAGTCACGCTCGGCCCGAGCACCGCAACCGTGGACGCCCCGGGCACGCTCGCCGTGGTCCAGTGTGTCGCGTCCGTCCAGTTACCCGAATTGACGCTGCCGACGCCCTGCCAGATCGCCGGTACCGTGCTCGACATCCGACCCGCTCCGTCCAAGTACGGCGCCGACCCTAGCGGTTGGGTGCGACGCGCGCGGTAAAACCGCGGCGAGATGCCGGCGGCGTGACCACAGAACTGTTCACCACTTTGCGAGCGCGCGCTGATACTTTGGTGCCCCATGCCGGGAACTTTCCCCGTGCCAAGCCGCCGCGGGGCACATGACAGGGTTGGGGGCGTGCGCTAATCCCCTTGCCGACAACGATCGCCCGGGACGAGCCGCCGCGTCATGCCCAGTAGCAACGACATCCGCGCCACCTTCCTCGACTACTTCGCCCGCCACGGCCACACGGTCGTGCCGTCGAGCCCGCTCGTGCCGCGCAACGACCCCACGCTGCTCTTCACCAATGCCGGCATGGTGCAATTCAAGAACGTCTTCACCGGCCAGGAGAAGCGCCCGTATTCGCGCGCGGCGACGGCGCAGAAATGCGTCCGCGCCGGCGGTAAGCACAACGACCTGGACAATGTCGGCTACACCGCCCGGCACCACACCTTCTTCGAGATGCTTGGTAATTTCTCCTTCGGCGACTATTTCAAGGATCAGGCGATCCACCACGCCTGGACGCTGGTGACGCGCGATTTCGGACTGGCCGCCGAGCGCCTGCTGGTGACCGTCTATGCCGAGGATAACGAAGCCGCGGCGCTGTGGGCCAAGATCGCGGGGCTGCCGGAGGAGCGGATCATCCGCATCCCCACCGCCGACAATTTCTGGCGCATGGGCGACACCGGCCCGTGCGGCCCGTGCAGCGAGATCTTCTACGACCACGGGCCGACGATCCCCGGCGGCCCGCCCGGCAGCGACGACGAGGACGGCGACCGCTTCATCGAGATCTGGAACCTCGTGTTCATGCAGTACGAGGAGGGGCCGCCCGGCGTGCGGGTGCCGCTGCCGCGGCCCTCGATCGACACCGGCATGGGCCTGGAACGCTTCGCCGCCATCCTGCAGGGCAAGCACGACAACTACGACACCGACACGCTGCGCGCGCTGATCCTCGCGAGCGCGGAGGCGTCGGGGCGCGATCCGGACGGCGAGTTCAGGATCAGCCACCGCGTCATCGCCGACCACCTGCGCTCCAGCGCCTTCCTGATCGCCGACGGCGTGCTGCCTTCCAATGAGGGCCGCGGCTACGTGCTGCGCCGGATCATGCGCCGGGCCATGCGCCACGCGCACATGATGGGCGCGCGCGAGCCGCTGATGTGGCGCCTGGTGCCCGCGCTCGTGCGCCAGATGGGCGCCGCCTATCCCGAACTCGTGCGCGCCGAGCCGCTGATCATGGAGACGCTGCGGCTCGAGGAGACGCGGTTCAAGGCGATGCTGGAGCGCGGGCTGCACCTGCTCGCCGAGGCGACCGAGCGGCTGCCGGAGCGCGGCGTGCTGCCCGGCGAGATCGCGTTCCGCCTCTACGACACGTTCGGCTTCCCGCTCGACCTGACGCAGGACGCGCTGCGCGAGCAGGGGCGGGGCGTCGACACCGCCGGCTTCGAGGTGGCGATGGAGGAGCAGCGCCGCCGCGCCCGCGCCGCCTGGGCGGGATCGGGCGAGGCGGCGACCGACCGGGTGTGGTTCGAGCTGCGCGAGAAGCTCGGCGCCACCGAGT